>NZ_JBEYIX010000013.1:0-127942 GCF_040636055.1 Micromonospora sp. NPDC006766 | reverse complement strand
GCTGTCCGCTCGCCGGCCGCCGTTCGTCAGGGTCGAACCGCTCGAATCACCCCAGATAGGGTCAGAACGCCTCCTCCGGGAGGTCCATGATCTCCAGGTCGGCGCCCTCAATGATCCGCCGGTCGGCGCCGATTCGGGGCAGCACCTCGCGGGCGAAGAACCGGGCGGCGGCCACCTTGCCGGTGTAGAACGCCCGGTCGGCGACGGAGACCTCGCCGGCCAGCGCCTTCAATGCCACGTCCGCCTGCTTCTGCAACAGCCAGCCGACAACCAGGTCGCCGACCGCCAGCAGGAACCGCCGGCTGCTCAGGCCGACCTTGTAGAGGGCCCGCGTGTCGCCGGACTGGGCCTCGCCGAGCCAGCCGGTCAGCACGCCGAGAATGTTCTGGATCTCGGCGAGTGCCTTGCCGAGCGCCTGCCGCTCCTCCTTGAGCTGGCCGTTGCCGGCCTCGGAGGTGATGAACTCCTGGATCTCGCCGGCGACCGCCAGCAGGGCCTTGCCGTTGTCCCGGACGATCTTCCGGAAGATGAGGTCGAGGCTCTGGATCGCCGTGGTGCCCTCGTACAGGGTGTCGATCTTGGCATCGCGGACATACTGCTCCAGCGGGTAGTCCTGCAGGAAGCCGGAGCCGCCGAAGGTCTGCAGCGACTCGTGGCCGAGCAGCTCGTACGCCCGCTCCGAGCCGACGCCCTTGACCAACGGCAGCAGCAGATCGTTGACTCGCTTGGCCACCTTGGTGGCCTGTTCGTCGCCGGCCGCCTCGGCGATCGCGACCCGGTCCTGCCAGGTCGCCGTATAGCAGACGAGCGCGCGCAGGCCCTCGGCGTACGACTTCTGCATGAGCAGCGAGCGGCGCACGTCCGGGTGGTGGGTGATGGTGACCCGCGGCGCGCTCTTGTCGGCCTGCTGGACCAGGTCGGCGCCCTGCACCCGGTTCTTCGCGTATTCGAGGGCGTTGAGGTAGCCGGTGGAGAGGGTGGCGATCGCCTTGGTGCCGACCATCATCCGGGCGTACTCGATGATCATGAACATCTGCCGGATGCCGTCGTGCTTGTCACCCAGCAGCCAGCCCTTGGCCGGGACGCCGTGCTCGCCGAAGGTCATCTCGCAGGTGTTGGAGACCTTCAGGCCCATCTTGTGCTCGACATTGGTGGCGAAGACGCCGTTGCGCTCGCCCAGCTCGCCGGTCTCCTCGTCGAAGTGGTACTTCGGCACGACGAAGAGGGACAGGCCCTTGGTGCCCGGGCCGCCGACGCCCTCGACGCCGACCGGGCGGGCCAGCACATAGTGGACGATGTTGTCGGCGAGGTCGTGCTCGCCCGAGGTGATGAAGCGCTTGACGCCCTCGATGTGCCAGGAGCCGTCCGGCTGCGGGATGGCCCGGGTACGGCCGGTGCCCACGTCCGAGCCGGCGTCCGGCTCGGTCAGCACCATGGTGGAGCCCCACTGCTGCTCGATGAAGAGCTTGGCCCACTTCCGCTGCCGCTCGGTGCCCTCGACGTGCAGCACGTGCGCGAAGGACGGGCCGGAGGCGTACATCCAGATCGGGGCGTTAGCGCCGAGTACCAGCTCGGCGAGCGACCACCAGAGGGCGCGGGGGGCGCTGGTGCCGCCGAGGGCCTCCGGAAGGTCCAGCCGCCAGAACTCCGAATCCATGAAGGCCTGGTAAGACTTCTTGAACGACTCCGGCAGCGGTGCGGTGTGCGTCGCCGGGTCGAAGGTCGGCGGGTTGCGGTCACTGTCCGCGTAGCTGGCGGCCAGATCCTCGCGGGCCAGGCGGTCGACCTCGGCAAGGAAGCTGCGGGCGGTGTCGACGTCCAGGTCCGTGTACGGCGCCTGGCCGAACGTCCGGTCCGCCCCGAAGACCTCGAACAGGTTGAACTCGAGGTCTCGAAGATTGCTCTTGTAGTGGGTCATGCTCGCTGGCCCCGCTTCCGAACAGCTGTTACCGATCAGTAACTCAGACTGTATTACTCATCGGTAGGCAACGACAAGCCGATCGTGAAAGTGACAGCGGTCACATATGCGGACGCTAGCCGGCGACGCCGACGGTTCCGCCGGACCGGCTGAGCCGCCCGGAGAGCATCAGCTCTCCGTCGCGCCGACCTCCCAACTCGGCACGGCCGCCCCCACCCCCGTACGCGGGCCGGTGTATTCCATCAGGACCAGCGCGATGTCGTCGTCGAGTCGCCCGTGCACCCACTCGACCAGGGCGGTCTCCAGCGAGGCGAGGCCGTCCGCGACCGTGCCGTGGCCGAGCAGCCGCCAGGCCCGGTCAGCCGTCGGGAAGAACTCGCCGTCCCGGCGCGCTTCCCCCAGCCCGTCGGTGAAGAGCAGCAACCGGTCGCCCGGTTCGAGCCGTTCCACCCGGGGACGGACCACCGGCATGAAGCCCAGCGGGGGCGCGGGCGCGGGCGGTTCCAGCGGGATCACCGCGCCCCGGCGCAGCAGCAGCGGCGACGGGTGCCCACAGCTGACGATGGTGAGGGTGCCGCCCCGCTCCTCGACCAACGCGGCGGTGACGAAGTCCTCGTCGCCCACGTTGCGGGCCACCGCCCGGTCCAGGTCGGTCACCACCGCGCGCAGGTCCGCCCGCTCGTACGCCACATGCCGGTACGACCCGAGCACGATGCTGGCCAGCCGGACCGCGTCCAGCCCCTTGCCCCGCACATCGCCGATGATCATGCGGACGCCGTACGGGGTGTCCATCGCCTCGTACAGGTCGCCGCCGATCTCGGCCCGGGCGGTGGAGGAGATATAGCGGGCGGCCACCGCGAGCGTGCCGACCTGCGGCCCGATCGGTCGAAGCACCGCCTGCTGGGCGACCGAGGCGAGCCGGGACAGTTCGGCGATCTTCTCGGCCTGGCGCTGGCGTACCGCCGCCACGGCGCTGGCGATCGCGGTGGCCAACGCTACGGCGGCGACGTTGACGGCGGAGACCAGGGACGTGGTCGGCTCGGTCAGGGCGAAGGCGGCCCCGATGGCCGTGGCGAGGATACCCACCCCCAGCACGACCCACCAGGAGGCCAGCGCGGCGGCCAGAATCGGGGCGGCCACCATCAGGGCGAGGTAGTGCGAGATACGGCCGTCGGAATCTGCTTGGTGCGACGACGCTCGCCCCGCCAGCTCCATCGCGGACACGAGTGCGAGCAGGGCGAGGGCCGCGCCGAGTCCGGCGCGGGATCCGGGGCTCAGTGGGCCGCGGCCCGACTGGAAGGGTTGTGTGCGTATACCGGACAGCATGCCTGATTGAGGTGAACGGGTGAATGAACCTGGCCCGTCGTCTGAGCATGTTCTGCCCGGCCGGACCGCTCCACGGGCCCGATCGCCGCACGTCACGGGATCAGCCGAGCACCTCGTACCGAACGGTCACCGCGCCGAGGGAAGTCGAGGCGATCGCCGCGAAGGCGGCGCGGGAGAGGTCCAGGCACCGGCCGCTGATGAACGGCCCCCGGTCGTTGATCCGAACGACGACCGACTTGCCGTTGGCCGGATTGGTCACCCGGACCATGGTGTTGAACGGCAGGGTCTTGTGCGCGGCGGTCAGCGCGTTGGGGTTGAAGGTCTCCCCGTTCGCGGTCATCTGGCCCTCGTCATAGAAGGACGCGCCGCAGGAGCCGCTGTCGACGACCTTCGGGGCAGGGGTGGCCTTCGCCGCCGCCGGCTTCGGAGCTGTCGTCTTCGGAGCGGTCGGCTTCGGGCTGGCGGTTCGGGTCTTGCTGCGGGACGCCGCCTGGGTACGGGTCGCCGTCGGGCTGGGGGTTGCCGTCGGCGAGGGGCTGAGGCTCGGCGAGACCGAGGGGGCGGCCAACTCGGGGGCGAGGGTCTCGGGCAGGGAGTCCGCGACGACGGGTTCCGCGAGGGCGGAATCGGCGGCGGGCTCGCCCGAGGTGAGCTGTACCGCCCCGAAGGTGCCGCCGACGGCGATCAGCACGCCGACCGCCGCGGTCGCGGCGATGCCGGCGGGCGAGGAGAACTTGCGGGTACGGAAGTGTTTACCAGCCACCGCCCGGTCCTTTCGTCGGCTGAACAAACCGGGTCGGACCGTAACGAGAGAAGCACTTCCGAAGTCAACGTGATCACGGTGGTATGCCCGCATTTACCCTGATACGTGTATCCGATCGCCCGAGTCCACGTCAGGCGAAAGGATGAAGGGGTAGCCGGGTTGACCTCAAGCGCGGTTGAACTCCGAGGATCGTCGTATGGACGACGGCATCCTGGACGAGGCGTACCAGCGGCTACACCGGACCGGTCCGGAGTACCGGGGTTGGCTGTCCAACCACGGGCCGATGGCGGTCGAGGCACTGGCTCGGCACGGCCACGGCGGGCGCGTGCACCGCTGGCTGGACGACTACCTGCGCCGGCTGGACGACCTGCCGCGCGGGCTGCGGCCGATCGACGACTGGCGGGCCGCGCTCGGCGACCCGAAGAGGGCCGGCGACTGGCTCGCCCATTTCGACCGCGAGCTGCGCGAACGTCCCTGGCGGGAGGTGCTGGGCACCTGGTGGCCGCGGTTGCTGCCGGGCATCGCGGCCGGCGCCACCCACGGGGTGATCCGGGTCGGGCACGCGGTCCGAGTGCTGCGCACCGACGGGGCGGGACCGGAGCGACTCGCCGAGCTGGGCCAGGCGCTCGGCTACTGGGCCGCCCGCTGGCAGCCGGTGCCCGGGGCCGGCCCGCTCACCGGCCGGTCCGGCGTGGCGGACGCGCTGGCCGGGCTGCCCCGGATTTCCACGCAGAGCGGCGGCATTCGGGAACGGCTGGGCCGACTGCCGGACGTACCGGAGTGGGCCGAAGCCGCGACGACGCTGCGCGCGCCGGAGAGCCCGGCGGAATCCGAACGGACCCTCACCGAGCTGGTGCACCGGACCGGCCTGGACTACCTCAGGTTCGGGCACGGTGAACCGGTGATGCTGGTGCACGCGGTGACCGCGCCGACCGCGGTGCTGCGTACCCTCCCGGCCCTGGACCCGGCCCTGTGGGCGCCGAGCGTCGCCGGGGCCTGGTCGGCCACGGCCGCCGTGACCTCGGTGTACGCCCCACCGGCACCGGCCGCTCCACCGGCGGTCACGCCCGACGCCGTCGTTCCGGCGGAGGTGTTCGCCCGGGCGGCCCGGCACGGCGACGCGCACGTGGTGAAGCTGGCCGACGCGGTGCTGGACGCGTACACGGCGACCGGCGACGGGCAGGTCCTGGCGGCGGCCGACTACGCCGGCCAGCTCATTTGACGAAGCCCTCCACGGCGGTGCACACCCGGCCCGGGGCCTCGGCCCACCCGTTGGGGCGGGCGAAATCCCGCGCCGGGACGGCAGCCGACGATTAGCCTCGGCAGGATGTGGCCCCGCATCGGAGGACTGCGCACCCTCGCCCTCGGCACGCCCGGCGAGATGCGCGCCAACCTCAACACCCTCGTGCTGGCCGGCGTGAAGACCGCCACCGCCGGCCTGCTGACCTCCGACTACGCCGAGGAAAACGAGGAGCTGGAGCGCGTCGGCGAGCGGCTGGTCCTGGTCGATGACCACGACGGGCTGGTCGGCGTCGTCGAGGTCACCGGCGTCGAGGTGGTCCGCTTCGCCGACGTGTCCTGGGAGTTCGCCCGCTCCGAAGGGGAGGGCGACCGGTCCATCGAGGAGTGGCGGGAGGGGCACCGCCGCTACTGGGCCCGGGAGGGCTTCACGGTCGACGACGACTCGCAGGTGGTCTGCATCCGGTTCCGGTTCGTCTCCGCCGGAGACGGCGGCATCAGCACCGGCGACCTCGGCACCTGAGGTTAAGGAGGGGCCCCTTCTTAACGTTTCCGGTAGAGCAGGGGCCCCCTACTAACCACCACGAGCCGCGTCAGAGCCGGCGCAGTTCGGGCAGCAGGTCCACCGCCGCCGCCAGCGTCGCCTCGTCGCCGGCGTACCAGCTGCTGGCCCGTGGCCAGTGCGTCACCACGTCGGTGAAGCCGAGCCGGGCCGCCCGCGCGACCTGCTCGGCGAAGAGGTCCACGCTGGTGAGCGAGAAAACCGGTGCCGAGTCGAGGGAAAGGTAACGGTCCAGCGTGGCCGGCTCGCGGCCCGCCCGGTCCAGGATCACGTCCATCCGGGCGGAAAGATCCTCGACGGACGACCACCAGGTCTCCAGATCGTCACCGCCGAGGCCGGTGGTCACCCACCCCTGCCCGAACCGGGCCGCCAGCCGCATCGAGCGGGGCCCGTTCGCGGCCATCACGAACGGCACCCGGGGCCGCTGCACGCAGCCCGGGTTGTTCCGGGCGTCCACGGCGGCGAACCACTCACCCCGCCAGGTGGTGCCGTCCTCGCGCAGGATCAGGTCCAGCAGCTCGGTGAACTCGGCGAACCGGTCGACCCGCCGCCCCGGCGGCAGCGTCTCCCCGCCCAGCACCGTGGCGTCGAAGCCGATGCCGCCCGCACCGAGGCCGAGCAGCACCCGGCCGTCGGAGATGTCGTCCAACGCGGTCACCTGCCGGGCGAACGCCGCCGGATGGCGGAAGTTGGGCGAGGCGACCAGCGTGCCCAGGCGGATCCGCGAGGTGACCGTGGCGGCGGCGGTCAACGTGATCATCGAGTCGAACCAGGGGCCGTCGACCAGGTCCCGCCAGCCCAGGTGGTCGTACGTCCAGGCGTGGTCGAAGCCCCACTCTTCCGCCTGCCGCCAGCGCCGCCGCGAGTCCGACCAGCGCTGATCGGGCAGGATCACGATGCCAATCCGCATGATCGCCAGCGTACGGCCCGGACCGGTCGCGCCGGCCCGGGCCGGCGCGCTACGCCGACACCACGTCGGCCACCACACAGGCGAGATTGTCCGGCGCGCCCTCGGCGTACGCGAGGTCGACCAGGCGCCCGACGGCGGTCTCCGGGTCGGCGGCGGCGAGCGCGGCCTGCAGCGCCTCCTGCCCGACCACGGCGGAAAGCCCGTCGGAGCAGAGCAGGTAGCGGTCGCCGACGAGGGCGGTACGCAGCGCCAGGTCGGCCTCGACCTGCGCGCCGGCCCCGAGCGCCCGCACCAGCAGGGCCCGCTGAGGATGCGCGGCCGCCTCCGCCGGGCTGAGCCGGCCCTGGTCGACCAGCGACTGCACGTACGTGTGGTCCTGCGTCAGCCGGAACAGCTCGCCCCCGCGCAGCAGGTACGCCCGGGTGTCCCCGACGTGCACCAGGGCCAGCTGCGAACCTCGACGCAGGATCGCGGTGAGGGTGGTGACCGGCTGGTGCCCCTCGGTGGCGGCGGCGCGTACCGTGCGATCGGCCGACGTCACCGCCCCGGCCAGCGTGGCGAGCAGCTCGGCGGCCGGCGCGTCGGCCAGCTCCAGCGGCCGGAGCGCCTCGACGGCGGCGGCGCTGGCGGCGGCGCCACCCGGGCCGCGCATGCCGTCGGCGACGGCGAGCAGGTCCGCGCTGGCGTACGCGGTGTCCTCGTTGGTGTCCCGGGCGGTACCGGTCTCGCAGCGGACGGCGTACCGGAAATTGGTTTCGGACATGGTGCACTTCCTCTCGGCGAGCTGGTCGACGAGGAGCGCGACGACGCGACCACGAGCCGCCGTGTCCGCGCTGACCCGGTGCCACCAGGCGTCGACCGCCTCGGCTGCCGCCTTCGACGGCAGGCCGCAGACGGCCCGGATGTCGGCGAGCGGCATCCCGGCCCGACGCAACGTGGCGATCAGCCGGGCCCGGTCGAGCTGAGCCGGCTCGTAGTACCGGTAGCCCGAGTGCGGGTCGACGGCGGCTGGCGGCAGGAGCCCCAGCTCGGCGTAGAGCCGTAGCGCCTTGGGCGTCAGTCGCGCCGCGCGGGCGAACACCCCGATGGTCAGCAGCTCCACGGACGCCTCCTCCTCGTGCCGGTCACGCTCCTCGCGCCGGCACGGACCACGCTCGGCCCTGCCCGAAGGGCAGAGTCAAGCCGAGGTGAGTTTGGCCAGCATCCGGCCCAGGTGCGGCTCGACCGTTGCCGGCATCGCATCGGCCACCTCCCGGGGCGTCCACCAGCGGACGCCCCGGAACTCGCCCGGGTCGGGCACCAGCCGCTGGTCGCGGCTGCCGCTCAGCACATACCAGAGGCTGACGTCCGTGTGCCGGTGCTCCGGCGGGCCGACCGTCTCCGTCACGGTGAGGAAGGCCGGACGCTCGCCGAACCCCGAGGCGAAGACGGCCGGCACGCCCAACTCCTCCACCACCTCCCGGCGTACGGTCTGCGCCGGGTGCTCGCCCGGCTCGACGTGACCGCCGCTGGGCAGCCACATCCCCGCCTTGCGGTGGTCGACCAGCAGCACCGCGCCATCCGCCTCGTCGCGCAACAGGAAGTACGCCACCAGGTGCGGCGAGGGCGTGCGGGGCTTTTCCCGGCGAAAGATGTCATCCGTCCCGGCGAGCCAGGCCAGGGTTTCCGCCCGGTGCCGGGCCTCCAACTCGTCGCCCGGAGGCAACGCCTCGACCAGGGCCCGGATCTCGTCCCGCACGTCCTGCACGGCCCGCATGTTGCCAGCCGGGTCCGACAGCTCAGTCCGCAGGCGCGGACGCCAGATCGGGCCGGGGGTGATAATGCCGGGTCTACTCGCCCACCGGCAGGCCCCGACCCGCGCAGAGCGCTGGTATCCCTGGGACGCGTAGCGCGCTTGGACCGCTGCTAGCGTGGCGCGATGCCCGAACTGCAGCGGCTCGATGCCCGTCACGCCTCCGCGCTGCTTCGCTTCGAGCGGGAGAACCGAACATACTTCGCGCGATTCGTGCCGGATCGGGGCGATGACTACTTCGCCGAGTTCGCCGCCCGCCATGCGGCCCTGCTGGCGGAGCAGGCCGCCGGCGAATGCCACTTCCACGTCCTGGTCGACGACGACGGCGGTGTGCTGGGGCGGTTCAACCTGGTCGACGTCGCCGACGGCAGCGCCGAGCTGGGCTATCGGGTAGCCGAGCAGGCCACCGGGCGGGGCCTGGCGCAGGAAGGCGTCCGCCGCGTCTGCGACCTGGCCCGCGAGGAGTACGGGCTGCGCCGGCTGGTCGCGTCGGCCGCGCTAGCGAACCCGGGCTCGCTCGCGGTGTTGCGGCGCACCGGGTTCGTGCCCGTCGGCGAGGTGCTGCTCGACGGGCAGCCCGGCCTGCGCCACATCCGTGACCTGGTGCCCACCGGGTGAGTTCTGCGCACCCGGCCGCTCAAGGTAAAGCGGTCGCGTTGACTCTCGACCGTCGGGCACTCTGGCCGGGTGACCGCCTTCATCTCTCATACCAGCATCGACTGCACCAACGCCTACGCGCTGTCGGCATGGTGGCGAGTCGTCCTGGACTATGCCGAGGACCCCGACGACCCCAACGAGCCCGGCCATGAGGAGTGCATGATCTCGTCTCCCGACGGGCGACACCGCTTGCTGTTCATCGAGGTTCCAGAACGGAAGCAGGTCAAGAATCGGCTGCACTTCGACTTGCGCCCGGGCAACGGCTCGCGCGACGAGGAACTGGCACGGCTGATCAGCCTCGGCGCGACGCAGATCGATGACCGACGGAACCCCGACGGGACCGGCTGGGTCGTGCTCGCCGATCCGGAGGGCAACGAGTTTTGCATCCTCCGGAGTAACGCCGAGGTTGCCGCTGCACGCTCTGCTATCTGAACGCCTGGTGCCGCTGCCGGTACCGGACGACAAGCCAGAGGTAGAGGCCGGCGTTCACGGCCGCGATGAGAGCACCCAGGGCGTAGACCCACGAGTTGCTGGAGTCGCCAGGATCTACGTCCGTGATCCCAAGCATCCATGGAATTCCGATTAGGAGTTCGCCAAGGAACACGGCGGCGATCGCCAACGGCGCAAGAAGAATGGCGGCGATCCCGGCAGGGGTGAGCAGGGTCGAATCATCGAGCGCGAGCAGCGTTACGGCGACGGTAAGACCGACGTACCCCGCGACCATCACTAACCTGAGGGCCAGCACCGTGCGGGTTCGGGCCGCCGGGAGTGGTTCGGTCATACGCGTACTCTGACAGACGCAACGCTCTCATGCCGTCCCCGTAACGGACCGGTCCGCGCGCGGCCCGGCTGGCCGCCTGCCCGCCCCTCCGGACTCGACGGCCTAGGGCCTTCTGGTCGAGGGCAGGAAGCCCGCAAGAAGCGTGGCTAGTGGCCCGTAGGGCGCTGGTGGCCCGTGGAACATCGAAGGCCCTGACCGAGACTGGCGTCCTGATCAGGGCCTTTCGCGTGGAGCGGGTGACGGGAATCGAACCCGGACTCAGCTTGGAATCGCACAAGATCGGATCGTCCTGCCAGGTAGCCGCTGGTTGGTTCGGTCCTGGACGGTCTGACTTGCCCCCTGGTGGCACTCGCTTGTGGCCCGTGGATAGCCCTTCCGACTGCCGTTGACGGACGTGGCGCAGCGACGGAGGCGGTCAGGCGGGGCGGCGGGTGAAGTGCATGTGCCAGTTGGTGATCCAGGTCTGCTCCCCGTCCACGGAGAACGCCTGCTCCCAGTGGGCGCTGTTCTCCGTGATCTCCGACCAGATGAAGCGAGCCCGGATCCTGCGGCCGTCGTGCTCGTCGTCTCCGCGGAAAACGCCGGTACCGTCCGTGCCGAATCGGCCGGTAACGGGTGGGAAGAGAGTGCCGGTGCGCTTGCTGGCCCAGTACAGGGACCAGGCGTCGGCCGCCGGGTCGTAAAGGCGCAGGGTCAGACCGGCAAAGTCCTTCGTCGGGAAGGTGATCTCGTCGAAGCTGGCCCGGCCGTCGAAGTGCACCGAGGCGCGGGTGACGCCGGGGAACTCCTCCCAGCGGTCGGCGCCCTCGGCGGGATCAAGGAAGTCGGTGCGCCAGCGGTTGACGACGTCGTAGGTGCCGGTGAAGAAGTCGAATGCGGTGCTGTTGTCCATGTCCCGCAGGTTAGGCACCCTCCCCTGACATCTTCTGTCAGTGGACGGGGATAGCTTCTCCGGCACGCGCGCTAGCCGGCTTGTCTACCTGCTCCTAGGGCCATGAGGCTATCGCGACCCTCGATCCCGCCTTGTCAGGGGAACCTTCCGCAGCCGCGCTCGTGGCATCCTGTCGCGATGCGTCTGAATCCCTACGCCTTCATGGGTCTGTCAAGCCTGATCGCGGGGCCGGTGGTGCTGCTGCTGGGCCGACTACAGAGCGACTATGCGGCGTTTGCGGGGGCGCTGGTGGCTGGCGGCTCGGCACTCGTCTGGCTCGGGATCAGCGGGCGGCGAATCGGCCGAGCTGCCTGGATAGCTGTTGGCGCGCTCGCGGTCGTCGGCGTCTTCGGCAGCCTCCTGATCGTGCGGGAGGAAATCTCATGCATGTACTGCTACTACGGACAGCAGGGGTACCCGTGGGGCTGGATCGATACCGGGTTCTCGCACGATCACATGCCGACGGTGCAGCACGCGCACCAGATCATGGCCACCAACCCGGAGATCGTGGGCCGCTCGATCGACGGGTTCAAGGCGTTTGTTGACGGCACCTTTTGGGGGTACGTGGCGCTACCGCTCGCTGCAGTCACCACACAGGTGGGTCGGGTGTTGCAGCAGGCGCGGCAAGTAGCCTCATCGTGATCACGTGGAGGAGCATGCGAGGCCGAAGCGTCAAGCATCATGTGAGACCAGGCATGGCCGGCAGCCGGCGGCCACCGGCCTCCCGGTCGTCACTGGATGGCGGCTGCCAGCTTGTCGCGCATCGTGGGCCACTCGGAGTCGAAGACGCTGTAGAAGACGCTGTCGCGGTATCGCCCGTGCTCAGTAGCCGGTGGTTGCGCCACACGCCTTCCCGGTGCGCTCCAAGTCGCTCGATGGCTCGCTGCGATCTCGCGTTGCGTAGGTCGGTCTTGATCGCTACCCGTCCGACGCCCAGCACCTCGAACGCGTGCCGCATCAGGAGGAACTTGGCTTCGGTGTTGGCACCGCTTCCCCAATGGCTGGGCGTGAGCCAGGTCCAGCCGATCTCTAGCGTGCGGTTGTTCGGACGGATGTCGATGTAGCTCGTGCTTCCGATCGCTCTCCCGCTGCGGAGATCCACCACCGCGAAAGGCAGTCGGTGACCCCGTTCCTGGTCGCGTAGCGCAACGCTGTGGCCCGAGTGGTTTGAGTCGGATCAGGCGGCCCGTCAGCGTCACCGGCGTCGGCTTCATTCGGCGTCGACCTCGTAGAGCAGGACGTGACGGTCCCCGGGAAGGATCACCTGGTACACCTCGATCGGCCGGTTCTCCTGGTCGAAGCTCGTCCGCACGAGTCGACCGACTGGCGTCGCCGGCCCGAGGTAGAGCTTCTTCCGGTCGGCATGACGGCGGCGGGCCTCGTCCAGCATCCGGGGCTCACAGTCGACACCGATCACCGACCCTCCGGCACCAACCGCGTCAGCAAGTCGGCCAAGGTCCGTTCCCGGGCCACAGCCGACATCGACTGCCGCATGGTTGGTCCGGACGTCGAGAGCGGCGAGGAAGCGCTGCTTGTAGTCCAAGCCGACTGCGGTACCAGCTGCCTTGTCCATGTACTCGATCTGATCCGGCGCGGCCGTTTTCCCGTCGCAGCCTGACTCGGCCGAGCTCTCCATCGCGGTGACGAAGCTGCGGTCGGGGTACCCGTGGACCCGCGCCTGTAAATGAGGCCAGCGGCGAGCAGGGCTAATGGCACGCTTATGGCACGCCGCATGATTCTTGACCTTGGAGCATCGAAGGCCCTGCCGGGACTCGCGTCCTGATCAGGGCCTTCGCGTGGAGCGGGTGACGGGAATCGAACCCGCACTGTCAGCTTGGGAAGCTGATGTTCTGCCATTGAACTACACCCGCAGGCGGCACCACTGTACCTGAGGTCACCGCCATCGTGCACCCAGGTACCCCCGGCACGCCTTCCGCCCACGCGAAACGAACTCGACACGATCTTGAAGCCGCCCGGGGAGCGGCTGGAAGTTTCGCGACGGCAACACGTAGACGTTTGCAAATTGATCGATGAACTGTAACGTCACCCCCACGTTCTCAGCCACGGCGTGACACACCCCCTGTCACGTCGCCAGAAAGAGGTGGGCCCATGGGACTCCGTCCCAACCTGCTGACCCGGCGTGCCGCCGGTGTCGCGTCCACGACCCTCGCGCTGCTGCTCAGCACCGCCGTGGTGGGCGTCGTCCCGGCCGCTTCGGCCTTCTCCGCCGCCCCAGCGGAAGGCTGCGTCGAGCCGGCCGACGTCCATTCGAACGCCCGGTTGAAGGCCGGCGTGCACGGCATGCACGAGCCGAACGAGCTGACGGCCGCGCAGGTGCGCGAGCGCGAGGCCGACCTCGCTGCCGTTCTGGCCGAGCGAGCCCGGTTCCGCGCCGGCGCCGGGGCCGTCGCCCCCCTGGCGACGGTGACCATCCCGGTCGTCGTGCACGTAATTCAGAAAGACAGCACCCGGGCCGGCGGCAACATCCCGGACTCGATGATCAACCAGCAGATCAGCGTGCTGAACCAGGCCTACAGCGGCGCCACCGGCGGTGCCGCCACCAGCTTCGGGTTCCAGCTACAGAAGATCAACCGGGTCACCAACGCGTCCTGGTACCCGATCGTCCAGGGCTCCTCGGCCGAGCGCTCCATGAAGACCTCGCTGCGCCAGGGTGGCAAGAACACGCTCAACATTTACCTGGGCCAGCTGAGCAACGGCCTGCTGGGCTGGGCGACCTTCCCGAAGAGCACCCTGGACCCGATGGACGGCGTCGTCGTGCTGAACGAATCCCTGCCGGGTGGCACCACCACCAACTACAACAAGGGCTACACGGGCACCCACGAGATCGGCCACTGGCTGAACCTCTACCACACCTTCCAGGGCGGCTGCTCCGGCTCCGGCGACAGCGTCAGCGACACCCCGGCCGAAGCCTCGCCGGCATCCGGCTGCCCGACCGGGCGGGATACCTGCACCGCGCCCGGCCTGGACCCGATCCACAACTTCATGGACTACAGCTACGACTCGTGCATGTACGAGTTCACGCCTGGTCAGGCGAGCCGGATGCTGACCGCGTGGAACGCCTACCGCGCGGCGTAGCAGCCCCAGCCCCGCACGCCGGTGCCGGTCCCGTTCCGCGATGGGGCCGGCACCGGCTACTGCGGGTTCAGGCGGCCGGGCGGCGACTGTCGAAGCCGTGCCGACCAAGCCGGGCCTCGGGTACGACGGTGGCGGCCTGCCGAGCGGAGCCGGTCGCCCGCGGGTCGAGCCAGACCCGCACCTGCGGCCGGCCGGCGCCGAGGTAGGCCGCCTGGTCGCGTCGGGTCAGCATCGCCACGTCGACGTTGAACTCGAACAGCCGCCAGTCGACCTGCGGCGCAGCCCGACCGAGCGCGGCCACCCGGGTCACGGTGGCGGGGTCGGTCACCGGGCAGGCGCGGCCGGCGACGTACGCCTCGTCGTCGCTCTCCTCGGGCGGGAACGAGTGCAGCGCGTAGCGGCCGTCACGTTCGAGGTCGCGGCGCTTGGGCGAATCGATGACGAAGCAGTAGAGCCCCTCGTCGGTGATGACCGGGGAGATCGGGTGGACGCGCGGGCCGCCGTCGGCGCGGACCGTGGCGAGGTAGCCGAAACCCGGCCCGTACTGCTGCAGGAGAAGGCGGATCTCGTCGGCGAGACGGGGCTCGTCGGCGGCGAATTCGGACCAGGATGCCATGCGGACATTCTATCGAACACGTGTACGAGGACGCAGTCCGACACGCAGGTCACCCGTACCGGTCGCTATGGTGTTCCGATGCTGCTCTCCGACCGCGACCTGGCCGCCGAGATCGAGTCGGGCACGCTCGCGCTGGAGCCCTTCGAGCCGGCGCTGGTGCAGCCGTCCAGCATCGACGTACGCCTGGACCGGCTCTTCCGGGTCTTCAACAACCATCTCTACACCCACATCGACCCGGCCGCGCAGCAGGACGACCTGACCTCGATGGTGGAGGTGCCCGAGGGCGAGCCGTTCGTGCTGCACCCGGGCGAGTTCGTGCTCGCCTCCACGCTCGAGGTGATCTCGCTCGGCGACCAGCTCGCGGGCCGCCTCGAAGGGAAGAGCTCGCTGGGCCGGCTCGGGTTGCTCACCCATTCGACCGCCGGCTTCATCGACCCGGGCTTCTCCGGGCACGTCACGTTGGAGCTCTCCAACGTGGCGAACCTGCCGATCACCCTCTGGCCGGGCATGAAGATCGGTCAGCTCTGCATCTTCCGGCTCTCCTCGCCGGCTGAGCACCCGTACGGCTCGGCGGTCTACGGCTCGCGCTACCAGGGGCAGCGCGGCCCGACCCCGAGCCGCTCCTGGCAGAACTGGCGCACCTGGCCGACCCGCTGACGGCCAACGAGGTGTTAACAGGGGCCCCCTCCTCTACCGGAGGCGTTAACAGGGGCCCCTGCTTACACCTCAGGCGGGGCGGCCGTAGCTGTTGATCTGACCGTCGTCGGCGCGTTTCATCGTGATCGGCTTGCCCGACTCGGAGGCGTGCACCACCCAGCCGTCGCCGACGTACATCGCCACGTGGTGGATGTCGCTGTAGTAAAAGACCAGGTCGCCAGGGCGCAGGTCGGCGCGGCTCACCCGCTGGGTGACGTCGTGCTGCTGTCTGGCGTTGTGCGGCAGGGAGACGCCGGCCTTGGCCCAGGCCGCCATCGTCAGGCCGGAGCAGTCGTAGTGATCGGGGCCGGCGGCCCCCCAGACGTAGATCTTGCCGATCTGGGCGCAGGCGAACTTGACCGCCACCCCGGCGGGACCACCCGGGTAACCGGCGGGGCAGGGCGCCGGGCGCAGCGGGCCGCCGCCGCCGTTGCCGTACACCTTGAGCCGCAGCTTCTGCAGCCGGGCGATCTCGGTGTCGATCTGCTTCTTGCGGGCCGCGAGCTGGGCCTCGGTCCGGGCCAGCTGGGTGATCATGTCGTCCAGCGGCTTCTTCTTCGCGGCCAACTGATCGCGCAGGTCGGCCACGGCCTGCACCTGCTGCTGCTGGCGGTACGCGAAGCGGTCGAGCAGTTCCAGGCCGTCGACCAGTTCGCCGGGCGTTCGGCTGCCCAGCAGTGCGTTGACGGTGGAGATGGCGTCGCCCTTGTACGCGTTGGCGGCGAGACCGCCGACCTGCCCGAGGGCCTCGTCGACCTGGGCCTGCAGCGGGGCGATCTGCTTGGCCAGCGCGGCGGCCTGCTTGCGCTTGGCGGCGAGGTCTTCGCGGGTGGCGTTGACCTGCTCGATGATCGGTTCGAGCTTGTTCCAGTCCTGGTCGATCTGGCGCTCGATCTCGGTGACGGATGGATCGGCGTGGGCCGCCGTGGCGCCACCGGTCAGGACGACGGTGGTGCCGACCAGTGCGGCGAGGGCGGTGGTGAAGCGGGACCAGCGTGAACGCGGCGCAGCCGTCGACCGGTCGACCGACCGGACCGACGGTGGCCGCGGGGCATGGTGTGCCACCGGGCTCCGTACTCCTTCTTCCCTGACCGCCTACCGGGTTAGCTGACGGGTTCGGGCGGGAAGGGAGTCGCCCTACCGCACCGCGGTGCGGATTCACCCCAGGTACCTGGGTCCCCGGCTCGCCCGGAGGCGACTCGGCGGTGTCCGACCGTCACCGCCCGGGTTGGACGGTGGACCTACCGGTCGACGATTGACCAGAGTAGGGATCGTCGTTATCAATCCGCAACCCGCGACGCCGTGACACACCGTACGCGAATTTTCGATCACGAACGGAGAGAGTGAAGATTTCCTACGGGCTGCATCGTTATCCGGAAAGGTATTGACCGGAAGCCAGGTGCGGAGTGAGGGTGGACAGGCAGTGACCCCCATCTCTATCTGGAGGTTCGATGCACCTCACAGTCCTACCATCGCCCCGACGGGTGCTGTTGGCCGCCGCCGTCGCGGCGGCCACTGCCCTCGCGACCGGCGGCCCCACCGCGGCGGCGCCCCGCACCCCCGGGACCATCGACACCCAGGACCGCCAGCAACAGTACGCCGCCGCGGCAGCCGAGTACGGCGTGCCGCAGAGCGTGCTACTCGGCGTCTCGTATCTGGAATCCCGCTGGGACACCAACCCGGGCCAGCCCAGCACCAGCGGCGGCTACGGCCCGATGCACCTGACCGACGCCGTGCAGGTCGCCTCGACACCGTCCAGCGCCCACGTCGACGAGGACGAGGACCCCCGGGGCGACGAGTCCCGGCCGCTCACCCTCGACCCGGCGATCGCGGCCCGGCCGAGCGGCGACCTGCTGCCGCAGGCGTCGCTGCAGACCCTCGATGCCGCCGCCGACCTCACCGGCGAGTCGAAGGAGACGCTGCGCACGGACGCGGCGACCAACATCCGGGGCGGGGCGGCGCTGCTCGCGTCGTACCAGCGGCAGCTGGGTGGGCCGGTCGGCACCGGCAGCAACCCGGCGGCCTGGTACGGCGCGGTGGCCCGGTATTCCGGCGCGGACACCGAGGATGCCGCGGCGGCCTTCGCCGACGAGGTGTACGACCAGCTCGGCCAGGGTGCCAGCCGAACCACCGACGACGGCCAGCGGGTGACCCTCGCCGCCAAGGCGGTACGGCCGGACCTGTCCTGGCTGTTCCGGCTCGGGCTGCGCCGCGCCGAGCGGCCGGACGGCCTGGAGTGCCCGGTCCGGCTGGCCTGCGAGTGGATTCCCGCACCGTACGCGCAGCTCAGCGCGGATCCGGGCGACTACGGCAACTACGACGTGGGCAACCGGCCCGCCCAGCAGAAAATCGAGTACATCATCATCCACGACACCGAGGGCTACTTCGGTCCCAGCGTCGACCTCGTCCAGCGAGCCGACTACCTCGGCTGGCACTACACGCTGCGCTCAGTGGACGGCTACATCGCCCAGCACATCAAGGCGAAGAACGTCGGCTGGCACGCCGGCAACTGGTACGTCAACGCCAAGTCGATCGGCATCGAGCACGAGGGCTTCGCCGGCCACGGCACCTGGTACACCGAGGCGATGTACCGAACCTCGGCCAAGCTGGTCCGGCACCTGGCGCTGAGCTTCGGCATCCCGCTGGACCGGCAGCACATCCTGGGCCACGACAACGTCCCCGGCATCACCGCCGGGAATGTGGCCGGGATGCACTGGGACCCGGGCCCGTACTGGGACTGGTCGCACTACTTCGACCTGATGAAAGCGCCGTTGAAGGGTACCGGGACCTCGCACACCGGGCTGGTCACCATCGACCCGGACTACGCCACCAACCAGCCGGCCTTCACCGGCTGCAACCAGCAGCCGCCGGGCGTCCCGAAGCCGACGCCGCCGGCCGTGCCGTGCCCGCTGCGCGGCTCCTCGTCGGTCATCTTGCGCACCGCACCGAGCGCTGACGCGCCGCTGGTCAATGATCTCGGGCTGCGGTCGAACGGCACGCCGAACACCATGTACATCTCCGACCACGGCGCCCGCGCCTCGGCCGGCCAGACGTACGCCCTCGCGGACCGGCAGGGGGACTGGACGGCGATCTGGTATCTCGGCCAGAAGGCCTGGTTCCACAACCCGGCCTCCGCACCCACAGCGAAGTGGTCGGTTGGCTTCGTGGTGACCCCTAAGCCGGGGAAGAGCACCATCCCGGTGTACGGACGGGCCTACCCCGAGCAGGCGGCCTACCCATCCACTATTCCGTACCAGGCCATCTCCCCGCTGCAGTACACCTTCAAGGCGGGCCAGCGGTACGCGGTCGGCGGCGTCCTGCCGGGGGAGTACTACCGGGCCGTATCGTTCAACGGCTCAGCACCGGGTGACCGGACGGTCGTCCGCGGCAAGATGCAGTACGTGCAGATCCAGTTCGGCCACCGGATCATGTACGTCAACCTCGACGACGTGCAGATCGTGCCGTCGCCCCTGGGGGCCCCTGGTAACCCCTGACGACACGGAGGCCCTCGGTCCAGTCGGACCGAGGGCCTCCGTGCTGGTCGACCAGATCAGTAGGGCCGGCGGAAGCCGGCGACCGGCTGGTAGGCGATCTGCGCCACCTTCACCGGTTGCCCGGGCTGTGGCGCGTGCACCATCAGCCCGTTGCCGAGGTAGAGCCCGACATGGTGCAGGTCGCTGTAGAAGAAGACCAGGTCACCGGGGCGCGCCTCGGCGCGGGACACGGCCCGGCCCTCGTTCCACTGCGCACCGGTGAAGTGGGTGAGGTAGATGCCCGCCGCCTTGTAGGCGAACTGGGTGAGGCCGGAGCAGTCGAACGAGTTCGGGCCGGTGGCACCCCACACGTACGGGGCACCGGTTTTGCTGCAGGCCGTCTTGATGGCGATCTGGGCGGCGGCGGCGATCACGCCGTCGATCTTCGGGCAGCCTTCGACCCGCACCGACGATTTCGGCAGCATCGCCTTCAGCCGCGTCATCTCGGCGTCGATCTGCTTCTTCTTGGCCGCCAACTCGTCGCGCTGCTTGATCTGGGTGGCGATCAGCGCGTCCAGCTTCTGCTTCTGCGCGTTGTACTTGTCGCGGACGGCGAGCACTTTGGCGATCTGCTTGCGCTGCTGCTGGGCCAGCCGGTCGAGGATGACAAGTTGCTCGGCGAGGGTGCCCGGCTGGGTGTTCACCAGCAGGGCTCCGATCTCCTGCGACGGGCCCGTCATGTAGGAGCGGGCGGCGATGTCGCCGACCTTGTTCATCGCCAGGGCCGACTCCAGCTCCAGCGGCACCATCTTCTTTTCGAGCTCCGCCGACTTCTTCTGGTTGACCTTGAGCTGGGCGCGAACCTTGTTGTAGTTCTCAATGGTTGGCTCGAGCTGTTGCCACTGCTTGTCGATCTGCGCGTCGATCTCGTCCACCGACGGCGGCGCCGCGTGCGCCGGGGCCGCCAGCAGCCCGGCGCCGACCGCGACCGCCGCGACCATGGTGAGGAGACGACGTACGACCCGGCGCGCTCCGAACGGTCGAAGCGGGGGATGGCTCGGGGCGTGACGATCGGGAGGCATGGTTGCCACCGCACGGACTCCTTTTGCACTCGACCGCCGGGCGCCTCGGGTGAGGGAGAATCGAGGCAGACGACCACAGCGGTCGGTGCCTCACCTTAGGGAAGGCGACCGGGTGGAATCAAGGCGGCCGCTTACTCAGTCACGTTTGCGCTATCGCTCGCACACAAGGAGTATTCATTTTTGTTGCAGCCATTGCCGTCAATGCGCCATCAAGGGACGCCGCAGCGCACGCGAGCCGCGGTCGCCATCGCGCTACCTGACCGCGACGGCGGCGACACCCACGCAGGTGCCACCGCCGTCGTGGTCGCCCAATCCCGGTGTACGCCTCAGCCGGCGACCGGCTCGGTCTCCTTGTCGCCGGCCGTGGTCTCCGGTTTGACCGAGCGGAGCAGCACGCTGGCCACGTCGACGACCTCGACCTGCTCACCGGCGCCCTTGCCGTTGACCCCGTCGCTGAGCATCGTCGAGCAGAACGGGCAGCCGACTGCAATGGTCTTCGCCCCGGTGGACATGGCCTCCTCGACCCGGTCCACGTTGATCCGCTTGCCGATCTTCTCCTCCATCCACATCCGGGCACCGCCGGCGCCGCAGCAGAAGGAGCGCTCGCTGTTCCGCGGCATCTCGGTGATCTCCCCGGCGATGGCGCTGCTGAGCACCTCACGCGGCGGGGTGAAGACCCGGTTGTGCCGGCCCAGGTAGCAGGGGTCGTGGTAGGTCAGGCCGCCCGCCACCGGTTGCACCGGGGTGAGCTTGCCGGTGGCGACCAGGTGGGCCAGGAGCTGGGTGTGGTGCACCACCTCGAACTCACCACCGAGCTGGCCGTACTCGTTGCCCAGGGTGTTGAAGCAGTGCGGACAGGTGGCGACGATCTTGCGCTTGCTCTTCTCCCGGCCCTCGAACGCCTCGTTCAGCGTTTCGACGTTCTGCTGGGCGAGCATCTGGAAGACGAACTCGTTGCCGATCCGGCGGGCCGGGTCACCGGTGCAGGTCTCGCCCTCGCCGAGGATGGCGAACGTGACGCCCGCCTCGTTGAGCAGCGTGGCGACTGCCCGGGTGGTCTTCTTGGCCCGGTCCTCGAACGCACCGGCGCAGCCGACCCAGAACAGGTACTCGAAGTCCTCGACCTCGCCGACCCGCGGCACCTCGAAGTCGAGGCCCTTGGTCCAGTCCTCGCGGGTGTTCTGCGGGGCGCCCCACGGGTTGCCCTTGTTCTCCAGGTTGCGCAGCATGACGCCGGCCTCGGAGGGGAAGCTCGACTCGATCAGCACCTGGTAGCGGCGCATGTCGACGATGTGGTCGACGTGCTCGATGTCCACCGGGCACTGCTCGACGCAGGCGCCGCAGGTGGTGCACGACCAGAGCACGTCCGGGTCGATGATGCCGCCCTCGGCGGCGGTGCCGATCAGCGGCCGGTCGGCCTCGGCCAGGGCCAGCACGTCGACGTTCGCGAGCTGCTCCTCGGTGGCCTTCTCCTCGCCGGTCAGGTCCTTGCCGCCGCCGGCGAGCAGGTAGGGCGCCTTGGCGTACGCGTGGTCCCGCAGGCTCAGCACGAGCAGCTTCGGCGACAGCGGCTTGCCGGTGTTCCAGGCCGGGCACTGCGACTGGCAGCGACCGCACTCGGTGCAGGTGCTGAAGTCCAGCAGGCCCTTCCAGGTGAACTGCTCGACCTGGGCGACGCCGAACTGGTCCTTCTCCGGGTCGGCCTCCTCGAAGTCGAGCGGCTTGCCGTCGCTCATCATCGGCCGCAGCGCGCCGAGGCCGGAGCCGGCCGCCTTCTCCGGCTCCCGCTTGAAGAAGATGTTGGGGAAGGCCAGGAAGCGGTGCCAGGCGACCCCCATGGTCACGTTCAGCGAGATCACGATGAGCCAGGTCATCGAGATGACGATCTTGACGAGGGCGGCGACGCTGACGCCGTCCGCCCAGGTCGGGAGCGCGCCGCCGAGGGCGTGGCTGACCGGGGTGGCCCAGAGCGGGTACTCGAACTGGTCGGTGGCGACCTTGAAGCCGCGGATCAGGAAGCCGAAGATCAGGACCAGCAGCACGACCCACTCGACGAAGTAGCCCTGCCACATGGTGGAGCCGGTGAACCGGGACCGGCCGCCGGGCCGGGTGGGCCGGTTGCGCAGCCGGATCGCCATCAGCACCAGGATGCCGACCAGGCCGAGGACACCGATGATCTCGGTGGCCAGGCCGAAGACCGTCCAGTGCCCGATGATCGGCAGCCCACCGCCCGGCGTGACCACCTCGAAGTACGCCTCGAGCACCAACAGCGACAGCACGATGAACGCGACCATCACGAACCAGTGCGCGGCGCCCACCACGCCCCACTTGAGCATGCGGGTGTGACCGGCGGTCTCCACCAGCATCTTCTTCGTACGGGTGCCCTTGTCGGCGAACCGCTCCGGTGCCGGTTGCCCGAGCCGGATGACTGCCACCAGCTTCATGACCGCGCGCACCGCAAGCCCCACCGCCACTGCGGTGATGGCGGCCGCGAGGATCGTGGTGACGATCTGGACGCTGCCCATCGAGTTGGCCTCCCGGTCTGCTGCCTGGTCGAGCGGCTCGGCGACCGGGACCGGTTCCGGGTGGGGGCCGGCGCTCCGCCGCTACCGCCCGCCCCGGCCCAATCGGCCGATGACCTCGCTCCGCTCGGTCATGCAGTGCAGCCTACGCGCAACGTTACCGATCAGTAACGTGAATCATCTCGCACCCGGCCACGCCGCCCTGCCGACACCTTAGGTGGACCGGGCGTGCTACGGCGAGCAGGGGCGGGCAGGGGTGACGTACATCCATGCCACCGGACCTGGTGGAACCGACCAGCGGCGGCCGACCGGGGGAACAGGTCGACGGCCCGGCCCCCACGCGAGGAAACCGGGCCGACGTCGACCAGGTCAGCGCCAGCGAGAAAGCAGGATCAGCGAGGCGACCATCCCGCCGAAGCCCACCGCGAGGTTCCAGTAACCCCACGACATGACCGGGTACTCCTGCTCGGAGAGGTAGTACACGACCAGCCAGCCGATCCCGACGACGATCAGCGACACGGCGGTGATCGGCAGCCAGACCGGGCTAGGCTTGCGCGTCGCCGCCGTTGCGGTCGGACGCACGTCGGTCGGGGGGGTGTACACCTTCTTCTTGCGGACCTGAGACTTGGGCACGGCGCTCTCCAGAGGGGGGTACGACCTCGTCCGGCCTGACAACCGGGCGCGAAGGCGACGGTCCATGGCCAATAATGTTCGAGAGCTAGCGTAGTCCCGACTGACCGTCCAGGCCACGAATGGGGTCAGGCCGGTGCGCGGTGTGACCGAAAAGGGTGGGACTTTTCGGGTCGAGCACACCGGTTCGCGTCGTCGCGGGCCGCAACGAGACGACGAGAAGGGGAGGGCCGGTGGAGTACACGTCCGGTGCCGCCTCCTGGCGGAAAGTTCTCCGTCGGGCGGTCGGCGTGCTGCTGCCCCGCCGTCGGCGCCCCGGCTGGTCGGTGGGCGTACCCCTGATCGCCGCCGCGGCCGGGCTGCTCTTCACCACCACCGCGACCACCGCCGGCGGCACCCCGTTGCGGGAGGACCGCCGACCCCAGCTCACTCAGTTGATCGAGGACCGGCGCGACCAGGTCGCGGCGAGCGAGAAGGAGGCCGCCCGGCTGCGGGCCGAGGTCGAGGAGCAGACCGCCACCCTGGCCGACACCGACGGCCCGATCAAGGCGCAACGGGACCGGGCCGTCGCCAGCCGGCAGGCCGCCGGCTTCACCGCGCTCACCGGCACCGGGCTCATCGTCGAGCTGAACGACGCGGTCCGACGGCCCGACCAGCCGCTACCCAAGGGCGCCAGCAACGACGACCTGGTCGTCCACCAGCAGGACGTTCAGGCGGTCGTGAACGCGCTCTGGGCCGGTGGGGCCGAGGCCATGTCGATCATGGACGTACGCGTGCTCAGCACCAGCGCCGTGCGCTGTGTCGGAAATACCCTGCTGCTGCACGGCCGGGTGTACTCCCCCCCTTTCAAGATCGTGGCAATCGGTGACCCCACCGCCCTTCAGCAGTCGCTTTCGGTGTCGGCGGGGGTCCGGGAGTTCAGACAAGCAGCCGCCGACTACCAACTCGGATACAAGGAGACCGTCAACACGGTCACCGTGCCGGCGTTCGAGGACTCGACGGCTCTCCAGTCCGCGAAGGCCCTTCAGTGACATCGAACGAGCCCTGGGATCGGCCCGGCCGCCACCACGACCACGGTGACGAGGGCACCGCCTTCATCCCACCGGTCGACCGTACGGCTTCGGCCCCACCCCGCGCCGGGGTCGAGCTGCCCTGGCCGGACCCGGCCGAACCCCGCCCGGCGGCTGGATACCCGGACCCGCCGCCGCCGTGGCCCGGCACCCAGGCGCAGCCGCCGACACCCGGCGGTCCGGGGCGGCCCGCAGCCGCCCGCCCCGCGCAACACCCGTCCGGGCCCGCCCCGGCGGAGCGGTGGCGATCCGACCGCCGACCGGAGCCGGCCGGGCCGGCGCACCGCCGCCACCCGGAACCGGCCGGGCCGGAAACCGCCGCGGAGGCACCCGGCCGCCCGGGCGCCGGCGGGCCCACCGCCCGCCCGCCCGCCGGTCCGGTCGCCCCGGTACGACCGGCCGCTCCGACTGACGGGCCCACCGCGTTCATCCCGCCCCTGGGCGACCGGCCCGAGCGTCGCGGCGCCGGGCACCCCACCGAGGGCCACAGCGCGCCTCCGGCCGACGGCGGTCCGGCCCGGCCGGGGCGTACCGGCGACACTGCGGCGGACCCGGCGGCGACCGCCCTGCTCCCGACCGTCAGCCGTCGCCCGGCGCGCCCTCCGGCCCTGGATTCGACCGCGCTGATGGGCGCCGTGCCCCCACTCAGGGACGCCGGTGACGGGGACGGCTCCGACTCTCCGGCCGAGCCGCCACGCCCCCGGCGCGGCGAGCGCGTGGTGCACCTCCGCCCCGAGCAGACCGGCGAGGGCTACAAGAGCGTCTACTCCGAGCTGACCCGGCCCACCGTCGGCTCCCGGCTGCGGACGATCGTGCGGGCCGCCGGCGAGGTGCTGATCACCTTCGGCCTGGTGGTGCTGCTCTTCGCCGGGTACGAGATCTGGGGCAAGACGGTGATCGTCGACGCCCACCAGAACGACCTGAACAGCCAGCTCGAACAGGAGTGGGGCAACGATCCGACGGTCGCCCCGACCGGCCCCACCCCGAAGCCCACGCCACCGGCCGAGGGCAAGCCCGTCGCCGGGCTCTACATCCCCAAGTTCGACAAGCACTGGATCGTGGTCGAGGGGGTCAGCCCGGACGACATCCGGTACGCCCCGGGCCACTACCCGAAGAGCGCCCTGCCAGGCCAGGTCGGCAACTTCTCCGTGGCCGGGCACCGCATCCGGGCCACCTTCTGGCGACTGGACGAGCTGCACCCCGGGGACGACATCGTCGTCGAGTCGCAGACCGAGTGGTTCATCTACAAGGTCTACCAACAGCGGATCGTCCGACCGTCCCAGGACGAGGTGGTGGCGCCCGTGCCGGGCAAACGGGGCGCGAAGCCGACCGAGCGGCTGCTGACCCTGACCACCTGCAACCCCAAGTTCGACAACTACCAGCGGCTGATCATCCACGCCCGGCTCGACCACGTACAGCCGAAGTCTGAGGGCCGCCCGGCCGAGTTGGGGGGCTGACGATGTACGCGTGGATCTGGCGCAGGCTGCCGTTCGGGACGATCGGCAAGCTCGTCGGCTCGCTGCTGCTCGCCACGACGACGGTCGCCCTGCTCTGGTTCGTGGTCTTCCCCTGGGCGGAGCCCCTCCTCCCCTTCTACGACAGCCAGGTCGATGACTCGGGCGTGCCGGGCGGCGACCCCGCTGGGCAGTTCAACCTGCCCAGCGGGTCGCCCCACGAGGAGGAGATCCCGTACAGCACGGAGACCAACAACCCCCCGCCCACCACCCCGAACAGGTGACCCGATGCGCGTCCTGGTGATCGACAACTACGACTCGTTCGTCTTCAATATCGTGCAGTACCTCGGCCAGCTCGGGGTGGACTGTGAGGTCCGGCGCAACGACGAGATCGATGTCGCCGAGGTGGGCCGGCTGGGGGCCAGCGGCGTGCTGTTGTCGCCCGGTCCGGGCAGCCCGGACCGCGCCGGCATCTGCCTCGACGTGGTGCGGGAGTACGCCGGCAAGCTGCCCCTCTTCGGGGTCTGCCTCGGCCACCAGGCGATCGGCGAGGCGTTCGGCGCGACGGTGGCCCGGGCGCCGGAGCTGCTGCACGGCAAGACCTCCGAGGTGAGCCACCACGGCGTCGGGGTGCTCGCCGGCCTGCCCGACCCGTTCACCGCCACCCGCTACCACTCGCTCGCCGTGCTGCCGGAGACCCTGCCGGAGGAGCTGGAGGTCACCGGCTGGACCGGCTCCGGCGTGGTGATGGCCATGCGACACCGGACCCTGCCCATCGAGGGGGTCCAGTTTCACCCCGAGTCGGTGCTGACCGAGGGTGGGCACCTCATGCTGGCCAACTGGCTGGCCGTCTGCGGCTACCCGGAGGCGCTGGAGCGGGCGCCGGAGCTGGCCGCCGAGGTGGACGCCCGCCGCCGGGCCGCCTTCGCCGCCGCCTGACCCGCGCCGCCCGGCATTACCTTCGGGTACGCGACGGTGCGGTGTCCCGGTCACCCGGGCACCGCAACGTCACGTATGTCGTGGTCGGCCCTACCGGATGAGCTGCCGCGACGGCGACGGGTCCGGGAGAGGGAAACCGCCACCGTTCCCAGGTGACGAGGGCTGGCCGGTGGGCGTCGGGTCCGCGGTCTCGGTCGGCTCAGGCTCCGGAATGTCGACGTAGATGGTGACCTGCTTGTCCTTGGGCAGTTTGGTGCCCGCCTTTGGGGTCTGGGCGCTCACCTTGCCGGCCTCACCCGCCGGTTTCTCGTCACCGTCCCGAACATTCACGTTGTTGTACCCGGCCAGCTTTAGCGTTTTGATGGCCTCGTCCTTGGGGTAGCCGAAGACGTTCGGAACCTCACTGACGTTGCCGTTGGAGACCTTCACCTTGATGGTGGTGCCTTCGTCCACCGCAGTGCCCTGCTTGGGGTCGGTGCCGAGGACCGTGTCCTTGGGCGCGCTGTCGTTGGCATAGACCGGATCGACATGGAAGCCCAGGCCCTCCAACTGCTCCTTGACGTTGTCGTACCGGCTGCCGACCACCGGGGGGATCTTAATCTTGTTCGGGCCGCCGCAGACCTGGTACGTCACGTTCTGGCCCTTTTCCAGCGCCGTACCCGGCTGCGGACTCTGCTCGACCACCTTGCCCTTCTCGCAGGTGGCGTTGAGCACCGGCTCGCCGGGCACCGGTACGAGGCCCAGCCGCTGGATCTCGCTGCTGGCGTCCGCCACGCTCATGCCCTGCACCCTTGGCACCGACACGCTCTCGGGGGCCTGGTTCATCAGCAGCGCGCCGACCAGGGCGATCACCGCGAGGACGCCGAGCCCGGCGAAGCTGGCGATCACCCAGGCGGAGCTGCGGCGCTTACGCGGGTCACCGACCCGGGCCGGGACCTGCTGCCGGGCCTGCGGCCCCATGACCTGCGTCTGGTAGCCGGCCGCCGCGGCGGCGGGCGCCATCGGCATGGTCTCCTCGACCGGCATAACCGGGGTGGCCAGCACGGGCCGCCCGGCGGCGGCGCGGAGCAGGTCCGCCCGCATCTCGCCGGCGCTCTGGTAGCGGTTCAGCGGGTTCTTCGACAGCGCCTTGAGGACGATGGCGTCCACCGCCGGGTTGACGTCCGGGTTGATGTTGCTCGGCGTCGGCGGCGCCTCCCGTACGTGCTGGTAGGCGACGCTGACCGGGCTGTCCCCGACGAACGGCGGGTGCCCGCAGAGCAACTCGAACAGCACGCAGCCGGCCGCGTACACGTCGGAGCGGGCATCGACCGCCTCGCCGCGCGCCTGCTCGGGAGAGAGATATTGGGCGGTGCCGATGACCGCGCTGGTCTGGGTCATCGTGGTGGCGCCACTGGCCAGCGCCCGGGCGATGCCGAAGTCCATCACCTTGACCTGGCCGGTCTGGGTGAGCATCACGTTGCCGGGCTTGATGTCGCGGTGGATGATGCCGTGCCGGTGGCTGAACTCCAGTGCCGCGCACATGTCGGCGCAGATCTCCAGCGCCCGGCGCGGCTGGAGCCGCCCCTCGACGCCCAGCACCTCCTTGAGGGTCCGCCCGTTGACGAACTCCATCACGATGAACGGCAGCGTCTCGCCGGTGGGCGCCGTCTCCTCGCCGGTGTCGTACACGGCGACGATGGCCGGGTGGTTGAGCGAGGCGGCGTTCTGCGCCTCGCGGCGGAACCGCATCTGGAAGGTGGCGTCCCGGGCCAGGTCCGCCCGGAGCATTTTGATCGCGACGTCCCGACCGAGCCGGAGATCACGACCGCGGTGCACCTCCGCCATGCCGCCGTAGCCGAGCAGCTCGCCGACCTGGTACCTGCCACCGAGCAGGCGGGCCTGCGCTGTCATCGCGTCTCTCGTCCTTTGCTCGTTGTCGTGTCGCCGCCAGCCGGCTGGAGCTGTACCCATCGACGGTACGGCGTCCGAACCTGATCGTCTCCTCCGTGAACCCGCATCGCGCCGGAGGTTACGCGCGCCGGAGCGAGCGCGCCGGGGTCGCCGGTCGCCGCATACGCCCGGTAGTAGTAGGAAATCACGCCCGAGCACAGAACGACCAGTACGGCCAGCGCGATGGCGGCCAGCCACAGCCCGGGCCGGCTGCGGCGGCGCGGGGCTGGCAGCGGCGGAGCCGAGGCGACCGGCGGCCGGGCGTACCCGAGGGGGTTCTGCTGCCGGGGCGGTGGGACCGCGGCGGCCGCGCGTGGGGCAACCGGCGGGTACGACTGCGGGGCGACCGGCGCCGCCACGGGCGGGCGCGACGCGACCGGTGGACGGGCGACCGCCACGGGCGGGCGGGGCTGCGGTCGGGCCGCCGCCGGGACCTGCGCCCGGGCCGCCACCGGCGCGGCCGGCGAGGCTGGCGAGGACGGCGCGCCGGAGATCGGGCGCGGCTGGCCACCGCGTGCCTGCTGGGACAGGGCGAGCTTGGCCTGCCGGGCGACGCTGGCCAGGGCCGCGGCGCTCGGCCAGCGGGCCCCCGGATCCTTGGCCATGGCCCGCTCCACGATCGCCTTCACCGGCGGCGGGATGTCGGAAGGAAGTGAGCGGGGCGCCTCGGTCACGTGCTTCATGGCGATTTCAAGGGGGTTGTCCCCCTCGAAGGGCCGACGACCGGCGAGGCACTGGTACGCGACCACGCCGAGCGCGTACACGTCCGAGGCGGGGGTGGCCACCGCACCGGTCGCCTGCTCGGGCGAGATGTACGACGCCGTGCCGAGCACCGAGCCGGCGGCGGTGAGCTGGCCCACCAGGTCGGAGCGGGCGATGCCGAAGTCGGTGAGCACCAGCGTGCCGTTCGGGCGGACGAGCAGGTTGCCCGGCTTCACGTCGCGGTGCACGATGCCCTTCTCGTGGGCCGCGTGCAGGGCGTCGGCGGCCTGCGCCAGCAGGGCCATGGTCCGCGCCGGGGTGAGCCGTCCGACCCGACTGAGCGTCGACGAGAGCGCGTCGCCCTCGACGTACTCCATGACGAGGAAGGCGATCTGCTGGTCGTTGCCGAAGTCGTAGACGTCCACCACGCCGGGGTGGTTGATGGTGGCCATGGTCCGCGCCTCGCCCCGGAACCGCTCGGCGAAGCCGGGCTCGTCGAGCAGTGCGGGCAGCAGGCTCTTCACCGCGACGGTACGACCCAGCACCTGGTCGGTGCCGCGCCACACGTCACCCATGCCGCCGCTGGCGATCCGCTCGTCGAGGCGGTAGCGGTTGCCGAGCTGCACTCCCGGGCTGAGCATGTCAGCGGCCTCCGGAGTCGATGACCGCCGCCATGATCCGACCGGCGATCCGGGCCGCCTCGGCGCTGCCGCCGCTCCCGGCCCGCTCCAGCTCCACGCAGACGGCCGAGATCGGGGTGCCGTTCTTGTCGAGCACGAAGCCGATGAACCAGCCGTGGTCGGGGGTGCCCGGGCCGGACTCGGCGGTACCCGTCTTGCCGCCCACGGTGTATCCGTCGATGGCGGCCTTCCGGCCGGTCCCGTTGCGGACCACGTTGACCATCATGTCCCGCAGGTCGCCGGCCACCGGGCCGCTGACCGGCCGGCGCAGCTCGCGCGGGTCGGCGTTGTAGTAGCTGGTGGTGCGGTCCGGCGCGAGCAACTGCTTGACCAGGTACGGCCGCATCTGGCTGCCGTCGTTCGCCACTGCGGCGGCGATCAGCGCGCCCTGCAGCGGGGTCATCCGCACGTTGTTCTGCCCGATGGAGGACTGGGCCAGCGCGGCGGGGTCGGTGCTGCCGTCCGGGTTCTGCATGTCGCCGGTCCGGCTGGCCGCCACCGGTAGGCCGCCCTTGCCGAGCTGCCCGACCGTGAGGTCGTCCTGCTCGAAGCCGAACTGTTGGGCCTTCTCCTTGATCTTGTCCGCGCCGAGCCGCACGCCGAGCTGGGCGAAGCCGGTGTTGCAGGAGTCGGTGACGGCCTGCTTGAGGGTCACCTTGGCCTGGGGGCAGATCGAGTCCACGGCGTTCGTGATCGGATGGCCCGCGGTCGGCGGGGTCCAGCTTCGCCCGGCCGGGATCTGGGTCTGCTGGCCGACGCCGTTCTCCAGCGCCGCCGCGGCCACCACGATCTTGAAGGTGGAGCCCGGGGGCAGGGTCTCGTTGAGCGCCCGGTTGGCCAGCGGCCGGTCCGGGTCCTCGTCCAGTTTTTCGTACGCCTTCTTGGCGGCCTCGGTGTCGTGGCTGGTCAGCGGGTTCGGGTCGAAGCTCGGCATGGAGACCAACGCCTGCACGGCACCGGTACGCGGGTCGATCGCGATGGCCGCGCCCCGGGTCGCGCCGACCTGGTTGTTCTGGAGCTGCTTGTACGCCGTCTCCTGGGCCCGCTTGGAGAGGGTCAGCAGCACGTTGCCACCGGCGGTCTCCTCGCCGGTGAACATGTCCTTGATCCGGTCACCGATGAGTTGGTCGCTGGTCCCGGCGAGGAACTCGTTCTCGAGCCGCTCGATGCCGATGTCGCCGAGGTTGACCGGCTTGTAGCCGAGCACGTGCGCGTAGGTCTCGCCGCCCGGGTAGGTGCGCTGGAACTTGAGCTCGCCGCCGGTGTCCTTGCTGATCGCGACCGCGGTGCCACCGACCTCGATGTTGCCACGCTTGCGGTCGTACTCGGCGACCTGGACCCGGCGGTTGTAGTCACTGTTGCGGTATTCGTCCGCCTTGTAGGCCTGGATCCAGTTCAGGTTCGCGAAGAGCAGCCCGAAGAGGACCATCACCACCACACCGACGCGGCGCAGGGGAGCGTTCACGGCCGGATCACCTCCGTGGGGGCACCGCGCAACTGCTCCGGCGGACCACCGCTCGGCCGAGAGGCCGCCGGCCCGCCGGGGGTCACCGGCCGGCTGGCGCCGTCGGAAATCCGGAGCAGGATCGCGATGAGCAGCCAGTTCGCCATCAGCGACGAGCCGCCGGCGGAGAGGAACGGGGTGGTCTGGCCGGTCAGCGGGATGAGCTTGCTGATCCCGCCGACGATGACGAAAATCTGGAACCCCAGGGTGAAGGCCAGACCGCCGGCGAGCAGCTTGCCGAACGAGTCCCGCACCGCCAGCGCGGCCCGCAGCCCCCGCTGGACGATCAGCAGATAGATCACGAGCAGCGCGGAGAGGCCGAAGAGGCCGATCTCCTCGCCGATGCCGGCAAAGATGAAGTCGGTCTGCACCTCGGGCAGCAGCGTCGGCTGGCCGGCGCCCGGCCCGGCCCCGAAAAGGCCACCGGTGCCGAGGGTGAGCAGGCCCTGGACGATTTGGTAACCCCGGTCGAGCGGCTCGGCGAACGGATCCAGCCAGATCTGCGCCCGGTCGTAGAAGTTGAGGAACGGCCCGCCCACGGTGCCGCCCAGGACGTACGCCAGGTAGGCCCCGCCGAAGAAGAGAATCAGGCCGATGAGCAGCCAGCTCACCCGTTCGGTGGCGATGTAGAGCGTCACCACGAACATGCCGAAGTAGAGCAGCGAGGTGCCCAGGTCCTTCTCGAAGACCAGGACCAGGATGCTGATCATCCAGATCACGAGGACCGGGCCGAGGTCCCGGCCGCGCGGGAAGTCGATGCCGAGCACCCGCCGGCTGGCCAGCGACAACACCTCACGCTTGCGAACCAGGTAGTAGGCGAAGAAGGTCAGCAGGGCGAGCTTGGCGAACTCACCCGGCTGGATCTGGAACCCGCCGAACCGGATCCACAGCTTGGCGTTGTTGACCTCGGAGAACTCCCCGGGCAGCATTGCCGGGATCATCATCAGCACGAGGCCGGCCAGCCCCAGGGTGTACGCGTACCGGGAAAGCGAGCGGTGGTCCCGCATGATCGCCAGCAGCCCGGCGGCGAGGACCACCGACGCGAGCGTCCAGGCCAACTGCCGGCCACCGGTGCCGGCGAAGATGGCCAGCTCCGCCCGGTCGGCGGCCTCGGCCTCGGCCAGGTCGTAGCGGCGTAGGAAGCCCACCCCGATGCCGTTGAGCAGGGCGACCGCCGGCAGCAGCGCCGGGTCGGCGAAGGGCGCGAGCCAGCGGATCGCCAGGTGCAGGGCGAGGAAGACCAGCCCCAGCACTGCGGCCGGGACCCAGAAGTCGGGGGTGACCGTGTCCAGCACGTTCGCCTCGACCGTCGCCCCGTACGCCGCCACCAGCAGGATGGCGAGCAGCAGCAGGGACAGCTCGGCGTTGCGCCGGGACCGGGCCAGGCGTACGCCCGCCTGCTCGCCCGTGGCGGCGGGCGAGACGGCCGGTGCGGCGGCTGCGGTCACGGTCGGTTCCTCGGGGTCGAGCCGACGCTCACTCCGGCGACCGGCAGCCCGCCGGATCGACCGGCGGAACGGTGTCGGAGACGACGGCGTCGGGCGCGGTGGTCGGCTCAGGGGTGATGGTCGGCTCGGGCGTGCCGGTCGGCTCGGGCGTGCCGGTCGGCTCCGGCGTGCCGGTGGCCGACGGCAGCACGTCCGCGCTGGCCGTCGTGGTCGGGGTCGACGCGCTCGCGGTGGTGACGGGGGTCGGGTTCGAACTGGTCGCCGCGGCTGTCGGACTGGGCGGGCAGAGCGGCTTGAGGTTGGGGTTGGTCGGGTCATCGCTGATCAGCTCGGCCAGCCGGCGCTCGGCGTCCGGCTCGCTCTTGGCCTGGATGCCCTGCTTGACCTGCTCCTGTGCGGCCAGGGTGAGGTCGTCCAGCTTGGCCTCGCTCCGGGCGTGCACGCTCGACAGGTCGAGCCCGGCGATCCGGCCCGGCACGCCGCGGAAGACGGCGAGCTGGCCGTCCTCGGTGGCGCCCACGTAGTACTGGCGCTGGGTGTAGCTCCACCCGCCGAAGACGCCGCCGCCGAGAATGACCAGGAGCGCCAGCAGCATCGCGGCGGTACGCACCGGCCGGTGCCGGCGCCGCTCCGGCTCGTCGTCGTGGGCGTCCACCGGCTCCTCGGGCGCGGGCGCCCGAGGGGCGGACAGTGCCGAGGCGCGGGCCGCCGGGGTCGAGACGTCGGCGGAGGTGGCCATGCCCCGGTCTCGGGACGCGGCGCCGCCGACGATGGGGGTCGCCTCAACGATGTCCTGGTCGGTGGCGTCGGCGATGATCACGGTGATGTTGTCCGGGCCGCCGCCCCGCAGGGCGAGCTGCACGAGGCGCTCCACACACTGCTGCGGGTCGGCGTACTGGCGCATGGTGTCGGCGATGGTCTCCGCGCTGACCACCCCGGAGAGGCCGTCGGAGCAGATCAGATAGCGATCGCCGGGAAGCACCTGCCGGACGCTGTATTCCGGGTCGATGTCGCGGCCGTCCAGCGCCCGGGTGAGCAGCGAGCGCTGGGGGTGGCTGCTCGCCTCCTCCGGGCTGATCCGGCCCTCGTCGACGAGCATCTGGACGTACGTGTCGTCCTTGGTGATCTGCGCGAACTCGCCGTTGCGCAGGAGGTAGGCCCGCGAGTCACCGATGTGCACCATGCCGATCTTGCTGCCCGAGAAGAGGGTCGCGGTGAGCGTGGTGCCCATCCCCTCCAGCTGCGGGTTGGCGTCGACGGTGTCGCGGAGCTGTTGGTTGGCGGTGCCCACGGCCGAACGCAACGCGTCGACGAGGGCGTCCCCGGGGACATCCTCGTCGAGCGGCGCCATGGCACCGATGACGATGTTGCTGGCGACGTCACCGGCGGCCATGCCGCCCATGCCGTCGGCGACGGCGAGGAGCCGCGGCCCGGCGTAGACGGAATCCTGGTTACCGTCTCGGATCAGACCGCGGTCGCTGTGGGCCGCATAGCGCAGGGTGAGAGTCATGGCCGTAATTCGAGGGAAGTGCGGCCGATTCGAATCGGCACGCCGAGGGGGACGGGGGTTGGTCCGGTGACCTTAGCGCGATCCAGGTAGGTGCCGTTAGTCGATCCGAGGTCCTCGACGAACCACTGTCCGTCGCGCGGCACAAGTCGGGAATGCCGCGCCGAGGCGTAGTCGTCGGTGATCACCAACGTCGAATCCTCGGCCCGACCGATGGTGATCTGGGATTCGCCAAGGGTGATACGGGTGCCGGCCAACTGGCCGGCGGTGACCACGAGTTGGCGTGCGGCTCTGCCCCGCTTCACCTTCGCCGGTTTCGCCGCCTGCCCGGTCGAGGCTCCGACCGCGCGGGGCGCGGCCACCAGCCGACCCGACCGGGCCCCCGCGAAGAGGTCCCGGCGGATCACCCCGACCACCGTGAACACGAAGATCCACAGCAGGATGAGGAACCCGAACCGGGCGACGGTGATGACGAGTGCCGGCAACGCTGGTCAGCCGTCCACGCGGAAGGTCAGGGTGGTGGTGCCGAGCTGGATCATGTCGCCCGGGTTGAGGGCGACGGCGGAAACGCGCTGGCCGTTGACCATCGTGCCGTTGGTGGAGCCGAGGTCGGTCAGCACGACCTGGCCGCCGTCGAAGTCCAGCCGGGCGTGCCGGCGGGAGATGCCGACGTCGGGCAGGCGCAGGTTGGCCTGGTCACCGCGACCGATCACCGTCGAGCCCATCTGGAGCGGGTAGGTGCGGCCGTCACCGGAGACCAGCCGGACGTTGCGGCCGCCGCCGTGCCCCGGCGGCGGGCCGTAGCCGCCGCCCTGGTCGTACGACGGGTAGGCCGGGCCGGCGTCGTAGCCACCGGGCGCGGCGACCGGGGCGACGTCGCCGCCGGTGTAGACCTCCGCGGTGACCCGGAACATGCCGGTGTCCAGCCCTTCGCCGCGCTCGACCTCGACGATGACGTCGCCGTAGACCGTCCAGGCCTGCTCGCCGATGAACTCCGCCTGCGACTGGGCCAACTCCTGGGCCAGGGCAGCGGCGTAGGGCGCCAGCCGACTGTGGTCGTACGGCGAGAGATCGATCACGTAGCGGTTGGGCACCAACGTGCGCCCACCGGCCAGGATCGCCTTGTGCGCCTCGGCCTCCCGCTGCATGGCGTTGAGGATCTCCACGGGGTGGACCACCCCTTTGAAGACCTTGGCGAAGGCCCCTTCGACCAGGCCTTCCAGACGCTTCTCGAAGCGTTGCAGCACGCTCACCGGCTCCTCCTCGGGTCCCGAGGCAATGATGGTATCCGGACACCGCCTCCGCAGCTCACATGCCGCTCGGCCGGCCGCCGGCGGCCCGTTCGTAGGGAGTCCTGCGACCGTGTTACAGTTCGTCCGCCACGAACGGTAATCGCTCGTGGCGATGACCAGAAACAGCGTAGTATGTCGGAGCCCCCGCCGCCGATGCCGGGCCCGGGATGAGATACGGTGTTCGAGGTCAAGCCACGGGGAAGTGGCGGAATGGCAGACGCGCACGGTTCAGGTCCGTGTGCCCGAAAGGGCGTGAGGGTTCAACTCCCTCCTTCCCCACCATCACGAGGGCTCCGCAGCTTGCGGGGCCCTCGCGCCGTATTGGGGGCCGTGCCGAGCATCACGCTATGCTCCGATGGTTTCCCTGCCCCGATGAGCCAGGAGTGGCGTGTGACTGTCGCGTTGGTGACCGGTTCGGGCGGTCTGATCGGCTCCGAGGCGGCCCGGCATTTCGCCGGCCTCGGGCTCGACGTGGTCGGCATCGACAACGACATGCGGCGATACTTCTTCGGCGAGGACGGCTCGACGTCGTGGAGCCTGGAGCGGCTCACCGCCGACCTGGGTGCCGCCTACACCCACTTCGCGGTGGACATCCGAGACCGGGACGGCTTGGAGCAGGTCTTCAAGAAGTACGGCTCGGACATCGCGGTCGTGATCCACAGCGCCGCGCAGCCCAGCCATGACTGGGCCGCCAAGGAGCCGTACACGGACTTCGACGTCAACGCGGGCGGCACCCTCAACATGCTGGAGAACGCCCGCCGGCACGCCGCCGACGCGCCCTTCATCCACTGTTCGACCAACAAGGTGTACGGCGACCGCCCGAACAGCCTGCCCCTGGTCGAGTTGGAGACCCGCTTCGAGCTGCCCGAGGACCACCCGTATCACCAGGGCATCACCGAGGACATGTCGATCGACGAGTCACTGCACTCGGTCTTCGGCGCCTCGAAGGTGGCCGCCGACGTGATGGTCCAGGAGTACGGCCGGTACTTCGACATGAAGACCGCCTGCTTCCGGGGCGGCACCCTGACCGGTCCGGCCCACTCGGCGGCCGAGCTGCACGGCTTCCTGGCCTACCTGATGCGCTGCGTGATGGAAGGTCGCACCTACAACCTCTTCGGTTACAAGGGCAAGATGGTCCGGGACGCGATCCACTCCCGGGACGTGCTGACCGCGTTCGAGGCGTTCTTCCGCGCGCCACGGTCGGCCCAGGTCTACAACCTGGGTGGCGGTCGTCACTCGAACACCTCGCACATCGAGGCGTTCCGGATCGCCGAGGAGATCACCGGCCGCGCCGCGAACATCAACTACGTCGAGCAGGCCCGTACCGGCGACCACCAGTGGTACGTGAGCAGCATGGCCCGGTTCGAGGAGCACTACCCCGACTGGAAGATCACCTACGACGTGCCGATGATCCTCCAGGAGATCTACGAGGCGAACGTCGACAAGTGGGTGCCGAAGGCATGACCGCCGGCACCAAGCGGAACGTGCTCGGCGTCCTCGTCGACGCGACGGACTACGCCCGGGCGACCGAGGCGGTCGTCACGGCAGCGCACGAGCGTCACCCGCTGGCGCTGACCGCGCTCGCCGTGCACGGCGTGATGACCGGGGTGCTCGATCCGGCGCACAACGCCCGGCTCAACTCGTTCGACGTGGTCACCCCGGACGGCCAGCCGGTCCGCTGGGCACTCAACCTGCTACACGGCGCCGGCCTCCACGACCGGGTCTACGGCCCGGAATTGACGCTTCGGGTGCTGCACCGGTTCGCCGACGAGGGCCTGCCGGTCTACCTGTACGGCTCGACCGAGGAGACCCTGTCCCGGCTGGTTCCGACGCTGGAGCGAAAGTTCCCGGCGCTGAAGATCGCCGGGGTCGAGCCATCGAAGTTCCGCTCGGTGCAGCCGGGCGAGGACGTCGAGATCGCCAACCGGATCAAGGCCAGCGGCGCCCGGCTCGTCCTGGTCGGGCTGGGGTGCCCCCGCCAGGAGATCTTCGCGTACGCCATGCGGCCGCTGCTGGACATGCCGCTGATGGCGGTCGGCGCCGCGTTCGACTACCACGCCGGCCTGCTGCGTAACCCACCACCCTGGATGCAGCGCGCGGGGCTGGAGTGGTTCTGGCGGCTCGGCCTGGAGCCGAAGCGGCTGTGGCGGCGCTACGTCCTGCTCAACCCGGCCTACCTGGCCCGGCTGACCGCCCAGAAGGCCGGCCTGTGGAAGGCCACCCCGCCGCCGGCGGCCACCGAGCGTCCCGCCGCCTTCGACGTCTGAGCGGCGGCCACCCTACGACGCGCGGCGGCCACCCCAGAAGGTGACCGCCGGACGCCGGTGGGAAGGTTGCCTCGACGACCGCCTCGCAGCGGTGTCGAGCCGAGCGTAGGCCGCCGGCCCGGTTCCCGGGTACATGCCGAAAGCCCAATAACGCCGGGCGGATGACCCTCACGGGGGCGTGCTACGGAGCTGCCCACCGGGTCAGCGCGGGTGGTTGGCCCCCGGTACGTACAGCAGCTCAAGGATCGCCCGGGTCGCCTCGAACCAGCGGTCCAGCCAGCCGGGCGGCGGCACGCTGCCCCGCGGTGGCAACTCCAGCAGCAGACCCCGCAGGAGCGGATGGTCCACCAGGGAATCGGCCTGCTCCACCGGCCAACCGGCCGGGGGGAACGACGGCTCGGTGAGCGGGTTGGAATCCAGGGACGGCAGGCTGAGCGGCGGAGAGGCCTGCTCCGGGGCGGCTGCGTCCCGGCCGCCGCCGAGCTCGGTGTCGACGGAGACCACCTCGGTGAGGACGGTGTCCCGGCGCGCCCCGCGGTACTTGCCGCCGAACCGCTCCGGTTTGCCCGGGCCGGTGGTGAGGTTCTCTGAACCGATCGTCGTCATCCGTCTCGCCTGCCTCGTTCGGTTGCCGATCTGTGCGGTTCAACGAGGCGGAACGGAAGTGGCGACGGGTGGACCCGGCCGACCCCGCGGGGGCGTACGAAATGGTCCCGCCCGGCCGACCGGCCGGACGGGACCACGCACACAATCCGGGTTCGCCGGATCAGCCTCGGGCGAACCCACCGCCCCGGGCACCGGCGACGAAAGCGTGCCAATCACCTGGAGCGAAGACCAGGGCAGGGCCCGTCTTGTCCTTTGAGTCTCGGACGCCGACCGCCCCGGTCACGTACGCGACCTCTACGCAATTGTCGCAGTTCGGCCCGCTCTTCGAGCTCTTGAACCACGTCGCCTGCGTCAGGTCCACGGGGAACTTCTTGGTCGCCATTTCCACAACGGCTCCTCTGCCAGTTTTGCGATGTGAGCGATGGACTCCTCCGGACGTATGGCCGCTGCTCGAATGTGATCGAAGATGAAGCTGTACTTCTGCAGTTCGTCGCTCTTCTCGAGGAAGAGCCCACCCGTGGCGTTCTCCGCGTACACGACATCAGGATCACTGAGTTCGGGGAAGCTGAGGATCGTGAAGGTCCCGTCCATGCCGGCGTGCGCACCCACCTCGAAGGGCAGGACCTGCACCGTCACGTTCGGCAGTTCGGCCACCTCCACCAGCCGCTTGAGCTGGTCACGCATCACCGCGTCACCGCCAACCGGCCGGCTCAGCACCGCCTCATCGAGCACCACCCATAGATCGACCGGATCATCCTGAGTCAGCAACGACTGGCGATCACGACGGACACGGACACGTTGTGCGACTTCCTCGGCGCTGATGTCGGGCCGGGCGGCCCGGATCATCGCGCTCGCGTACTCCTCGGTCTCCAGCAGTCCCGGCACGACCTGCTGCTCGTACGCCCGAATCGAGCTGGCCGCCGACTCCAGCCCCACGTACGCCCCGACCAGCACGGTGGTGTAGGGATGCCACCAGCCCTTCTGGCGGGCCTCGCGGGCGATCTGCACCAGCTCGTCGCTCTCGGCGCCGACCACCCCGTAGATCCGAAGCATGTCCCGCACGTCGCGCGGGGTGGCCGTGGTGTGGCCGGTCTCGATGCGGGAAATCTTGGAAGCTGAGCACTCCAACTGCTCGGCGACCGCCTCGATGGTGATGCGGGCGGCCTCCCGCTGGCGACGGAGCTCCGCCCCCAGGCGTCGACGTCGGATGGTGGGACTACGCCGCTCGCTCACGATGCCGCTCCGCAGGTTGCTGGACGACGGCTCCAGGTCGCAGCACGGCGGCAGACGCGCCGGGCTGGAGTGGTCGAACGGGGATGACGGCTCCTCGCGCTCACCCGACTACCTCCGGTCGATCGCGCCCGGTTCGACACCCGCCGGGGGCGCGAACCGTCGTGCGGCGGGCGATCGTTCGCGGCATGGGGGGTGGTGCCGGTCGTCGACCGGCCGCGACGGGCGAAACCGGCGTCCAGTGTGCCGCCCCGGCACCTACGGCTTCAAGCATTCCGTTCACGTGTTGTGCTCACGTATCGGCAAAAGTCGACGTGCAACTTGCATGAAGCACGTCCCTGGTGCACTCTGTCGGTATGGCACGGGTTACTCACCGTCTCCGCATGATCTCTCGACGTGGTGATCCCACCGAACGTGGTACGGCGAGAGGCGAGCCGTCCCGTGCCCCACGACCTGCCCCGGCCTGAGTGCCTCGCCGCTGCACGCCAGTGTGGCTGCGGCGGTGGGAGCGACAACCGGGAGCAGCCGGGTGTCGGTCGGGTGTCGGCCCGCGACCGCGGGTTCGGCCCGACCGCCACCGAGCACCTGATCAGCCGGTCCACGAGGCACGACCCCTGTCACCGGGCCGACCTGTCCCCCGATCAGCCTTCGCCGGCTCGCCCGCCGGCCGAACCTTCCAGGAGCCCAAGTGCATCCCCGCTCCGGTGACGTACTGCACGTGAATCGCGCGGCGAGTGTCCAGTTCCTCCGACCGATCATGTTCCGGGTGATCCGGGTGCTGGACTGGCCGACCTATGACGGCTGGCTCTGGCTCGACGGCTACGAGCTGAACGCGGCGGGGGACGCCGTCAGCCGACGCTCGATCTTCGTGCAGCGGGCGGGGCTGCGGCAGTTGCAGGCCGCCCCGACACCGCGTCAGCACACCGTCCGAGCCCGGCGTCCGGTCGCCCGTACCCCGGTCCGGGTCGGCTGACCCAGGCAATTGCCCAGCCGGGGGCGGGCCGCCGCTTTAGAATCGGTAACGCCCACCCCGGCAACGTTTCCACCCCGCGCGTCCCGGACCACTGAACCTGGGATGGTCCATGGTCAATCTGCCCGCCGCGCGGCGGCACCACCGGTCCCCTGTCGGCTACGCCTTCGGGCTTCTCGCACTCCTCGGCGCCACGGTCGCACTCGTGCTCGTGGTCCGTCACCCGGCCTACTCCGCCACCGACCAGTTCACCGAGCCGGTACCGGCTCCCGAAATCACCGTGGCCGGAAAGAACCCCGGGCGGGCCACCGACCCGGAGGACGAACCGGGTTGGGCCGGTTCGGGCGCGGCCGCCTTCGGCGACGAGGTCGACGCGCCACCCGACCGAGCGGGTGGCGGCACCGGCGAGGAAGCGCTGGCCGGCGGCGCACGGGACACCACCGACGTCAGCCGGTCGCTGTTCTATTCGGGGCTGCTGGGCCTCGCCATCTCGCTGGCCGGGCTCGGTCTGGTCGGCACCAGACGCCGACAGTGGTGACGGTCAGGGGGTTCGTGCCGCCGTCGGGCCGAGCGTCCCGGTGCTCGCCGCGGTCGTCGCCTCCCCGGCCTCGGCCACCACGATCGTGACCTCGGTGCCACCGGCGATCAACCCACCGGCGACCGGATCGGTCTCGATCACCGTGCCGGCCGATTTGTCCGACGGCCGCCGCTCAACCTGGTAGGGCACGTCCAGCAGGTCGAGGGCCGCCCGGGCGGCGGCCTCCGGCAGCCCCACCAGGGGCGGCATCGCCACCTGGGGTGCGGCCATCGTGGTCGGCGGGATGCTCGGCGCAGTGGTCGGCGGCGAAGTGCTCGGCGCGGTGCTGGTCGACGCGGCGCTGGTGCCCGGGGCGGTGGTCGGCGCGGGCGAGGGTGCGGGAGGCGATCCCGGATCCCGCTGTGCCGCGCGCAACGCCAGCCAGACGCCCAACCCGATCAGCGCGACCAGCGCCAGGGCGAGGATGCCCAGCAGAATCGGCATCCACCAGCGGCGATCGGACTGCTCCTCGGCGTACCACTCGGCGCCGGTCTCGGCATAGCCGGACCGCGGCGGAGGCACCCCCGCCCGCCCGGACCAGACCGGCGGGACGGCCGGCTCACTGACTGTCTGGTTCCCGGGTTGTTGCCGCACGGTGGCGTCCCCGGTGTCATGGGGCAGCGGACGGGTGGCGTCGGGGTCCTCGGCGGGTGGTTCCGGGCGGTTGTCGCTCATGGCAACTCCTCTCGCCACCGGGACGGGCGCCCTGGCCCTCGACTGTCCACGGTAGCGGTCCGGGGTGCCATCGCCAGATACCAGCACGGCGAGCCACCGGTCACGACCGCCGCTGCCCGGCCCGTCGCACGGCGGGCCGGCGCTCGCCCGGCTCGCCGCATCGATCGGCGGGCGCTACGCTCCCCGGCATGGCCAGACGGGGCTGGGGAGCATCGGTCGCCGCCGCGCTCGGCGTCGCCGCCGGTACGGGGGCCGCGCAGCTGGGCATCGGATACGGGCTCGGCATCATCAACTGGGCACCGGCCGGTGCCGTCCGGGGCGAGGCGGCCTGGCTCGCGAGCCTCGCCTGGGCCACCTGGATCTCTGCGACCTCGGTGGTCGCCGGCGCGGTCTGCGTCCACCGTCTGCAGGGCGGGCACGACGAGGATCCGGGCGGCCCGCTGCGAAAGCTCGGCCTGGCAGTCGGCGCCACGGTCGGTGCGCTGATCACCGTGCTGCTGGTTGCCGTCCCGGCCCGCGCGGCGCGGGTGCCGGACACGTCCGCGCCGCAGGCCGTCGCCGCCGGGTATGCCGCCGCCGGGCTGCTGCTCGGGCTGCTCCTGGCGATCTGGGCGCTGCACACCCGGGCGGTCGCGACCAACCTCGTCGCCACCACCGGCTGGCTCTGGCTGCTCGCGGTGGTCGCGGTGGTCGACGGGGTGCTCTCCGGGCGCGGGCTGACCACCGCTCAGCTCGGCAGCTGGCAGATCAACACGGACAGCGAGCAACTCTGGATTCGGGACTACTGCTACTGGCCCGGAGCCCTCCTCTCACTGGGCGCCGCCCTGGTGATCGGCGCGCTGGCGGCCCGGCGCACCGCCCAGGTGCCGCAGTGGCGGGTCGGGACGGCGGCCTCCGGGGCGGCCGGACCGTTCCTCGTCGCGCTCGCCTACCTGCTGGCCGTGCCGAGGCTCGGGGCGATCACTCCCGAACAGTTGTCGGCCCACCTGATCGCTCCGTACGCGGTGATCGCCGGGGTCGGGGGCTCCGTGCTGGTGGCCATGCTGGCCCAGCGAGCCGAACATCGGAATGCTACCCACGCCGAGGTGTCCCTGCCCCGGCAGCGCACCGACGAGCCCGCCCCCGCCACCGACGAGGTCGACACCGCCGATGAGGTCGACCGACCTGCTGTTGACCCGGTCGTCCAACTGACCGCCGACAGCACCGAGACGCCCACGACACCTGAGGGCACCTCCGACAGCCCGGCGCCGGACGCCCTGGCCGGGACCGCCGGAACCGGCGACGCGGATGACGCGGGTGACGGCGGGCGGGCAGCGAAGGGACGCCGTCGCGGTCGCTGAACCGCGGAAGATCAGTCGATCGGCCAGGTGTGGACGGGCTCGTTGGTGCGCTGGAACTCCGCGTACCGCTGGAGCATGTGGTGCAGCGCGGCGCGCCGGCCCATGCCCCGGTGCCGCTCGGCCGCCCACACCATCTCCGTCTGCCAGGCGGCACCATTACGACCGGTGCGGCAGCGCTGCTCAATGACGCCGAGGAGGCGGTCCCGCTCGGCCGGGGCGACGCCGAACCCGTCCAGGCCCTGCGCGGCCAGGGGTAGCAGGACGTCAAGCACGAGCTTGGTCACCGGCACCTCGCCGAGCCGGGGCCAGTGCAGTACGGCATCCATGCCTCGCCGGGCGGCGGCATGAAAGTTCTCCTCGGCGGAGCTGAAGGTGACCTGACTCCAGATGGGACGGTCCGCCTCGGCGAGGGCCCGGGCGAGCCCGAAGTAGAAGGCACCGTTGGCCAGCATGTCGACCACGGTCGGCCCGGCCGGCAGCACCCGGTTCTCCACCCGCAGGTGCGGACGGCCGTCCATGATGTCGTAGACCGGCCGGTTCCAGCGGTAGACCGTGCCGTTGTGCAGCCGCAGTTCAGACAGCTCGGGCACCCCGCCGGCGTGCAGTACCTCGACTGGGTCCTCGTCCGCACAGATGGGCAGCAGCGGCGGAAAGTAGCGGACGTTTTCCTCGAACAGATCGAAGATCGAGGTGATCCAGCGTTCCCCGAACCACACCCGGGGGCGTACGCCCTGGGCCTTGAGCTCGTCCGGTCGGGTGTCGGTGGCCTGCTGAAAGAGGGCGATCCGGGTCTCCGCCCAGAGCTGCCGGCCGTAGAGAAACGGCGAGTTCGCGCCCACCGCCACCTGAGGGCCGGCGATGGCCTGGGACGCGTTCCAGTAGTCGGCAAAGCTGTCCGGCGCGACCTGCAGGTGGAACTGGAGGCTGGTGCAGGCGGCCTCCGGGGCGATCGAGTCGTTGTGCGTCCGGAGCCGCTCTACGCCGCGGATGTCCAGCTCGAAGTCCTCGCCCCGGGCGCCGACGATCTGGTCGTTGAGCGCCCGGTAGCGCTCGTTGGTGGAGAGGTTGTCGGCGACGAGGTGCCGCTCGGTGAGGGTGGGCAGGATGCCCACCAGCACGATCTTGGCATCCGACCGGGCGGCTCGGTCGTCGGCGCGGGCGAGGCTGTTGCGCAGGTCCCGCTCGTAGTCGCCGAAGCCGGTGCCCTCGATGAGTCGGGGCGGGGCGTTCAACTCCAGATTGAACTGCCCCAGTTCGGTCTGAAAGAGCGGGTCCGCGATGTCGGCGAGGATCTTCTCATTGCGCATGGCCGGCTCTGCGGCGGAGTCGACCAGGTTCAGCTCGATCTCCAGCCCGGTCATCGGGCGGTCGGCGTCAAAGCCGAAGTCGTCCAGCATCAGCGCGAAGACATCCAGGCAGCGCCGGACCTTCTGCCGGTAGCGAACCCGGTCCTCCCGGGAGAAGGCGCCCTGCTCGACGTCCCTGCCCATGTGTCCTCCCGGCGCGAGGCGTAACGGAACCGTACCGTTCCGGAACGCATTGTGAACCATTCACGTTAAAACCGCCCGGCACACCGGTACCAGGGGCCGGGCGCAGGTCTGCACTTCTACCCAGCCCGCGCCCGCCGCACCCCTGGTCGCCCGAGTTCAGGACGTGACGGATCTCGCCCCGGGTCCACGTACGACGAAACGGCCCGCGCCGTCGGCGACGGCGCGGGCCCACAAAGGTCGTACGGGCGGGTCAGGCCTGGCGGATGGCCTCGCCCTCGATCTCGATCTTGATCTTCTTGCCGACCAGGACGCCACCGGTCTCCAGGGCGACGTTCCAGGTCAGGCCGAACTCCTCACGGTCAATCTCGGTGCTCGCGGAGAAGCCGAAGATGTCCTGGCCGAACGGGCTGCGGCCGACACCCTCGAACTCGACGCTGAGCTCCACCGGGCGGGTGACGTCCTTCACGGTCAGCTCGCCGGTGAGGACGAACTCGTTGCCGTCCCGGGACTTCACGCCGGTGCTGCGGAACTCCAGCGTCGGGAACTTCTCGACGTCCAGGAACTCGGGGCTGCGCAGGTGCCCGTCGCGGTCGGCCTGGGCGGTGTTGATGCTCGCCGCCTGGATGGTGGCGGTCACCGAGGACGCCATCGGGTCCTCGGCGATGGTGATCGTGGCGGTCGCCTCGGCGAACTCACCGCGCACTTTGCTGACCATCATGTGCCGCGCGACAAACCCGACCCGCTTGTGGGCCGCGTCCAGCTGGTACGTGCCGGCCGACGGGATGGTGAGGCCTGCCCACTCGCGGGTAACCGTCTCGGTGCTGCTGGTCATGGGTGCTGTCCTCCAGGGAAGAGTGGTTACTAACCCAACGATTGACTGAGCAACTATAAACTCAACAATATTCCCCGTGTCAAGTATTGCTAGGATGGTGGCGTGGACCAGAGCGTGTTCGACGACCCCCGGATCACCGCCGTCGGCCTTCTCGTCGAGGCGTACACCGGCCTGTCGGCCCGGTTCGCCGCTCAGTTCGAGGAGCATGGCCTTTCCCCGGTCGAGTTCGAGGTGCTCACCCGGCTCGCCCGCTCGCCCGGCAACCAGCTACGAATGACCGATCTGGCCGCCCAGACGTCCCTCTCCACCAGCGGGGTGACTCGGGTCGTCGACCGGATGGAGCGCGACGATCTGCTCTGCCGTCGCGCCTGCCCATCCGACCGGCGCAGCTCGTACGCGGCGGTGACGGCCACCGGGCTGGCCCGGCTCGACGAGACCCTGCCGGGGCACCTCCGGATCATCGAGGAATGGTTCACCGGCCAGCTCGAACCGGCCGCGCTGGCGGCGCTCCTCGACGGCCTACGCCGGGTCCGCGACGCGGTCTACCCGGGTGCCACCGCCGGAAGCACAGACCCCGCCCCGATCGACGAGGCCGACGAGGCCGGCTGCTGAGGTGCCCGGGCGCGCTCGCCGGACACCGGCAGAAAGACCGGCAGAACCCGTAGAGGACATGGATAACTATCGCAAATAGGCCTAAATGGCCCACACTTCGGGGATAGGCTTCCCGGCAAGCGGGGGGTGGCACCGGGGGGTGCCGGCGCGAGCGATGAGCGAGGGGCGACACCAGGGGGCTGTTCGCTCGCGCCACCCCGCCCTGCCTCATCGCCTTCACGACCCGCCTGGGGCGGGCCGCCGGAGGTGTCCTCCGGTCAGCCCTGGCGGCTGAGCCGCCCGCGACGGGCCACCAGCGCGTAGAGCAGACCCTCCTCCCGGGGCAACAGCTCAATCCCGCTGGACCGCCGCACCCGGTCAAGCCGGTCCAGCACAGCCAGGTCGGCCGTGCTCGCCGCCAGGCCCACCAGCGCCTCGATCAGGTCCCGTCGGTTCCAGCCGTCGCCCGCCGCCGCCGCCGCGTACCACTCGGCCGCCAGATCACGGTCGCCCCGGTACAAGGCGAGGTGTCCCTCGATCAGTGCGCAAATCGCATCCTCCGACCGGCGAATGGCCTCCCGCCCGGCACCGAGCGGATCCGCGCCCTCCCTGGGCCGCAGCTCGGCGATAACCTCCAGCGCCTCGCCGGCCTGCCCCGCCTGGGCCAGCGCCAGGCCGACCGTGCCGAGCACCCGACGGCGGTGGCCCGGGTCGCCCAGCTCGGCGAGGGCCGCCGCCGCCCGCCGCCCCTGCTCCACGGCGTCGACGTACCGGCCCTCCAGGCGGGTCACCTCGGCGAGGCCGACCCACGCCAACAGCCGTAGCCGCTGCTCCCCGGACTGGCCCGCGAGCCGCTCCACGACGGCCAGTCGGCGCCGCGCCCCGGCCAGCTCGCCCATTCGTACGTCGTGCCAGGTCAGATACGCCTGGGCGGTGGCCAGGTCGCGGAGCCGGCCATGCCGGACGGCCAGCTCCAGCGCCGCCTCAGCCTGCTGCCGGGCCTCGTCGTGCTCACCGACGGCGGGCAGCAGCGCACCGAGCGTCAGGCGCGCCGACAGCTCCCCCGCCACCTCCTCGACATCCTGAAAGGTGACCAACGCGGCGCGCGCCGCGACCAGTTCCTCCGCGCCGGCGTCGTGCTCCACGGCCAGCTGGGCCGACCCGAGCTGCGCCCAGGCCCGCAGCACCGGGTCGGCGTCGACGGTACGCGGATCAGCCAGCAACCGACGCAGCCACTGGCGTCCGGAGACGTCGCGGCCCCGCAGCCGCCACCATTCGGGCAGCGCCGCCGCCAGCCGCAGCGCGGTCAGCGGATCGTCGTCGGCGGCGTGCATCAGGGCCGTGGTGATGTCACTTGTCGCCTCGTCCAACAGGTGCACCGCGGTCGGCAGGTCCGCACCGGCCAGCTTCGGTGCGACGCGGACCACCATCGCGGTGACCACGAGCGCGTGCCGGTGTCGGATCCGGCTCAGCTCGCCCGCACCGACGGCCTGCTCCCCGGCGAAGTCGCGTACCGCGTCTAGGAGACGGAACCGGAACGGACCGTTGCCCCGGACGCTGAGCAGGCCGAGCTCGAGCAGCCGGTCCAGCAGCGGCACGACGTCCTGATGCTGGCCGCCGTCCGCGACCAGCTCCTCGGCCAGCTCCAACGACCAGCGGTTGCGGAACGCCGAGAGGCGGCGCAACGCCGCCCGCTCCTCGGGCGCGAGCAGCCGATAGCTGGTCGCCACCGCCTCACGCAGGGTCACCGTACCCGCCGCGCCGTCGGCGGACGCCCAGCCCGTGCAGTGGCCGGTGGCGAGGTCGAGGACCCGGTCGCCGTACCGGTCGAGCAGCTCGGTGACGTCGAGGAGCCGCCCACGCGCGGCCATCAGCTCGATGGCCAGCGGCAGGCCGCCGAGGCGACGGACCAGCGCGGCGAGCGCCGGCAGCTCGGCCAGGCTGGGCGGCTCGCGGCGCACCAGGGCGAGCCGGTCGATGAACAGCGCCGCCGCAGGCCAGCAAGCCAGCTCGGCCGGTTCCGCCGGCACCGCCCCGGCCGGCGGTACGTCGAGTGGCGCGACCGGCCGGACCAGTTCGCCGGGTAGGCCGACCGGGCGGCGGCCGGTCACCAGCACCCGCAGCGTCGGTGCCGCGGCGACCAGCGCCCGTAGCGCCTGCGCCACCGACTCGGGTGCCCGTTCCACCGCATCCATGATCAGCAGCGCCGGTCGGCCGGCGAGCCGGACGGCGAGGTCGGCGAGCCGGTTCACGCCGAGCACCGCCGCCGATGCGGCCAGCACGTCGGCGGCGTCCGAGCCCTCGCCGACCAGCACTCCGGCGACACCGGCCGGATGCTCGGCGGCCACCGCGTACGCGGCGGTGAGGGCGAGCGCGGTCTTGCCGACGCCGGCCAGGCCGACCAGGCTCACCACCGGGCGCTCGGCGCTCAGCAGGGCGGCCACCTCGGCGACGTCCCGGTCCCGGCCGATCAGCGGGCCCGGTTGCGGCAGCGCGATCGGCGTACCGAATCCGGGGGCGACAGAACCAGCCACCGGAAGGTGCCGCGCGGGCGGGCGCGGCGCGTCGGCGGTGAGGTGCCGCGCGGCCGGGCCCGACGCGGACGGGACCGGCCGGGCCGCGGCGCGGAACGCCTGCCGGGCGTCGCCGGCCAGGCCGAGGGCGTCGGCGAGCAGGTCGACGGTGGTGCGCTGAGGCCGCGCCGACCGGCCCCGCTCCAGATCACGGACGGTCCGCACGCCAACGCCGGCCCGACCGGCCAGCTCGGTCTGGGTGAGACCGGCGGCGAGCCGGTGCCCACGGAGCAGCGCGGGCAGCGGGATACGACCATCCGGGCTCCGCGAAGGGTCATGATCCGGAGTCATGGCCACGAAGAGTACGGACGGGGCGCAACCGTCCACAGCCGACCGTCGCCCAACCGACCGCGCGGATATCCGACAGGGCATCGATCCTGGCGGCGGGTGTTAACCGGGGCCCCCTGCTATGCCTGAGGCGTTAACAGGGGGCCCTTCCTTTCACATGCCCAGGTCGCGGGCGATGATCATGCGCTGGACCTCGCTGGTGCCCTCGCCGATTTCCAGGATCTTGGAGTCTCGCCAGAAGCGGGCCACCGGGTATTCGTTCATAAAGCCGTAGCCGCCGTGGATCTGGGTGGCCTCGCGGGCGTTGTCCACCGCGATGGTGCTGGCGTACAGCTTGGCGATGGCCGCCTGCCGCTTGAACGGCTCGCCGGCGAGCATCCGGGCGGCGGCGTCGTAGTACGCCAGCCGGGCGGTGTGCGCCTTCATCTCCATGTCGGCGATCTTGAACTGGATCGCCTGGTAGTTGCCGATCGGCTGGCCGAAGGCCTGGCGTTCCTTCGCGTACTTGATCGACTCGTCGACGCAGCCCTGGGCGAGGCCCACGGCCAGGGCGGCGATGGCGATCCGTCCCTCGTCGAGGATGCGCAGGAACTGCGCGAAGCCCCGACCGCGCTCGCCGAGCAGGTTGGCCGCCGGCACCCGGCAGTCGTCGAAGATCAGCTCGTGCGTGTCCGAGGCGTTCCAGCCGACCTTGGAATAGGCGGGCGCGACGGTGAAGCCGGGCGTACCCGACGGGACGATGATGGTGGACAGCTCCTTCGAGCCGTCCGGCCTCGTCCCGGTGACCGCGGTGACCGTGACCAGCGCGGTGATGTCGGTGCCCGAGTTGGTGATGAACGCCTTCGAGCCGTTGATCACCCACTCGTCGCCGTCCAGCACGGCGCGGGTCTGGGTGCCGCCGGCGTCCGAGCCGGTGCCCGGCTCGGTCAGCCCGAAACCGGCCAGGGCCTCACCGCTGAGCAGCTTCGGCAGCCACCGCGCCTGCTGTTCGTCGGTGCCGAACCGGTAGATCGGCATCGCGCCGAGGGAGACCGCTGCCTCCAGGGTGATCGCCACGCTGGAGTCGACCCGGGCCAACTCCTCCAGGGCCAGGCAGAGCGCGAAGTAGTCGCCGCCCATGCCGCCGTGCTCCTCGGGAAAGGGCAGGCCGAACAAGCCCATCTTGCCCATCTGGCGGACGATCTCGTACGGGAAGGTGTGCTTCTCGTAGTGCTCGGCGATGGCCGGCGCCACCACCTCGCGGGCGAAGTCCCGCACGCTCTCCCGCAGCGCCTCTTGTTCCTCGCTGAGCCGGAAGTCCATCTGATCCTCCTGTCTGGATGGGCCGCCGGGCGCTGGTGACGCCGGGACGGGGTCGCTGATCGGGCCGGGTCGCGGCCGGGTCAGACCGGGGTGACGCCGTGCCGGCGCCGGGAGAAGTGCCGCTCCTTGCCCCGCGCGGCGGCGAGGCGACGGACCAGCTCGGCGCGGAGCTCGTGCGGTTCGACGATCGCGTCGACCACCAGCTCGCTGGCGAGCCGGACGATGTCGATGTCCCGCTCGTACTCCTCGCGCTTCGCGGCGACGAAGGCGGCCCGCTCGGACTCGTCCTCGATGGCGGCGATCTTGTTGGCGTAGACCGCGTTGACCGCGGCCTCCGCGCCCATCACCGCGATCTTGGCGGTGGGCAGCGCGATCGTCGCGTCCGGCTCGAAGCCGGGTCCGGCCATCGCATAGAGGCCGGCACCGTACGCCTTGCGGACCACCACGCAGATCTTGGGTACGGTCGCCTCGGAGATCGCGGTGATCATCTTGGCGCCGTGCCGGATGATGCCCTGCTTCTCCACCGCGCTGCCGACCATGAACCCGGGCACGTCGGAGAGGAACAGCAGCGGCACGTTGAACGCGTCGCAGAGCTGCACGAACCGGCTCGCCTTGTCGGCCGAGTCGACGAAGAGCACCCCGCCCTTGAACATCGAGTTGTTGCCGACCACGCCGACGACCTCGCCGTTCAGCCGCCCGAAGCCGATGGTCAGCTCCTTGGCCCAGAGCGCCTGGATCTCGAAGAAGCTGTCCTCGTCGAGCAGGCCCTTGACGTACCGGCGCATGTCGAACGCCTGCCGCTCGCTGGCCGGCACCAGCGCGGCCAGGTCGGCCTTCTCCGGCGCGGGCACGGCCTCGGCGGTCGGCGGCTGCTGGGTCCAGTTCGCCGGCAGGTAGGACAGGTAGCGCTTGACCACGTCGAGCGCCTCGGCCTCGGTCTTGCAGAGAAAGTGCCCGACGCCGGACTCGGCGCAGTGCACCTTGGCCCCGCCCATCGCTTCGAGGGTGGTCTTCTCGCCGGTGACCATCTCGACCATCCGGTCGGAACCGAGGTACATGCTGGCGTTGCCGTCCACCATGGCGACCACATCGCAGAACGCCGGGATGTACGCCCCGCCGGCCGCGCTGGGCCCGAACAGGGCGCAGACCTGCGGGATCGAGCCGGAGGCGCGTACCTGGTTCCAGAAGATCTTGCCGGCACCGCGCCGGCCGGGGAAGAGCTCGACCTGGTCGGTGATCCGGGCCCCGGCCGAGTCGACCAGGTAGACCATCGGCACGCCGGTCGAGTACGCCCGCTCGATGATTCGGATGATCTTCTCGACGGTACGCGCGCCCCAGCTGCCGGCCTTGACCGTGGAGTCGTTCGCCATCAGGCAGACGGGGCGGCCGTCGATGGTGGCCGTGCCGGTGACCACACCGTCGGCGGGCAGCCCCTCGGCCGTCGCGTTGGCGTAGAGGCCGTCCTCGACGAAGGAGCCCTCGTCGACCAGGAGAGCGACCCGCTCGCGGGCGAAGAGCTTGCCCTTGGCGGCGTTCGCCGCGTGGTACTTGTCCGCACCACCGGCCTTGGCACGCTTGCGCAGCTGCTCCAGAGCCTCACCGTCGAGCGTCACGCCGACTCCCTCGCCACCAGCCGCCTCGCGAGCGACCCACCGACCTGAACGATCGTTAGGCTAGCGCATCCCGGCCAGCTCCGGCGAACCAACAGGTGGCAACCGCCCTGGCCATCGGCAGCCAGCCGAAAGTCAGCCGGTGAGGGCGTCAGCGAGGGCCAGCACGGCGATTCGCAGCCGCTCGTCGCCCAACTCGTCGCGCACCGCGTGCACGTGCTCGGCGGCGAGGGGGGCCAGCAGCGTGTGCGCGTCGGCCGCCGGGTCCGGGCGCCCAGCCAGCAGCAGCGCGACGTGCTGGTGCCAGAAGCGGTAGGAACCGACCCGGTAGCGGGCGCCCGGCGAGGCCGTCTCCGACATCCGAACCAGGTCGAGGTGGGCGAGCAGGTGGTCGAGGTAGGCGGCGACAAACGCCCGGAGCCGGTCGCGCGGGGACGACGCCGCGCCGGCCCGGCCGGGCCCGAGCGGGGCCGGGCCGAAGAGGATCGCCTCTTGGAGGGCGCGCTCCTGCTGGTCGAGCAGCGCCACGGCCAGACCGGCCTTGTCCCCGAAACGGCGAAACAGCGTCCCCTTGCCGACCCCGGCGGCGGCGGCCACCGCGTCCATCGAGACCGCCGCCACCCCGTGCTCGCGGAAGAGCGCCGCCGCCGCATCCAGGATCGCCGCCCGGTTGCGCGCCGCGTCGGCTCGCTCGCGAGGAGGTGACGTACGCAACTCCAGCAGTTGCCGGGGTGGGGTGGCAGAAGCGGACTGCGGTCCGCTAGTGTTCGGAGACATAACCGGACTGTAGTCCTTTTCTTTGGGAGGATGCCATGACCGCTCTCATCACTCGAGACGAGCTGCGCGCCGCGATCGACTCCGGCACCGTGACCGTCGTTGACGCGCTCGGCGGGGCGTACTACGCCCGGCAGCACCTGCCCGGCGCGATCCCGCTGGTCGAGGCCGAGGTGGCCGAGCGGGCCGGCGAGCTGCTGCCGGACCGGGACGCACCGATCGTCACCTACTGCTCCAACCCCGCCTGCCCGAACAGCGGCCGGGTCGCCGACCGCCTCACCGCCCTCGGCTACACAGCCGTACGGAAGTACGCCGAAGGCATCGAGGACTGGGTGGCCGCAGGCCTTCCGACCGAGTCCGGCAGTCTCGCCCGCTGATCCGCCCGGCCACCCGTTGATCAAGAGGTTTGCGCCCGGTCCCTTGCTGGGCGGACACAAACCTCTTGATCAACGCGTTGTCAGGCGGGGAGGGGCGTGAGGCGGGTACGCGGGCCGGCGCGGAGTACACCGCTCGGGAGCTTCTTGCCGATCAGCTCCTCGGCCAACTCGGCCGCCTCGATCAGCGCGTCCAGGTCGATGCCGGTGTCGATGCCCATGTCGTGCAGCATGTGCACGGCTTCCTCGGTCGCCAGGTTGCCGCTGGCACCCGGGGCGTACGGGCAGCCGCCGAGGCCACCGACGCTGGCGTCGAACTCGGTGACGCCCAGCTCCAGGGCGGTCAGCAGGTTCGCCAGGGCGGTGCCCCGGGTGTTGTGGAAGTGCAGCAGCACCGGGATGTGGGCGTTGCGGTCGCGTACCGCGGTGATCAGCTCGCGGACCCGCCGGGGCGTGCCCATGCCGGTCGTGTCACCGAACGCCACCCGGTCGGCGCCGTCGCGGACCACCCGGTCGACGATGCCGGCGACCCGCTGCGGATCGACGTCCCCCTCGTACGGGCAGCCGAAGCTGGTCGCGATGATCACCTCAGCCCGGGCACCCGCGCCGTGCAGCAGGTCGATCAGCTCGGCGATGTCGTCCAGCGACTCCTCCGTCGAGCGGTTGACGTTGCGCCGGTTGTGCGTGTCGCTGGCCGAGACCACCACCTCGATCTCGGTGAAGCCGGCGGCCAGGGCCCGCTGCGCGCCACGCGTGTTCGGCACCAGGGCGGAGTAGCGCACCCCGTCTGCCCTGGCCGCCAGCTGCCACACCTCGTCGGCGTCGGCCATCTGCGGGATCGCCTTCGGATGCACGAAGGAGACGGCCTCGATCCGCTTGACACCGGTTCGCGACAACGCGTCGAGCAGCCGAACCTTGGCCTCGGTCGGAATCGGCTCCTCGTTCTGGAGTCCGTCCCGCGGTCCGACCTCGCGGATCGACACGGAGTCTGGCAGTTCCGCCATAAGGGGTCACCTCACTGTGACGGTCTTACGTGATGGGTGTCCCCCAGCATGTCACCCCGGCCGGTCAGCGCATGCGGGAGACGATGCCGGTGTCGTAGTCGCCGGAGAGGAACTCCTCGTTCTCCAGCAGCTCGGCGAAGAACGGCACGTTGTTCTTCGGGCCGGCGATCTCGAACTGGGCCACCGCCGCCCGCGCCCGCTCGACCGCCTCGGTGCGGTCCTTGCCGCTGACAATCAGCTTGGCCAGCAGGCTGTCGTAGAACGGGGTGACGGTGTTGCCGGCGACGTAGCCGGAGTCGACCCGGACACCCTCACCGGTCGGCTCCACCCAGGTCTTGATCGCGCCCGGGCCGGGCAGGAAGCGCTTCGGGTCCTCGGCGTTGATCCGCAGCTCGATGGCGTGGCCGCGCGGGGCGAGCGCGTCCGGGTCGAAGGCCGGGGCCAGGCCGGCGGCCACCCGCAGCTGCTCCTCCACCAGGTCGACGCCGTAGACGTACTCGGTGACCGGGTGCTCCACCTGGAGCCGGGTGTTCATCTCCAGGAAGAAGAACTCCTGCGTCGCGGGATCGAGCAGGCACTCCACTGTGCCGGCGTTGCGGTAGTTGACCGCCTCGCCCGCCCGCACCGCAGCAGCCAGGAGGCGCTCACGCAGTTCCGGGGAGACCGCCGGGGACGGCGACTCTTCGACCAGCTTCTGGTTGCGCCGCTGCACCGAGCACTCCCGCTCACCGAGGGCGACCACCCGGCCGTCGGCCAAGCCGAGGATCTGCACCTCGACGTGGCGTACCCGGGGGAAATAGCGCTCGATCAGCACCGAGCCGTCGCCGAACATCCGCTCGGCGAACGAGCGGACCTTGTCGTACTCGGTGCGCAGCGCGGCCTCGTCGGCGGCCACTCCCATGCCCATGCCGCCGCCACCGGCCGCGGCCTTGACCATCACCGGGTAGCCGATCTCCGCGGCGGCGGCCACCGCCGCGTCCAGGTCGGCCGCCGGGTCGGTGGTGCCGGGCGCGACCGGCACGCCGGCCGCCGCCATCAGGTTTCGGGCGTTGATCTTGTCGCCCATCGCGGTGATCGCGTCCGCGCCTGGTCCGACCCAGATCAGGCCGCTGGCCTCGACGGTACGGGCGAAGTCGGCGTTCTCGGACAGGAAGCCGTAGCCGGGGTGGATCGCCTGGGCGCCGGTCGACTTGGCGGCGGCCAAGATGGCCTCGACGTTGCGGTAGCTCTGCGCCGGGTTGGCCGGGCCGACGCAGACCGCCTCGTCCGCCTCGGCCACGAACGGCAGGTCGGCGTCGGCCTCCGAGTGCACCGCGATCGCGCGGATCCCCAGCCGCTTGGCGGTACGGATGATCCGGCGGGCGATCTCGCCCCGGTTGGCGACCAGCAGCGACTCGATCATGTTTCCTCCCGGCGTCCAAAGGTTGGGACGGATGCTAGGGAATCACGAGTCGGTCGGCGCAAGCAGGGCGGCAAGGGTCGCGCCGCGCAGCAGCGCGGCCCGGCGGCGGCGCTCCACCTCACCGCCGAGGAACGGAGTGGAGTTCATCAGGCCGAAGGCGGCGTGGGCGAGAACCCGCGCCTCGCCGTCCGGCAGCCCCGGGTGCAGCGCGGTCAGCACCGTCACCCACTCCTCGACGTACATCCGCTGGAGCCGGCGGATCCGGCGACGCGGCTCGTCGGGAAGGCGGTCCAGCTCGTGCAGATGCAGGGCGATCACCGCCGGATTGGCCAGCGCGAAATCGACGTGAAAGTCGATCAGCGACTCCAGCGCGCCGCGCGGGTCGTCCGGGTGGTCGGCCGCACGCTCCTGCCCGCCGGCGAGCAGGCCCTCGCTGACCGGAATCAGCGCGGCGACCAGCATGGCCTCCTTGCCGGCGAAGTGGTGGTAGAGGGCGGGGCCGGTCACCCCGGCGGCGGCGCCGATGTCGTCCATCGACACGCCGTGGTAGCCGCGGGCGGCGAAGAGCCCCACCGCGATTTCCAGGATCTCGTCCCGCCGGGACCGGCGTCGACCCGTACCCGTCGCTCCGCTCGCCGCACCCCGCGATCGCTGTCCCACCGTCACCGGGCCAGCCTAGACCTCGGACGGGAAGAGGTGCAGCCTCGGTTACCCGCCGGTCGCTTCACCCCGCTGCCGCGCGGTCGTCCGTCCCAGCCGGCTTGACCCTCGACCCGGTGCAGGCCGCAAGGTCCATCGGCATGACCGCTCCCGTCCTCGGCCGCGACTACCGGCTGCTCTGGTCCGCCGCCGTTTCCTCCCGGTTCGGCGACGCCCTGCGTACGCCGGCCCTGGCCCTGCTCGCTGCCACGCTGACCCGCGATCCGCGGGCGATCGCCGCGGTTGCCGTCGCCGGGCAACTCCCGCCGCTGCTCCTCGGCCTGCTCGGCGGCGCGTACGCCGATCGTTGGGACCGCCGCCGGACGATGGCGGCGGTGGACGGGGCGCGGGCCGCCGTGGTGGCCGTCCTGGCCGTGCTGGTGGCCACCGGGCGGGCCGGCGTCACCGCCCTGGTGGCGGTCGCGTTCCTGCTCGCCGCCCTCGGCACGCTCTTCGACTCGGCCTCGTTCGCCGTGCTGCCGTCGCTGGTGCCCCCGGCCGCACTGCCCACCGCCAACGGCCGCCTCCAGGCCGGCACCTCGGTAGCCGGCGGCTTCCTCGGTGCCCCCCTCGCCGGCCTCCTCTTCGCCCTGACCGCCCCCCTGCCGTTCGCCCTGGACGCCCTAACCTTCGCCCTGGCCGCCCTCCTCGTCCTCGCCCTCACCCCCGTCCCGCGGCCGTGCACTTTCGGTCGACCCAGAGGCACCCAAACAGGGCAAATGGCCGACCGCAACCGCAAGATCGGCGCGGGTGGGCGGGGGTCGCTGTGGGGCGAGGCGTGGGCGGGGATGCGGTGGGTGTGGGGGGATCGGGTGTTGTGGCGGGTCGGCCTCGCCGCCGCGGGGTCGAATCTGGCCATCAGCGGGCTCATGGCGGTGTTGGTGCTGTACGCGCTTGAGGTGCTGCGGGTGCCGCCGTCGGCGTACGGGCTGTTCGCGGCGGGAGTGGTGGTCGGCGGGCTGGCCGGGGCGCTCACCGCCGGACGGCTGGCAGGCCGCTTCGGCACGCTTCCCGCGCTGCGCGGCGTGCTGCTCGGGCAGACAGTGGCGCTGACCGGGTTCGCGCTGGCCGGGTTCGCGTTGGCCGGGCAGCCGCTGGCCGGGGGCGTCGCCCTGGCCTGCTTCGCCGCCGGCACGACGATCTGGAACAGCCTGTGGTCGGCGTACGGCCAGCGGCACGTGCCACCGGAACTGCTCGGCCGGGTCGGCGCCGCGCAGCGGGTGCTCGGACTGGCCGGCGCACCGGTCGGGGCGGCACTGGCCGGGTTCGCCGGGGCGGCCTACGGGGTGGCCCCGGTGATCTGGGCGGTGGCCGCAATCTTCGCCCTGGTCACCGCAGGTGCGTGGCGGACGCTACGGGGCGCTACCGAGCAGGCCGAGCGTCGGGTGGAGCCGGCCGTCCGTATCTAGGCTGAGTAGACCGGCGGGAGGGGTGCGGGGTGACGCAGCACGACGAGGACGACGCGCGCCTCAGAAACCGGCAGCGGATGCTGGCGGGCCTCCTGCTCGCCGGGGGCGGGCTGTTCGACGGCCTCGCCGGGGTGAGCGATCTGCGCGAGGACAAGTACGTGGTGGAGAGCCAGGAAGGGCTCCATCACCTCGACCTGACCGGCTGGTCGTGGGCGCACGAGGCGACCGGGGTGCTGATGGTGGTGGCTGGGATCCTCATTCTCTTCACCGCCCGGCCGTGGTCGGTCCGGCTCGCCGCGGTGGCCGCAGTGGCCGCCATCGTGCTCCACCTGATCACGTTTCCGTTCGAGCCGTTCTGGGCCGTGGTCGTGATCGGGCTGGCGGTGGCGGCGTTGCGGCTGCTCTGGCTGTGCCGGCGACCAAGGCGCTCGGCCAACGCCGTCAGCTCTGCTGACAGATCCTCCCGGTAAAGGCCGGGTCGGGCAGTTGCTGCCCCTGCCACACCGGGTTGAAGCTGATCGGCAGCGGTGGCGCCTGCCAGGCTGCGGAGACGTCCTGGATCAGGTTGTAACCGGGTTCGGGCGCACTGACCGGCTCCCCGGCGAGGAAGTCCACCAACCGTGCCTGGACCACCGGCCGGGCCAGCAGGCCACCGTGCACGGCCGGCATCTGGAAGACCGGTACGCCGGCGTACTTGCCCGGTGGAGCCTCGGTGGCGGTGGTGGTCGGCAGGAACGCCACGATCCGCACGCCGGAGATCGGGCACATCAGATTATTTCGGTAGAAGGGAGCGTGATCAAGGATCGACCGGACGAACGGCTCCTCCGGACCGGTGCCGCTCTTCGCGATGAGGTCGGCGAGACCGAAAATGACTCGCAGTTCCCAGCCGGCGGCGAGGCCCCAGCCGGCGGAGGCCCCGACCGGCGGGTAGTAGGACCGGCCCGCGCTGACCAGTGGGCTGAACATGGCCAGGATGTTCACCGGCGAGTGCGGCCGGTCGGCCAGGTAGGTCCGGGAGACGAGGGCCCCCTCGCTCTGCCCGACCAGCGCCACCGGCAGGCCGGTACGCCGGTGCAGCAGCTCCACCTGGGTGTCGAGCAGCGCCACGCTGGACTCGATCGACTGGTAGGTGTCCCGGACCCCGAACGGCCGGGGCCGGCCCTGCGCATCCAGGCCGCGGTAGGAGAACCACTGCACGTTCGGGTCGACGGGCGGTTCCCCGTCGTACGCGCTGCCGTGCCCGGCGACGAAGATCACCACGTGCCGGACGGTGGGCGGCAGCGGTTGGTCAAGCAGCAGGATCCGCGGCGGCTTGCTCGACGTGCTGGTCACGGCCGCCAGCGCCGGCTGCACCACGACCGGCACGATGAAGGCGAGCAGAATCGCCAGCGGCGCGGCGGGCACCCGCGCCCAGCGGACCGGTCGGCGCGGCAGCAGGGCGGCGGCCACGGTGCGCTGCCAGAGCAGCCCGTTGATCGCCCCGGCGATCGCCGCCACCGGTGCCGTCCACCCGATCGGCACCCCCCAGACCAACGCGCCACCGATGGTGAGCACCACGAAATTGAGCAGGGACCAGCCGACCAGCTCGATCGAGGGCAGTCCGCGCCACCAGGAACTCACCACTGCGGAGCGTTGCAGGAACGGCGCGAGCAGGAACAGCGGCAGCAGCGAGGCGGCCAGCAGCCAGGTGAGGGCGACCACCGAGGCGGCGATCGACAGGGCCGCCCAGGGCGACACCACCACGACGACCAGCACGGTCAGCGCGAGGTTCCGCCGAGCCAGCCAGCGCACGCTCGGCCGGGGCAACTGCCGCGGCCAGGACAGCAGGACCAGCCCGGTGGTGAGCGCCGCCCGGAGCAGAATGAGCCCGACCAGTCCGATGGCGAAGATCAGCCACGAGTCGTGGTAGACGAACAGCCACCGCAGGTCGTGGTAGGTGTCGTACGGCCAGACCGCGGTGACCTGCGCGGGCAGCCCGTCGGCGGCGCGGAACCCGAACGCGTCGAGGACAACGCCCTCGACGGCGGGCGGCAGCGCGGCCAGCACGAGCAGCGCGACGAACCGCTTGTCCGGGCGTTTCACGCCCCCTCCCTCGGCTGCTCCGACGACCGCTTACCCAGCCAGCCTGCCGCGTCGGGACCGGGGGGCAGGGTAAAACGCGGAACCGACCCCCGGTCGGGCTCAGCCGGCGAGGCCGCCCGGCTGGTCGCCCTTCACCACGGGAGCGCGGACCAGGTTGCCCCACTCCGTCCACGAGCCGTCGTAGTTACGGACCTGCGGGTAGCCCAGCAGGTGGTGCAGCACGAACCAGGTGTGGCTGGACCGTTCGCCGATCCGGCAGTACGCCACCACGTCGTCGGACGGGCTCAGGCCGAGCTGGTCGGCGTAGATGGCGCGCAGCTCGTCGGCCGACCGGAAGGTGCCGTCGTCGTTCGCGGCGGACTTCCACGGCTTGTTCACCGCGCCGGGGATGTGCCCGCCGCGCAGCGCCCCCTCCTGCGGGTAGTCCGGCATGTGCAGCATTTCGCCGGTGTACTCGCCGGGCGAGCGGACGTCGACCAGCGGCCGGCCGGCGGCGACGTGCGCCATCACCTGCTCCCGGTACGCCCGGATCGGCGCGTCGTTCCGGTCCGGCACCGGGTAGTCGGCGCGCGGCCGGGTCACCTTCTCGCGGGTCAGCTCGCGCCCCTCGGCGATCCACTTCTGCCGGCCGCCGTCGAGCAGCCGCACGTCCGGGTGGCCGAAGAGCGAAAAGACCCACAGCGCGTACGCGGCCCACCAGTTGAAGTTGTCGCCGTAGAAGACCACCGTGTCGTTCCGGCCGATGCCCTTGGCGGCGCACAGCTCGGCGAAGCTCTTCGCGTCGAGATAGTCCCGGGTGACCTGGTCGTTCAGCTCGGTGTACCAGTCGACCTTGACGGCGCCGGGAAGGTGACCGGTGTCGTAGAGGAGCACGTCCTCGTCGGACTCGACCACGACGAGGCCCTCGTCGCCCAGGTGCTCGGCCAGCCACCCGGTGGTCACCAGGCGCTGCGGGTGGGCGTACGACTGGAGGCGGGGATTCGGATCGCTCGGCACAGGCATGAGCCCCAAACTACGCCCGATCCCGTGACCAGGGCCGGTCAACGGCGGGCGATCAGGCTCGACGGTGCGCCAACCGGCCCCGCATGGTCAGTCCACGATCGGACCGAGCACCGGCCGCTTCGCGGTGACCAGGTCGCCGGAGGAGCGGCCAGTCAGTCGCCGCTTGATCCACGGGGCCAGGTGCTGCCCGGCCCAGCGCAGGTCGGCGGCGCGGGCGGCCAGCCACGGGGTCGGTGCGGGGTGCGGCGGCACCAGCAGCCACTCCTCGTCGCAGCCCACCCCGAGCGCGGTGAGCACCTGCCCGGCGACCCGCCGGTGCCCGGCCGCCGACATGTGCAGCCGGTCGGTGCTCCACAGCAGCGGGTTGAGGTAGGTGTCGTCGGCGTACAGGTCGACCAGGATGGCACCGTGGCGCTCGGCGACCTCCCCCACCGCCCGGTTCAGCAGGTGCACCCGGGGCGCGACGAGTCGCTGCCCGGGAAGCCGGGCCATCACGTCGGCGAACCGGAAGAGGATCACGTCGGCGCCGCTGGCGCGCAGCTCACCGATCACCGCATCGAACCGGGGGACGAACAAGTTGGCGTCGAAGTTACGTCGCAGCACGTCGTTGCCGCCGGCCGCGAAGCTGATCAGGTCGGGCTTCATGGCCACGGCGGCCGGCACCTGCTGGGCGACGATGTTCGAGAACAGGCGGCCCCGGATCGCCAGGTTGGCGTACCCGAAGTCGGGGCCCGCCTCGGCGGCGAGCCGGGTCGCCACCAGATCCGCCCAGCCACGGTAGGTGCCGTCCGGATAGGCGTCGTTCATGCCCTCGGTGAAGCTGTCACCCACCGCCACGAAGCTGCGCCAGCGCACCGCACCTCCCTCTGACGTCCCGGCCGAGTTGCATCGCTCAGTCTGTCACCGTGCCGGGCCGTCCCGAAGGACGGCCCACCCGGCCTGAACCGCGACGCCGACCGCCGTTGACCCGAACGGAGGAAGTCTCGGTCGAACGGCCTGCGGATCGTCGCAGGGCCCGCACTCTTAGAAAGCGCCGGATCGACAAGCAGCCGAAGGAGTGCACGCCGCATGAGCCAGGTGACCAAAACCGAACAGGCTGGGCACGCGGGTGGCATGCAGTCAGCCCGCCAGAACAAGCTCAGCAACGAAGACGGCAAGATCATGATTGCCGAGAACGTGGTGCAGAAAGTCGCCGGGATGGCATGCCGGGAAGTGGCAGGCGTGCATGCCATGGGTACCGCCGGCACCCGGGCGTTCACCGCCATCCGGGAACGGATTCCGGGCAGCAGCGGGCCGAACGTGTCTCAGGGGGTCGGCGTCGAGGTCGGCGAGAGCGAGGCCGCGGTCGACCTCGACGTGATCGTCGAGTACGGGGTCAGCATCGCCGATCTGGGGCGGAACATCCAGCGCAACGTCAAGTCGGCCGTCGAACGGATGACCGGCCTCAACGTCGTCGAGGTCAACATCAGCGTTGATGACGTGCACCTGCCCGAGACCGACGGCCAGCGACAGGAGACGCGGGTGTCATGACCACCATTGTTGGACAGCGCGACGCGGTGGTCGACGGTGTCGACGTGGACGCCGTCGCGGCTGCGGCCCGCGCCTGCCCGGACGTGGTGGACCTGACCGCGGGTTGGACGGGTGGCCGGGCCACCTACCTGCCCGGTCGCCGGGTCGAGGGCGTGGCCGTCGATGCCGACGCCGTGGTAATCCAGGTCCGGGCCCGGTGGGGGATGACGGCCCGAGCACTTGCCGACGAGGTCCGGGCGGTGGTGGCACCGCTGGTTGCCGGCCGTCGGGTCGATGTGGTCATCGCCGATCTGGAGGAGCCGCCTCCGGCCGGAATGGCTGTCCGTACAGCATGATGGAGAGAGCGACAGCATGATCAAGTTGATAGGTGTCGGCACCGGCCTGGCGTTGGGTTTCGCCGTGGCATTCGGCAGCTTCGGTCAGATGGTGATCGTCGCGTTGTTCGCGCTGATCGGCTGGGCGGTGTCGAAGTTCTTCGCCGGCGAGGTCAATCTCGCCCCGTACGTCCAGGGCCGCCGGCGGAGCACCCAGTGACCGCGGTGACCGACGCGACAGCGGTCGGGCCGGGCCGGTCGGTGCACGAGGAACTCGGCCGGCTGAACATCCACGACCGCGTCGTGGAGAAGATCGCCGCCCGGGCGGCGCGGGAAATCGCCGAGGCGGGCAGCGCGACGCCGCGCGTTCTCGGGCGGTCCCTGCCCGGAGCAGGGCGCTTCGGTATCCGACGGTCCGACCTGGACGCCGCCGCGCAGGCGTCCGCCCACATCGAGGGCTCGGTGACCAGGATCGAATTGTCCATCAGCGTCCGCTGGCCGGCGTGCATACCGGAGGTCACCGCCCAGGTCCGCGACCGCGTCCGGACCCGAGTGTCGGACCTGACCGGGCTGCGGGTCCAGGAGGTGGGGATCACCGTCACCGACCTGGTCACCGACCGCCCGGCCGACAGCCGGGTGCGGTGAATCGAGGCCCGGGATGAGAATCACCAACCGTCTGCTCGCGTTCCTGCTGAGCCTGGGGCTGACCCTCGGCGCCGTACTCGTGTTGATCGAGATCGTCGCCCACCTGGTCGGGGCGAAGCCGATCGTGCTGGACTGGCCCGGCCTGTACCGCTGGGCGTCCGGCACCACCTGGGGCAGCGCGTTGGTGCGGCTGATCGGTGTGGTCCTCGCCGTCGTCGGTCTGCTTCTGCTCGCCGCGCAGCTCAAGCCCCGTCGGCCCGACCGGCTGCGGCTGCAGCCCGTCAATTCCGCCACCGACGCCGCCATCACCCGTCGCGGCCTGGCCCGAACGTTGCGCAACGCGGCCATCGAGGTCGACGGCGTCCAGGATGCCCATGTCATGGTCGGCCAGCACCACGTACGCGTCCGCGCCGAGGTCCACGACGGGGCAGCGCCGGTGGACACCCTGCACGAGGCGGTGGCCTCGGCCGCCCAGCACCGCCTCGACGCGCTGCGCCTGGCCACGGCACCGGCCCTGACCGTACGGATCGACAAGGAGGAGCATCGCTGATGCGCGCCGACCGCACCCACCGAACGCTGCTCACCGTCCTCGCGCTGGTCCTGCTCGCCGCCGGCATCACGATCCTCCTCGCCGGCACCAACCTTTTCGGCCCGAACCATGGCGGGCAGCGTCTGCTCGACAATCCGGCCGCGCGCTTCGTCAGTGCTCACGCCGGCTGGTTCTGGCCGGTGGCGGCCGTGGCTGCCGCGATCCTCGCGCTGCTCGGCCTGCGCTGGCTGGCCGCCGTCGTCACCATCGAACCCGGCCAGCGGCGCATCAACATCGGCGCCGACGGCGACACCGAACGCACCGTGCTCGACTCCGGTGCCCTCGCCACCGCCGTCAACGCCGAAGTCGAGAACTGGCCGGGTGTGGACGACGTCGACACCCGGCTCTGGGGCAGCCCGGACGCTCCCCGCCTGGCGTTGAAGGTCACGGCCGATCCCGACATCGACATCGCCGCATTGCACGAGCAGCTCGAAACCCTCGCGCTGCCCCGCATCCGGTACGCCGTCGGCAGGCCGGACCTGCCGGTCACCCTCGACCTCACCTACAGCCGCCACCGGAGCGCTCGGGTCAGCTGATCGGTGGCTGTCGGTGGCACGAGGGCCGTCAGGTCCGCACGAAGTCCTCGCCCAGCACCGCTCGCAGCCGGCTCAGAGCGCGGGCGTTCTGCATCTTGACCACCGACACGGACACGCCGAGGATGCCGGCGACCGTCTCGACGCTCTGATCCTCCCAGTGCCGCAGCACCACGATGGCCTGGTCGCGGACGGGCAGGCTGGCCAGGGCCCGCAGCAGGGCGACATGCAGTTCCACGGTGTCGTCGGGCCGGTGATGAGGTGCCTCGGGTAGCTCGGCGAGCACCAGCTCGGAGTCGCTACGCCGCTTCTTCTGATCGAAGATGGCGTTCACCAGCACGCGGCGGCTGTACGCCTCGGGATTCGTGGTGCGCCGGATCCTGCCCCACGATGCGTACATCTTCGCGAAGGTGATTTGGGTCAGGTCCTGGGCGAGGTGCCAGTCCCGGCACATCAGATAGGCAGTACGCCGAAGCCTCGGCGCGGTGGCCGCCACGAACGCGGTGAACTCCGCCTGCCGGTCGGCCTGCGCACGCCGTCGGGCCGCTCCCCACCGGGCCACCAGACCATGCCGGGCCTCGCCGGCCGTTGCTTCCATGACGGGGGCGGTCCGGGCAGCTGCCATCACCTGTCCGTCCAGGCGTTCGCCCCGGCAGGGCAGTAGGTGCCAATCATCTCGTCGACCCCGGGCATGCGCCTGAAGCGAGCCGCCAGATCGGCGTACTGTGAGCGTCCAGACAGCTTTATCCGAAACGACTCCGGCAGCTGGCTGGCTTGGACGCCGGCGACAAGTTCCGGCTGGTCCTCGTACGCCTTCCTGAACCTGGCGAGGGCTTCTTCGCGGCTTACGAAGACTATGGTGCGGACTGCCGAATTCTCCTCCAGCGCTCGCTCCACCGCGCTGCGCTGCTGATCGGTGACATCCGGGGTCAGGAAGATCGAGACATCGGTTGCGACGCCGCGGACCACCGGCCGAATGCATGCCGGGTTCACCAGCCTCGCGAACCCCGCTGGCACCGTCTCCGATGGCGCCGAATCCGGTGGTGTCGCCACGCTCACCACCCCCAACCCCGCGATGGCGACAACGCCCGCCACCCCCGCTGCCGCCAATCGGTGTCGGCGGCGCAGGCTCGTACCGGTGGCCATGGCTTGGCCGGCCAGGTCACCCAGCGGCGGCTCGGGCTCGTCAGCCAGGGCGCGGTCGAAGAGTAGGCGCATGTTCTGGTCCAAGATTCACTCCCGTGGTCCGGTGGGCTGTCATCTGTGATGACTGGTTGGGACACCGGATCGGTCACATCGGCCCGGTGCGCGGGCGGGATTGACCACGCCATCAAGTTCGTAGCGCCTCAGGGAACCAAACGCCCTCGGGCCAGACCGGCCCCCACGCCAGGCCCCGCTGGCCTGTCAGCGCCGTGTGCCCCGACGGTGTGGCGTAGCACCTCAGCGCGCAGCCGTGATGAGGACGGCGTGCTTGCGTACCCGGAAAACGCCCTCGGCGTCGATCCGGGCCTCGATGAGGTCGCGGGCGGCCGACCACTGCTCGGGCGTGAGCGGCTCGCCGGGCATGCTGGCGAGATACGCGAGGATCGGCTCCGACGTGGGGATATCGAGGTCGCACGGGTATCGCTCGACGCTGACGTCGGTGAAGTGGCTGGCCATCCACCCCGGCGCTGTCTCGGCGGTGGCGTCATTCTGGTTGAACCCGAGCGCCACGTCTGGCCGGCCGATGGCCGAGCCGATGGCGTTGAGCTCGTCGAGATGGTCGCGGCCGTTGACGGCGACGGCGAGCCGACCGCCGGGGCGGAGCACCCGGGCGAACTCGCGCAGCGCGGCGACCGGGTCGTCGAGGTGGTAGAGCATGTGGTTGGCGATGACCGTGTCGAAGCTCGCGTCGGAGAACGGCAGGTTGGTGGCGTCGCACTGCTGGACGCAGGCACCGGGGATCGTCAACAGTTGCGTGCACATGGCGGGCGAGAAGTCCGTCAGGGTCAGGTTGAGCCCTCGACCGAGGTGATCGACGTGGCCCCACAGCTTGCCGGTGCCGGCCCCGACTTCGAGGACATCCCCGGCCAGGGGCAGCCGCTCGTCGAGCCAGTCGAACCATCCCTGCGGGTTGGTGCCGTAGTCGTGCAGCGCGATACGCGTGGCGAGGTTGCGGGTCGTCGTCGCGTACTGGCTGGTGGCATGGGCCGACGGAGTCATTCGCATTGACGAATGCTAGGCCAACCCGGCACCGCGGCCGCCTGATCCGACGCCGGAGTACCCAGCCGGATCTCGATGGCCTCTACAGCCATACGCGCACGAGCTCGCGGCGCTTCCGCCTGGGCCAGGATGCGTGACCCGAAAAGGATCGCGCGCCCAGCCACGCTCGCCGTACGCTGCGGCAATGCTGCTGCGCATGTCGACCCTGCTGCTCCGGACCCTGCGTGAGGACCCGGCCGACGCCGAGGTGCCGAGCCACCGGCTGCTGCTCCGCGCCGGCTACATCCGCCGCGCCGCCCCGGGCGGCTACACCTGGCTGCCGCTCGGCAAGCTGGTGCTGGACCGGGTCACCGAGATCGTCCGGTCGGAGATGGCGGCGATCGGCGACCAGGAGGTGCACTTCCCGGCGCTGCTGCCCGCCGAGCCCTACCGGACCAGCGGGCGGTGGACGGAGTACGGCGACGACATCTTCACCCTGGCCGACCGGAGGGGTGCCGAGCACCTGCTCGCCCCGACCCACGAGGAGATGGCCGCGCTGCTGGTGAAGGACCTCTTCAGCTCGTACCGGGACTTCCCGGTGACGCTGTTCCAGATTCAGACGAAGTTCCGGGACGAGGCGCGGCCCCGGGCCGGTGTGCTGCGCGGGCGCGAGTTCCTGATGAAGGACGCGTACTCGTTCGACCTGGACCATGCAGGGCTACAGAAAGCCTACGACCGGCACCGCCATGCGTACACGAAGATCTTCGAGAGGCTCGGGCTGGACTTCACGGTGGTGCGCGCGATGTCCGGCGCGATGGGCGGCTCCGCGTCGGAGGAGTTCCTGGCCGCGACCCCGGTCGGCGAGGACACCTTCGTCGGCTGCACCGCCTGCGGCTACGCGGCCAACACGGAGGCGGTGGCGACCCGCGCCCCGACCGCCGGTGACCCCGACGCGCGCCCGACCATGGAGGTGCACGACACCCCGGAGACGCCGACCATCGCCTCGCTGGTCGAGCTGGCGAACGCCCGCGCCCTCGGCGGCCGGACGGGCTGGACCGCCGCCGACACCTTGAAGAACGTGGTGCTGACCGTACGCCGGCCGGGTGCGGAGACCGGCGAGCTGCTGGTGATCGGCCTGCCGGGCGACCGCGAGGTGGACCTCAAGCGGGTCGAGGCGGTACTCGCCCCGGCCACGGTGGCGGTCTTCGAGGACTGGGCGGACCATCCCGAGCTGGTCCGCGGCTATATCGGGCCGCAGATCCTCGCCAAGCACGGCGTCCGTTATCTGGTCGATCCACGCGTGGTCCCCGGCACCGCCTGGCTGACCGGGGCGAACGAGCCGGGCCGGCACGCGGTCGACGTGGTCTGCGGGCGGGACTTCACCCCGGACGGCACGATCGAGGCGGCCGAGGTGCGCCCCGGCGACCCCTGCCCGGCCTGCGAGACGGGCGAGCTGACCATGCGGCGGGGCATCGAGGTGGGGCACATCTTCCAGCTCGGCCGCCGCTACACCGACGCGTTCACCGTCGACGTGCTCGGCCCGGAGGGCAAGCCGGTCCGGCCCACCATGGGCTGCTACGGCATCGGCGTCTCCCGGGCGGTGGCCGCGGTCGCCGAGCAGCACCACGACGACCGGGGGCTGGTCTGGCCGGCGGCGGTCGCGCCGTGCCACGTACACCTGGTGGCGGCCGGGAAGGGGCCGCAGCTCGACGCGGCGCTGGAGCTCGGCGAGCGCCTCGCCGGCGCCGGCCTGCGGGTGCTGGTCGACGATCGCACCCACGTCTCGGCCGGGGTGAAGTTCACCGACGCCGAGCTGGTCGGCATCCCGCGCGCCGTCGTGGTCGGCCGCCGTCTCGCCGAGGGGTACGTCGAGCTGCGCGACCGCGCCTCCGGTGAGCGGGTCGAGCTGCCGGTCGCCGGCCTGGTCGAACGCCTGCTCGACGAGGTACGCGGGGCGCACCGCGCCGGGGTGTAGCGGACGCGCCATGGGGTACCGGTGTCGGATCGATGGGTACGGAGGCTCTCATGTACCGGGTCAGCGACGTGATGACCAAGCAGGTGGTCTACCTGTCGGCGGAGACGACCCTGGACGAGGCGGCCCGGGTGATGCGGGAGTCTGACATCGGCGACGTGGTGGTCACCGACGGGGCGACGCTCGCCGGCATGCTGACCGACCGTGACATCGTCGTCCGGGCGGTGGCCGAGCGGGCCGATCCGGCGGCCACCACGATCGGCTCGATCATCACCCGGGAGGTGGTAATGATCGAGCAGCACTGCACCACGAGCGAGGCAGCCACCCTGATGCGGAAACGCAACATCCGTCGGGTACTGGTCTGCGACAACGAGCGCAAACTGGTCGGCATCGTCTCCCTCAGCGACCTGGCATGAAAGGAAGGCAGGGGATGCCCGAAATGCCGAGCAAGCTGGCCGAGATCGTCGACGAGTTCGCCGCCGCACCCCGCGACGTGGTGCTGGAGATGCTCCTCGAGTACGCCGACATCGTGCCGCCCCTGCCGGCCGAGTTGAACCGGGCGGAGCTGGAACAGGTCCCCGAGTGCCAGACCGCCTTCTTCCTGCGCGCCGAGGTCGAGCCGGACCGGACGGTGCGTACGATCTTCGACTGCCCGCCGGAGGCGCCGACCACGCGCGCCTTCGCCGGCATCCTCGCCGAAGGGCTGGCCCGGGCGAGCGCCGAGGAGGTGCTGGCCGTCCCGGACGACCTCTACCAGCGGATGGGGCTGGCCCAGGCGATCAGCCCGTTGCGGGTACGCGGCGGCAACGCGATCCTGGCCCGACTCAAGCGCCAGGTCCGGGAACAGATCTCCTGATCGACGGGTTGTCTCCGATCATGGAGATTGAGATCTACGCCGACGTCGTGTGCCCCTGGTGCTGGATCGGCAAGCGCCGGCTGGAGCAGGCGCTGGAGTCGTACGAGGGCGACGTGACCATCCGGTTCCGACCGTTCCAGCTCGACCCCACGCCGGTGACCGAGCCGAAGCCGCTGGTCGAGGCGATGGCCGCCAAGTTCGGAGGCCGGGAGCGGGCCGAGGGGATGTTCGCGCACGTGACCCAGGTCGCCGCCGGCGTGGGGCTCGACCTGCGCTTCGACCGCGCGGTGCAGGCCAACACCTTCGAGGCGCACCGGCTGGTCCGGTACGCCGCCGAGCGGGGCCGGGCCGCCGAGCTGGTCGAGGCCCTCTATCGGGCGCACTTCCACGACGGCGTGGCCGTCGGCTCGACGGACGCGCTGGTCAAGCTGGCCGCGGAGGTCGGTCTGGACGAGGCCGAGACCCGGGACTATCTGACGTCGAACCTCGGCCGGCGCGAGGTGGCCGCCGACCTGGCCGCGGCACACCAGCTCGGCGTTTCCAGCGTGCCGACCTTCGTGCTGGCCGGAAAGTACGCCGTCACCGGCGCCCAGGAGCCGGAGACCCTGCTCGCCGCCCTCCGCGAGGTCGAGCAGCGCGAATCGGCCGAGTGACTCTGGTTCCACGTGAAACAAGATCGATGATGCTGGCTGGCTAGGCGGGCCTGGCCAGGTCCTCCACCACCGTCGCCCCGGGCAGCACGCCGAGCGCCGGCCCGGGCAGCGCGATCTTGCTGTGCCGTACGCCGGACCCGATGATCACATGCGGGGTGGCGATCACCCGCGAGTCGACCAGGATCGGCCACTCCGCCGGCAGCCCGATCGGGGTTATCCCGCCGTACTCCATCCCGGTCAGCTCGACCGCGTCGGCCATCGGCGCGAAGCTCGCCTTGCGCACGTCCAGCATCCGACGGACCACTCCGTTGACGTCGGCCCGGGTGGTGGCGAGCACGACGCAGGCCGCGTACCGGGTCTCGCCGCCCCGCTTGCCGGCCACCACCACGCAGTTCGCCGACTCGTCCAGCCCCACCTCGTACGCGGCGCAGAACGCGGCCGTGTCGGCCAGCTCAGCGTCGATCGGGGCGACCAGCACGTCGTCGACGTCGACACGCGCCCCGCCGGGCCACCGCTGCATCGCGGCGGCGACCGGCGGTGCCAGCAGGTCCAGGCGGGTACGGGCAGGTTCGGTCTTCAGCGTCCCCATCACGGGTGCGATCCTCGCACCTCGGCAACCGATCCCGCCCACCCGCCGCGCGTCGACCCTGCGCCGACCGCCCACCGACCCCCGCGTCGACCGTCCGGCCGGACGTCAGCTGCCGGTGAGGAAGGCGTTGTCGCGGGCGAAGGTCCGATCCTCGTAGGTCGCGAGCTGCTCGGCCCGGGCCAGTTGGGCGCGGTGCGCCTCGACGTCCTCAATGCCGTGCCGCACACCGATCCGGATCACGCCGTAGAGGAAGACGAAGCCGAACACGTAGAGAATCACCGTGGTGACGAAAACCAGCATGCGGTCACGGTAAAGCGAATGTGAGTCGCTGAAACCTTCATCTTCGGGCGGTTCCCCCGTACGTGTTCCTCATCGGCCGGACGAAACGGCCGGGCGTACCACCACCCGGCCGGAGAGCAGCACGCCAACCAGCCCGCAGCCGGCCGCCACGGCCAGGGTCACGGCGTAGCTCGCCGGACCGGGTGCCGATCCCGCCGCCAGCACAGCCCCGGTCAGCGCCAGCACGGTGGCGGCGGCGAGCGAGTCGCCCAGTTGCAGCGCCGAACTGTTGCGGCCCTGCTCGGCCGGCGCGGAGAGGGCCAGGGTGAGCACCGACAGCGACGGATAGAGCAACCCCATGCCGAGGCCGGCCACGGCCCACGCGAACACCACCAGGGCCACCGGAACGTCCGGCAGCACGGCCAACGCCACGCCGGCCGTACCGGCGGTGATGCAGATCAGCCCGGCCCGGGGAAGGGTGGCGGCGGAGCGCGGCGCGGCCAGCCGGCCTTGAATCCACGAACCCCCCGACCAGGTGAGCGCGCCGACGGTCAGCACCAGGCCGGCGGCGGTCGGCGAGAGACCGCGTTCCCGGGAGAGCATCAACGGGATCACCACCTCCGCTCCGGCGAACGCCGCCGAGGCGAGGCCGCGCAGGCCGACCACCGTGGGCAGCCCTCGCCCGGCCCGCAGGAAACCGGCCGGCAGCAGGCGCGGCGCGCAGGCCAGCAGCCCGGCCAGCGCCACCGCCACCAGCACGGCGGCGAGCACGCCGCGCTGCTGCCCCCCGTGGTGCAGCAGTGCGGCGCTCGCCCCCGCCCCGCAGGCCCAGCCGACCCGGGCCAACGCACCGGCTGGCGGTCGGGTCGACACCGCCGCGCCCAGCGCCCGCAGCCCGGGCTGGATCAACAGCACCGCCGGCACCGCGACCACCGGCACTGCCAGGAACACCCAGCGCCAACCCAGGTGCTCGACGATCAGACCGGCCAGCGCCGGACCGACCAGCGACGGTACGACCCAGGCCGCCGCGAACGCGGCGAAGACCTTCCGCCGCAACTCCTCGGGGTACGCCTGCCCCACGATCACGTACAGCGCGACGGAGAGCAGACCCGACCCGAAGCCCTGCACCACCCGGCCGGCGACCAGCACGCCCATCGTCGGGGCGGCCCCCGCGACAGCCAGTCCCACCACGAACCAGGCGACCCCGTGCCACATCGACGGACGCGGTCCCCGCGCGTCGCACCAGATGCCGGAGGCGACCATGCCCACCACGCCGGCGGCGAACGGACCGCCGAAGGCGAGCGCATACAGGGTCAGCCCGTCCAGGCTGCGGGCAACCGTGGGCATCGCGGTGCCCACGGCGAGAGCCTCGAACGCCAGCAGCGAGACCAGGGCGACGCTGCCCACGGTCATCGCGCGCAGGCGCGGCGAGTACAGCTTCGCGGATGAAGCCGCCGGCGCGGCGGTGGCGGTCACCGGCGGCCCGGCGTACGTGCGACCAACATGGGCCTTAGCCTGGGACCTGAACCCGTATTGAGGTCAACGGTGAGCTTCGTCTCGTCACGCCGACTGCAGCGCCTCGCCCAAGCCCCGGACCACGCCGGAGAGGTGCTGGTCGGCCAGCAGGTGCCCGGCGGTGATCGCCAGGGCCAGCGGCCACTCGATCACCTGGAACGCGGCGAGCAGGCCCAACCCCGCGTAGTAGGCCAGCTTGTCCGGCGGGGGCACCGCCACCTCGCCCAACACCGGGACCTCCACCCGCCGGCCGTACGTCCTGATCATCTCGTGCGCTCCGCTGAGTTGCCGCGTCAGCGTGCTCATGCCGCCCTCCCCGGGTTTCGGTGATATCCCTCCGAGGCGCGCATTCCACCGCCGACCCCGTCCATGCCGCCGGCGGCGCGGAAACTTCCCCCGCCCGGAGGGCATAACGGACGCGACGCCGGGAAGTCGCCGCCGAGACGAACCGGGGGAGGCGAAATGGCGTACGGCGACTGGGGCACCGGGGAGCGGGGCCGGCGGCTCGGCCGTACCCCTCGATGACCTCGCTGGGCCGGTACGCCGGCCTCCTGCTGGCGCCGGTGGTGGTGCCAACCGCCGTCGCACGGGTAGCCCGTACCGTCGTCACCGCGGTGCCCGGCGCAGCCCGGGCGGGCCTCGGTGACGCCGTGAAGGGCACGGTGCCGCACAGCGTCACCGAAGCCGCCGAGACCGTGGGTACGGCGGCGACCCGGCTGGCCCGGTTCGTCGGGCTGACCCGACGCCGGGTCTGGACCTTGGACGGCCGGCACCACATCGAGGTGCACGGCGTCTGCCAGGACGGCGGGGACCGGCTGGCCCGGCAGGTCGAGGAGGCGCTGGAACGGCTGCCCGGGGTGGCCTGGGCCCGGTCCAACGCACCCTCCGGCCGGGTGGTCGTGGCGGTCGAGGAACCCAGGCCGAAACTGCGCGACCTGATCGCCACCATCGCGCGGGTCGAGCGGGTGTGCCCGTACGAGCCGGATTCGGATATCCCGCCGCCGCACCCGCCCGAGGATGGCCCGCGCACGCCCCGGACCCTGGGCGCGCTGGCCTCCGACGCGCTCGGCCTGACCATCTCGGCAGCCACCCGGGTCCTGCCGTTCGCTCCGGTCCCCGGTGAGGTGTCCGGCTTCCTCGCCGCGATCGACCTGCACCCGAAGCTGCACGCGCTGGCCGACCGGGGAATTCGCGCGGACCCCCGCGCCGACCTGTTCTTCCCGCTCGCCGAGGCGGTCGTGCAGGGCCTGACCGGCGGCTGGGCCGGGATAGTCCTGGACGGCGCACAGCGGGTGGTGCAGTGGGGCGAAGCCCGCGCCCAGCTTTCCGCCTGGACCAAGGCGGAGCCGCGGCTGACCGGGGACCCGGACCGCGCGGTGGCCCGCGTACCGAAGGGGCAACGCCCGTGCCCGGTGCCGGACGGTCCGGCGGAGCGCTACGTGACCCGGGTGCTCGCCGCCGGGGCGGCGGCCGGTGCCGGCGCGCTGCCGGTGGCCGGGGGCAAACGGGCTGCGGCGCTGGCCATCTCCTCGCTGCCGAAGGCACCGGGAAGCGGGCGGGAGGGGTACGCCGCACAGCTCGGCCGGATGCTGGCCCGGCGCGGCGTCATCGCGATGGACCGCAGCGTGCTGCGGCAGTTGGACCGGATCGACACGGTGGTGCTGGACAGCGCCATCCTCGGCTCCGACCGGGGCGTGCTGGCCGACCTGGCACCCCTACCCGGGGCGGACACCGCACAGGTCGCCGCCCGGGCCTTCGCACTCTTCGACCCGGCCGCCCCCAACGCGCTGCACGAGGCGGACGGCTGGCGGCTCGGGCCGCTGGACCGGATCGACGCCGACAATCCCGGAGACACCCCGGACAGCCGCCGCCTCCGGGAAAGCGGAAGTCCGCTGCTCGGCCTCGCGGCCGGCGACGCCCTGGCCGCCGTGCTCCGGGTCGAGCCGGAGCCAGCACCCGGCATGGACCTCCTGCCCACCGCCGCCCGCCAGGCCGGCCTGCGGCTCGTGATCGCGAGCGACGACGACGACGAGCGGCACGGCTTCGCCGACCTCGTGCTGCCCGCCGGTCCCCGCCTCGCCGAGTCGGTACGCGCCCTACAACGCGACGGTGCGGTCGTCATGCTCGTCTCCGGTGACCGCGCCGCGCTCGGCGCCGCCGACTGCGGGCTCGGCGTGGCCGCCCCGGACGACCTTCCGCCCTGGGGCGCGCACCTGCTGGTCGGCGACGATCTGCGGATACCCGCCCTGCTGATCGATGCCACCGGAGTGGCCCGCCGGATGACCCGGCAGAACATCCGGATCGCGATGGCCGGCAGCGGCCTGGGGGCGTTGAACGCGTTCACCGCCGCCCCCGAGCAGCTGCCCGGTCGGACCCTCGCTGCGGTGAACGGCGCCGGTGCGATCGCCTTCGCGCACGGCGTGTGGCGGGCCCGCCGGCTGCCGGACCGGACCCGCTCGCCGGTGCCCGCACTGACCGCCTGGCACCTGATGCCGGTGGCGACCGTGTTGGACCAGCTCGCCACCGACCCGGCCGGGTTGACCAGCGAGGAGGTGCGACGCCGTCGCCGGGCCGTGACCGGCGACGGCGGCGGCCCGGCCGGGCTGCTGCGCGTGTTCGTGGACGAGCTGGCGAACCCGCTGACCCCGGTGCTCGCCGCCGGGGCGGTGCTCTCCGCCGCGTTCGGCTCGCTGGTCGACGCGGCCCTGGTCGGCGGGGTGGTCGGCGGTTCGGCCCTGGTCGGCGCGGTGCACCAGCGCAACACCGAACGGTCCCTGGCCGAGCTGCTGTCCCGCTCGGCGGTGACCGCCCGGGTGCTCCGCGACGGCGCCGAACAGGTGGTGCCCGCCGAGGATCTGGTGCGGGGGGACGTCGTCGCGGTGGGTCCCGGCGACGCGATCCCGGCCGACTGCCGGGTGCTCACCGCCGACGGGTTGGAGGCCGACGAGTCGTCGCTGACCGGCGAGTCCCTGCCGGTGCGCAAGAGCCCCGAACCGGTGGTGGCGGCGGCCGTCGCCGAACGACACTCGATGCTGTACGAGGGCACCACCGTCGCCGCCGGTCACGGCACCGGCGTCGTGGTGGCGACCGGCGAGGAGACCGAGGCGGGACGAAGCCTGGCCATGGCCCGGCAGGCCCCACCGGCCAGCGGCGTGGAGGCGCGGCTCGGGAAGTTGACCAGCTCCGCCGTACCGCTGGCGGCCGGCTCGGCGATCGCGGTGGCCGGGGCGGGCCTGCTCCGGGGCGTACCCCTGGCGGAGACGGCGGCGACCGCCGCGAACCTGGCCGTCGCCTCGGTGCCGGAAGGTCTGCCGTTCCTGGTCAGCGCCGCACAGCTGGCGGCGGCGCGGCGATTGGCCGAGCACGGGGCGCTGGTCCGCAACCCGCGCACCATCGAGGCGCTGGGCCGGGTGGACGTGCTCTGCTTCGACAAGACCGGCACCCTCACCGAGGGCAAGCTGCTGCTGGCCGGGGTAGGCGACGGCGGCGACCATTACGCCCCGCCGGAGCAACTGGACGAGTCACTACGGCTGACCCTGGCTGCGGCGCTGCGCGCCACCCCGGCGGCGGCCGACCCGGAGGAACTGCCCCAGCAGACCGACCGGGCGGTACGCCGGGGTGCGGGGACCGCCGAGGTGACAGAGCAGATCGGCACCGCGGAGTGGGTGGCGGTGGGTGGGCTGCCGTTCGAGCCGTCCCGCGGCTACCACGCCACCGTCGGGCGGACCGCCGACGGGCTGCTACTCAGCGTGAAGGGCGCGCCCGAGTCGGTGCTGCCCCGCTGCACGACCCTCCGGTGCCGGCGTGATGAGCCGCTCGACGAGGCGGGCCGGAACGCCCTGCACGCGATGCTGGCCGAGCGGGCCCGGGCCGGACACCGGATCCTCGCCGTCGCCGAGCGCCGCGTACCCGAGGAGACGGTGACCGACGACCAGGTCAACGGCCTGGTCTTCATCGGCTTCCTGGCCCTCGCCGACGGGGTACGGGAGAGCGCCCGACCCGCCGTGCGCCGGATCCGGCAGGCCGGTGTGCACACCATCATGATCACCGGAGACCACCCGGCCACCGCCGAGGCGATCGCCGCGACGATCAGTCCCGACCACGGGGAGCAGCGGGTAGCCACCGCGACCGACCTGGACCTGCTCGACGACGAGGCGCTGGCCGAGCGGCTCATGACGACCGACGTGGTGGCCCGCTGCACCCCGGCCCACAAGGTCCGCATCATCCAGGCGCTGCAACGGCTCGGACGCACGGTGGCGATGACCGGGGACGGTGCCAACGACGCCCCGGCGATCCGGCTGGCCGACGTGGGCATCGCGCTCGGCCAGCGCGGCACCCCGGCCGCCCGCGCCGCCGCCGACCTGGTGGTCACCGACGACCGGCTGGAGACGATCATCGCCACCCTGGTCGAGGGACGGGCGATGTGGTCGTCGGTCCGCCACGCGCTGAGCATCCTGGTCGGCGGCAACCTCGGCGAGATCGCGTTCAGCGTGCTGACCGCCGCAGCCACCGGCCGGTCCGCGCTGACCGGCCGACAGTTGCTGCTGGTCAACCTGCTCACCGACCTGGCGCCGGCGCTGGCCATCGCGGTCCGCCCGCCCGCCTCCGACCGGGCCGACCACCTGCTGGGCGAAGGGCCGAACACCCTCGGCGGAACGATGACCCGGGAGATCGCCCTGCGGGCGGGCGCCACCACGCTGGGCGCCACCGCCGGCTGGACGATGGCCCGCTGGACCGGTAGGGAACGCCGGGCCGGGACGGTCGCGCTCGCCTCGCTGGTCGGCACCCAGCTCGGCCAGACCGTGCTGGCCGGCGGCACCAGCCCCACCGTGCTCGCCTCCACCGCCGCCTCGATCGGCGTACTGGTCGGCGTGGTGCAGACGCCGGGGCTCAGTCAGTTCTTCGGCTGCACGCCACTCGGCCCGGTGGGCTGGACGATCGCCGCCGGCTCCGCACTCGGCGCGACCTTCGCCAACGGCGCGCTCACCCGACTGGTCGACCGCCTCCCCCACCGCTAGACCCGAACTTCCTGCATCGCGGCCAGCGGGCGTACCTCGGCAAGGGGCTCTGGTCAAAGCGCAGCACCGACCCGGCACTCACCATTCCGGAGCTGCCCGCGCTGGACGCGGTGATCCTGTCCCACCTGCACGGCGACCACTTCGACCGGGTGGCCCGCCGGGGCCTGGGCCGGGAACTGCCGATCGTGACCACGCCGCAGGCGGAACAGAAGCTGTGCCGGTGGGGTTTCCAGGCGGCAGCGGGGCTGCCCACCTGGCGGTCGTACGAGCTGCACCAGGGCGACGAAACGCTGCGGTTGACCGCGCTGCCCGGCCAGCACGGTCCCGGTGTGCTCGACCGGCTGCTACCCGATGTGATGGGCACGCTTGTCGACCTGAAACGCGCCGGCCGCCGCGAGTTCCGTCTCTACATCACCGGGGACACCCTGAGCCGCCCACAGCTGGCGCAGATCCCCCAGCGGTACCCGGACATCGACGCCATGCTGATCCACCTCGGCGGCACCAGGATCGCCGGCATCCTGCTCACCATGGACGCGAGGCAGGGCGCCGATGTGGTCGAACTGATCCGGCCGAAGTTGACCGTGCCGGTCCACTACGACGACTACCCGGTGTTCCGCTCGCCGCTGCGCCACTTCGTCGAGGAAGCCCGACGGCGCGGCTTCCTCCGCCAGGTGCGCACCATCCATCGCGGCGAGACTGTCCCGCTAAGCCCGGTGGCGCCCTGACCGGTAGCGATTCCGCGACATGGACCCTTCCTGAGCTGGAGATCATCCACCGGCAGATGTGATTGGGCGGCGAGCTGAACCTGTGACGATCAATGCCAGGTCGCGGCAGCCCGCCGCAACCGGTCGTTGATCGCTCGCCCCACCCCGACGTCCGGAACCGGCTCGGCGACGATCTCGGTCACCCCGGCCGCGTCGAGCCGGTGCAAGGCGTCGAACAGCCGCGCGGCCGCAGCGGTCAGGTCGCCCTCTGGCGACAGCACCTCCACGGCCGCCCAAGCACCGGCCGCCGGGCACTCCCGGAAGGCCAGGAACCCTCGCCGGCCACCGTCGCCGGGCGCCGACTCCGCCGCCCCCACCCGCAACGGGGTACGCGGGGCGTAGTGCGCGGCCAGCGCGCCGGGCGCCACGGGCTGGCCGGAGCTGCCCGGTCGTACGTCGACCGGCCCGACCGCCTCGACCAGCGCCTCCACCGGCAACGCGCCCAGCCGGAGCACCACCGGCCGTTCGCCCCGCGCGTCCACGATGGTCGACTCGATGCCGCACCGGGTCGGGCCGCCGTCGAGCACCACGTCCACCGCGCCGCCCAGCCCGGCCACCACATGCTCGGCCCGAGTCGGGCTGAGCTGCCCGAACCGGTTGGCGCTGGGGGCGGCCACCGGCACCCCGGCGGCGGCGATCAGCGCCCGGGCAGACGGCTCGTCCGGCACCCGGACCGCCATGGTGTCCAGGCCGGAAGTGACGATCGACGGGATCGCCGCCGGCCGGTCCACGATCAGCGTGAGCGGGCCGGGCCAGAAACGCTCGACCAGCGCGGCGACCGCGGGCGGCACCGCGCCGACCAGGCGGGTCAGGTCGGCGGCGTCGGCGAGGTGGGTGATCAGCGGGTCGAAGCTGGGCCGGGCCTTCGCCTCGAAGATTCGAGCCGCGGCCCGGGCGTCGAGCGCGTTCGCGCCCAGCCCGTAGACCGTCTCGGTGGGGAAGGCGACCAGCCCACCGGTACGCAGGACGGCCGCTGCCTCGGCGATGCCGCTGACCGCCGGCAGGACGCGCGGGGATCCGGAACTCACGCCTCGACGCTAGCCTGCCGCCGTACGACCGGTACGGAGGGGCGACGTTGTAGACGTCGCGGCGAACGATCGGCCGTCCTGGGGACAACCAGTAGTTGTTGATGTTGGCTAGTCTCGATCAGACATCCGTTGATCAACGGTCCTTTGTCTGCAGCAGACGTTGCCTATCGGGGGAAAACGCATGCGCAAAGCTATCCTGGCAGCACTGACGAGCGTCGCGATCGCCGCCACCACCGTCGTCGCGACCGCCACGCCGGCTAACGCCGCCAACGACTACTACCTGGCCATGACCGAACAGTCCAGCAACCGGATCCTGGTATGGAACCGCAACGTCAGCTGGACCGACGCGAACCTGCGCTGGCAGTTCAACCCCGGTGCCAAGACCGGGGCGTGGGCCAACGTGTCCGATGTGAAGTTCCGGGACACCGCCTCGCACGGCACGGTCGCACTGGTCGCCGCCTCCGGCGGCAAGGCCGCGATGGTCCAGGTGAAGAGCGGCTCGAAGAAGGCCACCACCGCCAACATTCTCTGGCAGGCCACGCCCGGCGGGAACCCGCACGCGATCGAACGCATCCCGAACGGGTCCGTCGTGGTTGCCAGCTCCAACGGGTACCTGACCCTGTACTCGCCGAGCAACGCGAACAGCCCGAGCACCCTCGCGAAGGTGCAGACCATCTCCTTCAAGGGCGCACATGGGGTCCTCTACGACCCGACGCACAAGTTCCTGTGGGCGATCGGCGAGGGCAGGCTCACGCCGTTCAGCATCTCCGGCTCGGGCCGCAAGACCCGGCTGTCGGCCAAGGGCGGCTACGTCGACCTCGGCAAGTACAAGAACTCGGCCGGGAAGCTCGTGCCGAACCTCGGCCACGACCTGCAGCCGTCGTACACGCACAAGGACACGCTCTTCATCACCCACACCAGCGGCGTCTACTCGGTCAACACCTGGTCCTTCCGGACGTTGAAGGTATCCGGCACGACGCGGGTGAAGGCGTACGTCAACCAGCGCGGCGGTGAGCGGGCCTGGATCCGCGGCGACAACACCGGCTCGCGCCCCTGGGCGAGCCCCACGGTGCAGTTCTTCAACTCCTCGGGCAAGGCGACCACGAAGAAGAGCCGCTCCGGGGCCCGGTTCTACAAGGTCCGGATCTTTACCACCGCGTTCGAGTAAACGCACCCACAACGAGACAGACTGAACCAGAGACGAAGCGAACGAGGAGGTCGTGGCCTGGCCACGGCCTCCTCGCTTTTTCGGCTAGTGCCTCGTCTTTGAACGTTGATCGTGTAATCCAGCGGTTTCGAGAACCCGTCAGGCAGGCTGTCTCCCGACGTTTATGGGAGGTGGTGGCCGGTGGGCAGGCGCCCGGAGGTGTTCGTCCGGCAGGTGTCGATGGTCGAGGGTCAGCGGTTGCAGCGGATCACCCGCACGGCGAAGGACCCGGTGAAGTTGCGCCGGGCGATCGTGGTGCTGATGTCCGTCCAGGGGCAGCCGACGCCGGACATCGCGCACCTGCTCAAGAGCAGCGAGGACTACGTGCGGGACGTGATCCACGCGTTCAACGAGCGGGGGTTCGACGCGCTGGACACAAAATGGAGCGGGGGCGCACCGAGACGCATCGATGAGCAGACCCGCGATTGGATCTGCGTCATCGCCCGGTGCCATCCTGTCCCCATCCCCTGATGCCTGCCGTCTGACCGAGCAGCGGAGCTGCCGGTTGGAAGAACGAAGATCGTCGCATTGAGATGTCCGGTGTGCACATCAGACAGCAGCCCGAGCAGGAACGACCTTGCCTGCCGCCGCGGGATATCTAGACAGGGCGTTCAAAACTTGGGCTCGACCGGTGAGGGCAGCATGCCTGCCCACTTGCGTAGTACGTCGACGGCCTGGTCCCGGAGGGCTCCTTCGGCGACCTCTTCACGCAGTGACAGCCGTCGGGACCATCGGTAACGTGGTCCCGACGTGGTCCGGACGATCTTGCGAGGTGTTCCGCCACAGGTCAGAGGCGGTATTGGTGGAGCCCAGGGGACTTGAACCCCTAACCCCTGCCTTGCAAAGGCAGTGCTCTGCCAGTTGAGCTAGGGCCCCGAGTCGGGCGGACCCGCCCGGTGCTGGCAGTCGGAGCGACCGCTCAGCGCAGGTCGGGCGCCGTGGTCGCCTCGTGCCAGAGGGCACGCTCGTCGTTCGCGGCCTTCACCTTCCGGGCCACCACAGCGGCCACGCCGACGATGCCGGCTAGGATCAGGAGCTTCTTGAACATGGGGCAACCCCTCACGCTCGACTACCGTCGGACGACGTGCGGTGGGGCTAGCTGGAATCGAACCAGCGACCTCAGAGTTATCAGCTCTGCGCTCTAACCGACTGAGCTATAGCCCCGCGTGGCGACGGCCAAGGTTAACCCATCGCCGCCTCCGCGCCCAAATCGGGGGGCCGGTGGCGGCACTCACCCGCGCCTGAAGAAGAACCTACCCGGATACGCGGCGCCGGGGCGACCGCTTTACGCAGTGCCCCGGCGGCGTCGTCGGGTCAGTCCCGCTCGGCGAGCGTCAGCTCGATCCCGCCGACCAGGTCGGCACAGACGTTGTAGACGAAGGCGCCGAGGGTGGCGAGCGCGGTGAAGAGCACGACGTTGACCAAGCCGATCAGCGCGGAGCTCATGATCACGCCCTTGGCGGTGATCTGGAAGCCGCCACCTGACCCGCTGTTGCTGGCGTTGACCAGGTCGGTCAGGCTCGCGTTGACCTCCTTGAACACGCCCATCGCGTCCAAGGCCAGGTAGAGCACCGAGGTGGCGACGACCACCACGATGAAGAGCACCACCGAGACCGCGAACGCGAACTTCATCACCGACCACGGGTCGATCCGCTTGAGGTTCAGCCGGGCCCGGCGCGGTCCGCGCGAGGCGGCCGAGCTGACCGAGGTACGCGCATTGCGTACCGCCTCACCCACCCGGGCCGCCCCGACGGCCGCCGCCCCGCTGACACCCGCGGGCAGGCCACCACCATTGGCTGGCCGGCCCGTCGTGCCGGCCCGGGCACCGTCCGACCCGGGTGTGCCGGCCGCGCCGGCGCGCGGCTGGACGCCGGTCGCGCCGCTCGACGGCCGGGTCGTACCCGTCGTCTTGATCGGCTGCGTCGCGGCGAGCGGCGGCGCGGCGGCCGTCCGAGCGGAGCCATCGGTGGAGATCGCGGCCTCAACCTTGGTCTCGTCAGACTTCTCGCTCGTCCCCGATTCCTCCGCGGGCTTGTCAGGCGGCGGGGTCATGCCGGGGGCCCGGGTGAACTTCGGGGCAGGCGCGTCGGCGGGGACCGTGGCCCGGCCCACGGCCGCGCGGCCGGTCGCTGGTGTACCGCCCTTTGCGGCCTCCTCGTCGACCGGGTTGGCCGAGGTCCCCTTGTTCCCCGACTTCGCCTGTGTCTCCGTCATCAACTAGTCCTGTTCGTCAGGCTCGTCGGCATTGCGAGCAATCGCCACGATAGTCACGCCGTCCGGGAGGTCCATCAGCTTGACCCCCATTGTGTTCCGGTCACGCGTACGGCGTACAGGCTTCACCGGAGTCCGGATGACACCACCGTTGCTGGTGATCGCGAACAGCTCGTCCTCCGGGCTGATCACCACCGCACCGACCAGGCCACCACGCCGCTCAGTGATCTTCGCAGTCAGCACGCCCTTACCTCCCCGGCCCTGCACCGGGTATTCCTCGATCGGGGTACGTTTCGCGTATCCCCCATTCGTCGCGACCAGCACGTCCATCTCTTCCATGCCCTCGCTACGGATGACCTCCATGGCGAGCAGGACGTCGTCCTCGCTGAACCGCATGCCGATGACGCCGGAGGTGGCCCGGCCCATCGGGCGCAGCGCCTCGTCCGTGGCGTTGAAGCGGATGGCCTGGGCGTTCTTGGAGACGAGCAGAAGATCGTCACCGGGACCGCTGAGGGCAGCACCGACCAGCTCGTCCTCATCGCGCAGGTTGATCGCGATGATGCCGCCGGAACGGTTGGAGTCGAACTCCTCAAGCCGCGTCTTCTTCACCAGGCCGTTCTTCGTGGCCAGTACCAGGTAGGGCGCCACCTGGTAGTTCGGAATCTCGATAATCTGCGCGATCTGCTCGTCCGCTTGGAACGCGAGCAGGTTGGCCACGTGCTGACCCTTGGCCACCCTACTGGCTTCCGGAAGCTCGTACGCCTTCGCTCGGTAGACCCGGCCCTTGTTGGTGAAGAACAGGATCCAGTCGTGCGTAGAGCATACGAAGAAATGGCTGACAATGTCGTCCTGGCGGAGGGTGGCGCCGCTGACGCCCTTTCCGCCCCGCCGCTGCGAACGATAGAGGTCGACCTTGGTGCGCTTGGCGTACCCGGTACGGGTGATGGTGACCACGACGTCCTCGCGGGCGATGAGATCCTCCATCGAGACCTCGCCGTCGAACGGCACGATCTGCGTACGCCGGTCGTCGCCCCACTTCGCGACGATCTCGCCCAGTTCCTCGGAGACGATCTTCCGCTGCCGCTCCGGCTTGGCGAGAATGTCCTTGAGGTCGGCGATCTCCAGCTCGAGCTTGGCCAGGTCGTCGAGGATCCGCTGCCGCTCCAGGGCGGCCAGCCGGCGCAGCTGCATGTCGAGGATCGCGGTCGCCTGAACCTCGTCGATCTCCAGCAACCGGATCAGGCCCTGGCGGGCGTCCTCAACCGTGGGCGAGCGCCGGATCAGGGCGATCACCTCGTCGAGCGCGTCGAGCGCCTTGGCCAGACCGCGCAGGATGTGCGCCCGCTCCTCCGCCTTGCGCAGCCGGAACGCGGTCCGCCGGCGGATGACCTCGATCTGGTGCTCGACGTAGTACCGGATGAACTGGGCCAGGTTGAGCGTGCGCGGCACCCCGTCGACCAGCGCCAGCATGTTGGCGCCGAACGTCTCCTGAAGCTGGGTGTGCTTGTAGAGGTTGTTCAGCACCACCTTGGCGACCGCGTCGCGCTTGAGCACGAGCACGATCCGCATACCCGTACGCCCCGAGGACTCGTCCCGGATGTCGGCGATGCCGGCGAGCTTGCCCTCCTTGATCAGCTCAGCGATCCGCTCGGCGAGGTTGTCCGGGTTGACCTGGTACGGCAGCTCGCTGACCACCAACGCCGGGCGGCCCCGCTTGTCCTCCTCCACCTCGACCACGGCCCGCATCCGGATCGAGCCACGCCCGGTCCGGTACGCGTCCTGAATGCCGGCCTGGCCGACGATCAGGCCATGGGTCGGGAAGTCCGGCCCCTTGACGATCTCCAGCAGCGCCTCGAGCGTGGTGGCCTCGTCGACGTCCGGATTCTCCAGGCACCACTGCACGGCCGCGCCGATTTCGCGCAGGTTGTGCGGCGGGATCTTGGTGGCCATGCCGACCGCGATGCCCTCGGAGCCGTTGACCAGCAGGTTGGGGATCCGGGACGGCAGGATGGTGGGCTCCTTGGCCCGGCCGTCGTAATTGTCCTGCAGGTCGACGGTGTCCTCGTCGATGTCCCGCAGCATCTCCATGGCCAGCGGGTCGAGCTTGCACTCGGTGTTGTGGCTGACGAAGCCGTCGGAGATGAACGAGTGGTCGTCGGTGTCCACCCGGATGCTGTAGACCGGCTGAACGCCCGCGTCGGTGATACCAGCCACCTGGGCGTAGTAGAACCGGCCGTCGACCAGCGGCTCGACCACGTCGAGCACCTCGCGGTTGGTGATCCGCGCGGCGATCTCGTCGCGATCCCGCTCCCACCGCTCGATCCGGTCGACGTTGTGCCGGCGCAGCCAGTCCCGCTCGGTCCACCGCGTCGCGCCGTGCTCACGGATGAAGTCACCGACCAGCGGCACGTGGTCGCTGGAGAGCGCCGTGCTGCTCGCCGGGACGGCCGCCAACTCCGACTCCAGCTTCGCCTGCTTACGGCCGAGGAAACCGACGTGGGCGGCGAAAATGCGGGCGTCGCGACGGTTGGTCACCACGACCTTGATCTCGCCATTGTCGTACCGGCACTGGCGGCTGATCACGCCGAACTCGAGCAGCAGCTGCTGCACCTCGCGGGCCAGCCGTTCACTGCGGGTCGAGTACGAGATCTGGATGGTGTTCCGCGGCAGCAGCGAGGACGACCCGTCGCCCTCGAAGAGCGCCTGAAGGAACGCCCGTTTGATGGCGGCCGGCCCCTGCCAGACAAACTCCGGCACGAACTTGTCAGCGCTGCGCGCCCCGACCATCTCGCCCAACAGGCTCTTCCGCAGCGCCGAAAGGTCCTGAACGTCAAGTTCGTGAAGCAGGCTGCCAGAGGCGATGTTGCGCTGGCTGACATAGCGAGGGCCGCCGACGGCAAGGTCGTAGGCGGCGAGAACGCGGATAAAGAACTCCCGGTCCACGTTGTTGAAGCCGGCCCGCCCTTCGGAGACCCAGCCTTCGGAGACAAACGCGCCCGCGAGGACGGCGGCCTCGACGTGCTCCAGCATCGGGTAGCCGATCTCGTCCGGCACCGACCGCTGAATGACCACCCGGTCGCCTGGGGAGATCTCGGCGAGCAGCTTCCAGAGCAGGGTCGGCACGCCGGCTACGTCCACCAGGCAGAGCACCGGGTGGTTGTGGGTGCCGGTCAGCTCGTACCCCTCCCGGGTGCGCAGCCGCAGCGTGGGGTGCTCGCCGGAGTGGAAGAACTTGCTGGCCCGGACCAGGTCGCCGTTGCGGTCGCGAACCTTCAGCTCAACGTCCGTCTCGCTGCTCGGCGCGGCGTCCGGCACGACCTGGTCGATCCGGATCGAACCACCGACGGTACGAATCCGGGCATCTCCCGTAACGCAGTACCTCATGGCCGCAGCCGGATCGTTTCCGGGCGAACCGAAGTTGCCGTTGCCGTCGACCAGCGGGTAGCGCAGCGACCACGGCTGCGCCATCCGGACCAGCGCGTCATAAATGGCCGAGTCGCCGTGCGGGTGGAACTGACCCATCACGTCGCCGACGACCCGGGAACACTTCACGTAGCCGCGGTCCGGCCGGTAGCCGGAGTCGAACATGGCGTACAGGATCTTGCGGTGGACCGGCTTGAGCCCGTCCCGGACGTCCGGCAGGGCCCGCCCGACGATGACGCTCATCGCGTAGTCGAGGTACGAGCGCTGCATCTCGACCTCGAGGCCGACCGGCTCGATGCGGTCGTGCTGCACGACTGCGGCCGGGGTCTCCGGGGTCTCTGGTTCGTGTGGGGTGGGCTCGGGAGTATCGGTCACTGTCAACCCTTATCAGACTCAAAGTCGCATTCGCGCTGTGGATAACCGCTGTGGATACCGGCCGGACTGTGGATAACTCTGTGGATTGCCGGGCCGACCGGTGGATCTCCGCTCGGCCCGGCGCGATCCGTCAGATGTCGAGGAACCGCACGTCCTTGGCGTTGCGCTGGATGAACGAACGGCGCGCCTCGACGTCCTCGCCCATCAGCACGCTGAACAGCTCGTCGGCGGTTGCGGCATCGTCGAGCGTCACCTGGCGCAGCGTACGGGTGGCCGGGTTCATCGTGGTCTCCCACAGCTCGGGGTAGTTCATCTCGCCCAGACCCTTGAACCGCTGGATGTCGTCCGGCTTGGCGTTGGGCTTCTTCTGCTGGCGCAGCGCGATCAGCCCGTCCCGCTCCCGGTCGGAGTACGCGTACTGGGCGTCGTCGCCCTTCTTGTTCCACTTGATCTTGTAAAGCGGCGGGGCGGCCAGGTAGACGTGCCCCAGCTCGACCAGCGGACGCATGAACCGGAACAGCAGGGTGAGCAGCAGCGTCTGGATGTGCTGGCCGTCGACGTCCGCGTCGGCCATCAGCACGATCTTGTGGTAGCGCAGCTTCTCGATGTCGAAGTCGTCGTGGATTCCGGTGCCCAGCGCGGTGATCAGCGCCTGGACCTCGTTGTTCTTCAGGACCCGGTCGATCCGGGCCTTCTCCACGTTCAAGATCTTGCCGCGGATCGGCAGGATCGCCTGCGTACGCGGGTCACGGCCCTGCTTTGCCGAGCCGCCCGCCGAGTCACCCTCGACGATGAACACCTCGGACTCGCGCGGGTCGGTGGACTGGCAGTCGGCCAGCTTGCCCGGCATCGAGCCGGACTCCAGCAGCGACTTGCGCCGAGCCAGCTTGCGGGCCTGCTGGGCGGCGATCCGGGCTCGGGCCGCCTGCGACGCCTTCTGGATGATGATCTTCGCCTCGGCCGGGTTCCGGTCGAACCAGTCGACCAGCGACTCGTTGCAGACCCGCTGCACGAAGCTCTTCACCGGGGTATTGCCGAGCTTGGTCTTGGTCTGGCCCTCGAACTGCGGGTTGGTCAGCTTGACCGAGATGATCGCGGCCAGGCCCTCGCGGATGTCCTCGCCGGAGAGCCTCTCGTCGCCCTTGAGCAGCTTCTTCTCCGCGCCGTACCGGTTGACGACGGTGGTCAACGCGGCCCGGAAGCCCTCCTCGTGGGTGCCGCCCTCGTGCGTGTTGATGTTGTTGGCGAAGGTGTAGACCGACTCGCCGTACGACTCGTTCCACTGCATGGCGATCTCGACTGACATGCCCTCCTCCTCGGTGCCGAACTCGACCACCGTCTTGTGGATCGGGTTCTTCGAGGCGTTGAGGTGCCGGACGAAGTCGGCGATGCCGCCCTCATAGCGGAAGGTGACCTCGCGCGGCTTGCCCTCCTCGGTCTCCGCGACCCGCTCGTCGAGCAGGTGGATGGTGAGGCCACGGGTGAGGAAGGCCATCTCCTGCAGGCGCCGGTAGATGGTCTGGAAGTCGAAGTCGACGGTCTCGAAGACGTCCGGGTCGGGCCAGAAGGAGACCGCCGAGCCGGTCCGCTCGGTCGGCTCGCCCTTCTCCAGCGGGGTCGGCTTGGAGTGGTGGTACTGCTGCCGCCAGACGAAGCCGTCCTTGTGGATCTCCACCGCCATCTTGGTGGAGAGGGCGTTCACGACGGAGACGCCGACTCCGTGCAGACCGCCGGAGACGGCGTAGGCCTTGCCGTCGAACTTGCCACCGGCGTGCAGCACGGTGAGCGCAACCTCGACACCCGGCTTCTTCAGCTTCGGGTGCAGATCGACCGGGAAGCCACGCCCGTTGTCGGTGACCCGTACGCCGCCGTCGGCCAGCAACACCACGTCGATGGTGTCGCAGAAGCCCGCGAGGGCCTCGTCCACCGCGTTGTCGACAACCTCCCACACGAGGTGGTGCAGACCGCGTTCGCCGGTGGACCCGATGTACATACCGGGCCGCTTCCGGACCGCCTCCAGCCCCTCGAGAACGGTGATCGACTCGGCGCCGTACTTCTTGTTGTCCTCCGCTGCCACCCTCGGCCACTTTCTCGCACCGGCCGCGCCAGGGCGCGGGGCGCGGGTTCGGCGGGACAGCACACGACGTCGGCGCGCACGGACCGGTCCCCGGATGTCCAGGCCACGGATCGCGTACGCCGGGCGCCGCGGTCGCCCGCGGATCGCGATCGGCTCGACCCGATGCGGGACAATGATCAAGGGCCCTGCGGCCCCTGTCCGTCGCTCCGTGTCGGGTCTTTCGTCTCGCCGTCAATCTTACTCCGCGCAGCCGACCAAACCGCCACTCGGCACCCCTGCGCGGCGGCTGAGACCTCCGTAGCCGGCCGAATCGTGCTGTCCGCGACTCCCCCTACACGCTTGGCCAAAATTGAGGCACTTCCGCCGGTGCCTGACGCCACGCCGCCGACCCCGAGCAGTCGCCGCCACCGCATCGGTATCGGCACGTGACCGACCGGGGGTCGCGGAGGGATTCGCCGTGCCGTACCTTTGCGGCGGCGCCGGCAGTGGTCTTGATCTTTCCGGGCGAAAACCGGGACGATCGACCCGATCGGACCGACAACGCGCTGACAAGAGGTGACGCCAGATGGGGCTGGACAATGTCGCGGTGCACTGGCCGCGGACCGGCCGCTTCTACGACCCGGTCGCACCGGCCGAGTTCGTCGACTTCGGGGAGATCGTGGACATGCCGCGCATCTCCGCCCCCACCTCGGCGCTGGCCGAGCTGATCGCCAAGACCGGCACGGTACGCGCGACCGTGTACACCGAGCTGGTCGACCTGATCCTCGGCCTGGAAAATGTGCTCTACGCCACGGAGAACGCGGCCGAGGACGAGGACCCGGTGATCGACCCCGACGGGTGTTCCTGGATCGCCGACGGGCTGGAGAAGTTCGTCGCCCGGCACCGGCCGATCGGCGAGGCGGTGACCTTCGAGTCGGTGAGCGAGGTGCTGCGGTCTCTGCTGGGCGACGGCCGGCTGGCCGAGCAGCAGCTGCGCTGGCTGGGCAGCCGGCTCGACAAGCTGCGCGACGAGAACGGCGACCCGCCGCAGTGGACCTTCACCTGCGCTGAGCTGAGCGTGTTGGCCGCCTTCTACCGGCGCTGCTCCGATCGGGGTTTCGCCGTCTACGCCGACGCCTGAACTTGATCAACGCGGTGTGCGGCATGTTGGGGTCAAAACCGATGACGAGACCATAATTCGCCGCACACCGCGTTGATCAGCGAAAGGCGGGACCCGGTCAGCCGTAGGTGTCGCGGGGGCCACGGCCGCGTACCCGGCGTGGGCCGCGTGACCAGGACGGCGCGGCCGGGCCATGGATGTGCAGCTTGCGCACCACGTTGTGGCCCACCTCACGGCCGATCTGCTGGAGCAGCGAGCCGGCGAGCAGCCGAAGCTGGGTCGCCCACGCCGTCGACCGCGCCTCCACGGTCAGCTCCCCGTTCTCCAGCTTGACCGGGCGGCTGTGCTGCGCCACCTCCGGCCCGACGACCCGTTCCCACGCGCCGAAGACCGTCGCCTCGGCCGCCGGCTGCTGCCAGCCGCGCGCCTTGACCAGCTTCGCCAGCACCGCGCCGAGCGGCTGCGGGTCGCGTGGATCCGGCCCGGGACCGGAGTAGCCGCGCAGCCGTGGCTCGCCGTCGCCGCGTACCGCGCTGCGTCTCCGGGTGGTGGCCGCCGTCTGCCGGCGGGCCTTCGCCGCGTCCAGCACCGCCCGAGCCAGCTCCGGTCCGGACGCCCCGGCGGGCAGCTCGCCGGCCGTGCCCCGGCTGCCCTCCGGGGTACGCCCACCGGGTGCCGGCCCCAGTCGGGCCGGGGGCAACTGAACCTCATCCGACACGGCGTACCGTCCCCTCGCCTACCGCATACCGGGTACCGCGCAGGGTCGCCGGCACGTCGTCGTCGACCGCGCAGGTCACCAGAAGCTGGCTGGCACCGCCGACCAGCTCGGCCAGCCGCTCCCGCCGGCCGGCGTCCAACTCGGCGAAGACGTCGTCGAGGACCAGCACCGGCTCGATGCCGTCGGCGCGCAGCAGGTCGTACCCGGCCAGCCGCAGGGCCAGCGCGAACGACCAGGACTCGCCGTGACTGGCGTATCCCTTGGCGGGGAGCGGGCCGAGGGTGAGGGTGAGATCGTCACGGTGCGGGCCGACCAGGGTGGTGCCGCGTTCGATCTCCGCCGACCGGTGCTCCGTCAGCGCGGCGAGCAGCGTCTCGGCCAGCACCGCCCGGTCGGTGGTCGGCTCGGCCAGCTCCACCGACGGCCGGTACGCGATCCCCGCCGCGCCCCGGCCCGCCGCCACCGCGTCGTACGCCTTGGCGACGTGCGGGGCGAGCGCGGCCACCAGCTCCAGCCGGCCGGCGAGCAGCTCGGCACCGTGGTGCGCCAGGTGGGTGTCCCAGACCGCCAGGGTGGACAGGTCCCCGCCGCGCGTCCCGCCCGTCTTGCGGGCCAGGTACGCCGTGCGCAGCAGGGCGTTGCGCTGCTTGATCACCCGCTCGTAGTCGGTGCGCACCCCGGCGTACCGGGGCTGGCGGGTGACCAGCAGGTCGTCGAGGTAGCGGCGCCGCTCGGCCGGGTCCCCGCGGACCAGTTCCAGGTCCTCCGGGGCGAACAGCACCAGCCGCAGCGCGCCGAGCACGTCCCGGGCGCGGCGGGCCGGGGATCGGCCCAGCCGGGCCCGGTTGGCCTTGCCGGGGATGATCTCCAGCTCGACGAGAAGCTCCCGGCCCTCGTGTACCACGGCGCAGCGGATCACCGCCGAGGAGGCGCCCATCCGGACCAGCGGGGCGTCCGTGGCGACCCGGTGCGAGTCCAGGGTCGCCACGTAGCCCAGCGCCTCGACCAGATTGGTCTTGCCGACGCCGTTGGCGCCGGTCAGAACGTTCGGGCCCGGCTCCAGGTCGACGCCGACCCGCTCGTATGAGCGGAAGTCGACCAGTTCGAGCCGGCGGACGTACACAGGTGCGTGGCGCCGGTCAGCGCTTGCGGACCGCGTGACCGCCGAACTGCTGGCGCAGCGCGGCGACGGCCTTCATCGCGGGCGAGTCGTCCTGCCGGGAGGCGAACCGGGCGAACAACGAGGCGGTGATGACGTTCAGCGGCACGGCGAGCCGGACCGCCTCGTCGACGGTCCAGCGTCCCTCGCCGGTGTCCTCGGTGTAGCCGCTCAGCTCGGCCAGCTCCGGGTCCTCGTCCAGCGCGCGGTCGAGCAGGTCGAGCAGCCAGGACCGGACCACCGTCCCCTCGCGCCAGGACTTGAACACGCCCGGCACGTTGGTCACCAGCTCCGACTTGGCCAGCAGCTCGTAGCCCTCGGCGTACGCGTGCATCAGGCCGTACTCGATGCCGTTGTGGACCATCTTGGCATAGTGGCCGGCGCCGACCGGGCCGGCGTGCACGAAGCCGAACTCGCCCGCCGGCTTGAGCGCCTCGAAGATCGGCATGAGCCGGTCGACGTGTTCCTGGGCGCCGCCGACCATCAGGGCGTACCCGTTCTGCTTGCCCCAGACGCCGCCGGAGACGCCGACGTCGAGGTAGCCGATGCCCTGCTCGTTAAGGCGCTCGGCGCGCGGGGCGTCGTCGCTGAACCGGGAGTTGCCGCCGTCGATGATGAGGTCACCCTCGCCGAGCACGCCGGCGAGTTCGTCGATGGTGGCGTCGGTGACCCCGGCCGGAACCATCACCCAGACCGCGCGAGGCGACTCCAGCTTCTCGGCCAGCTCCGCGAGGCTCGCGACGTCGCTCAGCTCCGCGTCCCGGTCGTAGCCGACCACCTCGTGCCCGGCGGCGCGCAACCGCTCGCGCATGTTGCCGCCCATCCGGCCGAGTCCTACCAGGCCGAGCTGCATCTGCTCCTACCTCCGTACGTGCGGGTGTTGCTACGCGATCAGCGGGACACGCGGATCGGCATGATGAGGTACCGGTACCCCGGGACGACCTCGCCGTCCTCGCCTGCGGGCGACATCACCGCGGGCTTGAAGGCGTCGACGAACCTCAGCACGGCGTGCTGCGTGCCCAGGTTGGCCAGGCCGTCGATCAGGTACTGCGGGTTGAAGCCGATGGTCAGCGGGTCGCCGGTGAAGGTGGCGTCCATGGCCTCGCTGGCCCGGGCCTCCTCGGTGCCGCCGGCCTCGACGACCAGGCCGTCCGCGCTGAAGCTCAGCAGCACCGGGGTGGTCCGCTCGGCGACCAGGGCGACGCGTTTGACCACCTCGATCAGGGTGCCGACCGGGATCTGGGCCTCGGCGTTGTGGCTGGCGGGGAAGAGCGAGCGGACCGGCGGGTAGTTGGCCCCGTCGAGGAGCCGGCTGGTGGTCCGCCGGGTGCCGCCAGAGAAGCCGATCATGCCTTCACCGGCGCCGCCCTGAGAGAGTGCCATGGTCACCTGGCCGCCGAGCGGGCCGAGGGCCTTGGCGGTGTCGTGCAGCGTCCGGGCCGGCACCAGCGCGTTGAGGCTGATCTCGGGGTCTTCCGGGTTCCACTCCATCTCGCGCAGCGCGAGCCGGTAGCGGTCGGTGGCGAGCATCGCCAGCGTACGACCGGACAGCTCAAGGCGTACGCCGGTCATCATCGGCAGCGTCTCGTCCCGGCCGGCGGCGACGGCCACCTGGGCCACGGCGGCCGCGAAGGCGGCGGCGTCGACGGTGCCGGCGCTCTCCGGCATCTCCGGCAGCGACGGGTAGTCCTCCACCGGCATGGTCGGCAGGGTGAAGCGGGCGCTGCCGCAGACCAGTTCCAGGTGGGCGCCGACGGCGGCGATGTCCACCGGCTTGGCCGGGAGCGCCTTGGTGATCTCGGCGAGCAGGCGGCCGGAGACCAGGGCTGCGCCGTCGGCGTCACCCTGCACTTCAACGGTGACCTGGCTGGAGACCTCGTAGTCGAAGCCGGAGACCTGAAGGTTGCTGTCGGTCACCCGGAGCATCACCCCGGCCAGCACCGGCACGGAGGGTCGGTTGGGCAGGCTCTTGGCGGTCCAGGCGACCGCCTCGGCGAGCGCATCGCGCTCCACTCGGAACTTCATCAATGCCTCCGCGTCGACGTCAGCGACAACTCTCTCATGCCGACCGCTGCCACCCGTCCCGCCCGACCGTGCGGGTACCCATCGCACCTTAGGGCGCGCGGGCATCGGCTGTGCGCCCGACCCCGTGGATCCAGGTGCCGGGGCGACCGCCGACGGCGGTGCTTCGGCCCGATCCACAGGAAGTCCAACGGTGATGATTGGTTTTTGTTGTTTAGAAGAGATAACTCATCGTCTTCATCGCACCTGTGCAAACTGTGGAAAACCGGCGTCTGCGCAGGTCGGACAGGTTATCCACCGGTGGGTTAGCTGTGGAGAACCAGGGGTATAACTCGTGTCTTGGTCCACAGGCACGGTCGCGCCCCGGGTTGTCCACCGCTGTCCCCAGGTTGTCCACCGCTAATCCACCGGTTTTCTCCCCAGGGCTGTGGACAGGCCGATCCCGCTCGATCGACGTTGTCCCCAGAACCTTCAACAGGCAACCCACAGGTCGACCGTCGTCGGTGGACAACCGCCCCGTCATCCCCAGGTATCCACAGCTCTGTCCCCAGGAGTTGTCCACAATCTGTGGGTAGCTGGGCCGGGACCACACGTAGTTATCCACCGCCTGTGACACAGGGGGTGTGGACAAGCGGGAAGACCTGTGGACGAACACGACACCGATCGTGCGCCCTCAACCGGGTTGAGGGTCAAGCTCCGGGCGTCCACAGGTACGAAAAGGCCCGGCCGGATGATCCCGGCCGGGCGCTGCACCACCGTCGCTCAGGTGGTCTGCTTGATCCGGTTGGTCAGCTCGGCGATCTGGTTGTAGAGCGAGCGCCGTTCCGCCATCTGCTGGCGGATCTTCCGGTCGGCGTGCATGACGGTGGTGTGGTCCCGGCCCCCGAAGGCCTGCCCGATCCGGGGCAGCGACAGGTCGGTCAGCTCGCGGCACAGATACATGGCCACCTGCCGAGCGTTGACCAGCACCCGGGACCGGGAGTGGCCGCGCAGATCCTCCAGGCTCACCCCGAAATAGTCGGCGGTGGAGACCATGATCTGGTCGGCGGTGATCTCTGGACCGGCGCCATCGGGGATGAAGTCCCGCAGCACCTCCTCGGCCAGCGACAGCTCTACCGACGAGCGGGTGAGGCTGGCGAAGGCGGTGACCCGGATCAGCGCGCCCTCCAGTTCCCGGATCGAGTTCGACACCCGGGAGGCGATGAACTCGAGCACGTCCGGCGGGGCGTAGAGGCGCTCCTGCGCCGCCTTCTTCTGCAGGATCGCGATCCGGGTCTCCAGGTCCGGCGGCTGGATGTCGGCGAGCAGGCCCCACTCGAACCGGGTACGCAGCCGGTCCTCCAGCGTGGCCAGCTGCTTGGGCGACCGGTCGGAGGTGATCACGATCTGCTTGTTGGCGTTGTGCAGGGTGTTGAAGGTGTGGAAGAACTCCTCCTGGGTCCGCTCCCGGTTCTCCAGGAACTGGATGTCGTCGATCAGGAGGATGTCCACGTCCCGGTAACGGCGCTGGAACGCGCTGGTCTTGTCGTCGCGCAGCGAGTTGATGAAGTCGTTGGTGAACTCCTCGGTCGAGACGTACCGGACCGAGCGGGCGTTGCCCAGCGTGGTGGCGTAGTGGCCGATGGCGTGCAGCAGGTGGGTCTTGCCCAGCCCGGAGCTGCCGTAGATGAACAGCGGGTTGTACGCCTTCGCCGGCGACTCGGCCACCGCGACGCTCGCCGCGTGCGCGAAGCGGTTCGAGGAGCCGATGACGAACGTCTCGAACATGTACTTCGGGTTGAGCCGGTTGCCACCGGCTTCCGTCCCGCCCGGGAGTCGCCGGTCGACCGGGCCGCCGGGGCGGTGATCCGGCCCACCACGGCCGGGGCCGCTGTCCGTGGCGTCGCCGCGCGGCAGGCCACGCAGTGATGCGTCGGGGGTGTCGCGGTATCGGGGCTCGTAGCCACCGGCGTCCGGGAGCGGCTGGTCGAAGGCCCGGCGCTCGTCGGCGGGGTGCAGCCGCTCGGCGAAGGCGGCGCTGAACAGCGTGTCCTGGCCGTCGCGGCTGGCCGGGATGAGCGGCGGCGGGCCACCGTCGGGGATGCGCTGCCGTGGGGCTGGCTCCTCCGGCGGCTGCGGGCGATCGTCGACGTACGCCGGGGGCTCAGGTCGGGTCGGATAACCGAGCTCCGGGAAACCGGGCACCTCGGCCGGCGAATCGGGCTGGGCCAGGCCGGCGAGCAGATCCGGCGACGAATCCCGCGCCGCCGGCTCCAGCCCGCTGCGGTAGACAGCACCGGCCGGGCGGGCCCCGCCGTCCTCGGCGACGCGTACGGTGACGGCGACCTGGATCGGCCGGCCGAGTCGCCGGCTCAGTGCCTCGGTGATGGCCGGGCGGAGTCGCGACTCGATCACGTCGCGGGTGAAGGCGTCCGGCACCGAGAGCAGGGCGGTGTCCTCGACGATCGCGCGCAGCCGGGTGAGTCGGAGGTATGCCCGCTGCTGCGCGGAGATGATCTCGTCGGCGAGCTCGTCCGTCGCCGCCGACCACACCGCGGCCAGGTCCGTCGTTCCGGTCACCGTCGTGGCACCCCCTCGCCTCTGCTCACGCCCGCCCGGACGGCTGACCGGTCGTCATCCACAAGTTATCCACAGCCTGTGTGTACCGACCGATTGTGACCGCCCACTGGACGCGGGTCGGATCTACCCCCTGGTTCCGGAGGCGTTGGAAGCGGGTTCACCGTGCCGAACGATTACCTACCTTGTCCGGTCTTGCCGGTCACGACAACCCGGACCTCCGACGCTGACCGCAATCGCGCACGCTAACAGTGCGGACCCTCCGCCATCAACCGTCGACACCGTGGCAGCCTTCTCAACATCAGTGAAAACCGCCTCTTTGGCGGGTTTCCCGGCAAGGGCCGGGCAGCCGAGTGTGATGTTTGACGGTCATTGCCCCCCTGCGTAGGCTGGATCGGCTGCGCTGTCGCCCTCTGCTAGGGTGATGGGTGCTTGCTGTCCGCGGTCGCTGCCCCGCATCGCCGAGGTGCCGCGTCGTCGGGCAGCACCGATCGGAGGCCACCGGCGAGGGTGGCCTGGACCACCACACGACCCCGGGCGATCCGCCGCGCGGGGCGTACGACAACGGAGAGCCTGACGTGAGCAAGCGCACCTACCAGCCGAACAACCGCCGGCGCGCGAAGACCCACGGCTTCCGGCTGCGCATGCGCACCCGTGCCGGCCGCGCCATCCTTTCGACCCGTCGCGCCAAGGGCCGCGCCCGCCTGTCGGCCTGAGCCGACCGGTCCGGTCCGGGGGACGGGTGCAGTCGTGCTGGCCGCCGCGCAGCGACTGCGGCGCAGTAGCGACTTCGCCGCAGCGGTCCGGGGTGGCCGACGCGTCGGCCGAGGCGCGGTCGTGGTGCACCTGACCCTTCCCGAGCAGACCGGACACCCCGCGACAGACCTGCCGGAGCCGGTGCGGACCACCGGTGCGGAGACCTCCGCACCGAGCCGCGCCGGCTTCGTCGTGTCCAAGGCGGTCGGCAACGCTGTGGTCCGGAACAAAGTCCGCCGGCGGCTCCGGCACCTGGTTCGCGAGCGCCTCGGGGGGCTGCCCGCCGGCAGCACCCTGGTGGTCCGAGCGCTGCCACCGGCCGCCGAGGCGTCGTACGCTCGACTGGGGGCCGACCTGGACGCAGCCGTCGCCGCTGCGCGGGCCCCTCGGGGGCGGCGACCTCGGTGAGCGGGGTCACCGCCGCGGAGCGGCGCACAACCGGTGCCCGCATGCTGCTGGCACCCATCATCGCGTACCGTCGGTGGATAAGTCCGGCACTGCCGGCCCGCTGCCGCTTCTACCCGTCGTGCAGTGCCTACGCCGTGGAGGCGATCTCCCGGCACGGCGCGCTGCGGGGAGCCTGGCTGACGGTCCGACGGTTGTCGCGCTGCCACCCCTTTCACCCAGGTGGACACGACCCGGTGCCAGAGCCGGGCGAGGGCCGCCGCGCCGACGTGACTGGAGCCTGAGAAATTGAGTCTTGACTGGGTCTACTACGCGATCTCGTGGATCCTGCTGACCTGGCACTCGGCTTGGGACGCCATCGTGTCGGGCGGAGCCTTTATCGGGACGAACTGGTCGTGGATCCTCGCCATCGTCTTCCTGGTGGTGACGATCCGGGTCATCCTCTTCCCGGTCTTCGTCAAGCAGATCAAGTCGCAGCGGGCCATGCAGGCGCTCCAGCCCAAGGTCAAGGAGCTCCAGGAGAAGCACAAGGGTGACCGGGAGACGCTCCAGAAGGAGATGATGGAGCTCTACCGGAAGGAAAAGGCCAACCCGCTGATGGGCTGCCTTCCGATGCTTCTCCAGATCCCCGTCTTCCTCGGCCTGTTCCACACCCTGAAGCGGCTCAAGCCGACCAACGATCTGAAGACCCTGTACGGCTGGAACGTCGACCAGTTCGACAGCGCCTCGCACGCGAAGCTCTTCACCGCCCCGATCTCCGGCCGGTTCGGCTCGACGGCCGACGAGTTGGCCAGCCTCGGCGCGAACGGCACGACGGTCAAGGTGGTCGCCGGTGTACTGGTGCTCATCATGATCGCCACGACGTACCTGACCAGCCGTCAGATGATCCTCAAGACCGGCTGGGCGGAGGACCCGCAGCAGCGCATGGTCCAGCGGCTGATGCTCTACGGCATCCCGGTCTCCCTGCTGGTCTCCGGCTCGATCTTCCCGATTGGCGTGATCATCTACTGGGTCACCAACAACCTGTTCACCCTCGGCCAGCAGCAGTGGGTGCTGCGGAAGTTCCCGCCGCTGGTGCCGGTCAAGACGGGCGCTCCGGCGCGGACCACCGCCCAGCCGGCCAAGAGCGGTGGCCTGCTCGGTCGTAAGGCCGCCCCGCCGGCCGCGAAGGCCCCGGCGACCGCCCCGAAGGTGGCCGGCCCGAAGCCCGGTGCCAAGCCGGTCAACCCGAAGAAGGGCCCCGCCAAGCGGCAGGGCTGAGTGTCCGGGCCGCCGCCGGAAACCTGGCGGCGGCCCGTCCGGCCCCTGAGCTGCCACCGTACGGTCGGCGCCGGGCCGGAACCGCCGCGCGGGAGCGCGGTCACGGGCGAAACTGCCCGTACAGACGTGACCGAGGCAACGGCGATACCTCCCGCCGGCCTCCGGAAGACCAACGGACCCGACGGTCCGGCCGAGCGAGTACGGAGATGAGCCCGTGACCGACACCAGCATCCCCAGCGCCGACCAGTCCCTGGACGACGAGACCTCGTCGGCCGTCGCCGTCGAGGAGGCGGAGGAGACCGAGGCCGAGCCGGAGGCACGGGAGAAGAAGGCGCCGGCCGACAGCGACCTGTTCCGGCAGAGCGAGATCGCCGCCGACTACATCGAGGGCCTGCTCGACATCCTCGACTACGACGGCGACATCGACGAGCTGGTCTCCGGCGGCCGTCCGGTCGTCGAGGTGGTCGGTGGCCGGCTGCAGAGCCTGGTCGGCCAGCGCGGTGCCACCCTGGAGGCGATCCAGGAGCTGGCCCGGCTGGCGGTGTTCCGCCAGACCGGCTCGCCGAGTCGCCTGCTGCTCGACATCGGCGGCTACCGGGCCACCCGGCGCAAGGAGCTGTCCGCCGTCGCCAGGAACGCGGTGGAGAAGGTCAAGGAGCACGGCGAGCCGGTCCGCCTGGAGCCGATGTCCGCGTTCGAGCGCAAGTGCGTGCATGACGTGGTGAACGCGATGAGCGGCGTGGAGAGCGAGTCCGAGGGCGTCGAGCCGAACCGCCGTATCGTCGTCCGGCCGGTGGACTGACCGGGTGACCCAGGACGAGACGACGGCGGGTGCCGTGCCGGGCCCGGGTGGCGTGCCACCCGGGCCGTCGCCTGTCCGGCACGACCCGACCGTTGACCCGGTGTTCTCCGACGCGGATGCGGCCGGCGCGGCCGAACCGCCCCTTCCCGGCCCGCCGGCGGTTGCGGTCGACCCGAACTTCTCCGGGGCCGCTCATCCGGAAACGGCGCAGCCGGTGGACTCCTCGGGCGAGGTGACCCCGACCTTCTCCACTGAACGGGTGGCGTCGACCGAGCTGGCGGCTGTGCCCGAGCCGGCCGAGGTCGCGCCGGTGGCGTTCGCGCAGCCGTCGGCGCCCGTGGCCGAGCCCGCCCAGGCCGCTCCGGTCGGTGCCGTGGCCCCGGTGTTCGCCGAGCCGGACGTCGGTGCGGGTGGGCCGCCCAGTCCGTCTCTCGTGGACAGTGCCGGAGGTCCGACCGAGCCGGGCACGTCCGTGGACCAGCCGGCTTCGACGCAGGCGACGCTGCCGCCCGAGCTTGCGCAGGCCGCCCACACGCTGTTCGGTGACCGCCTCGACCTGGCCGCCGCGTACGCCGAACTGCTGGCGACGGACGGCGTGGTCCGCGGCCTGATCGGCCCCCGTGAGGCTCCCCGCATCTGGGAGCGGCACCTGCTCAACTGCGCGGCGATGGCCGAGCGGATCCCCGACGGCGCGAGCGTGCTCGACGTCGGCTCCGGCGCCGGGCTGCCCGGCCTGGTCCTGGCGATCGCCCGGCCCGACCTCACGGTCACCCTTGTCGAACCGCTCGCCCGGCGGACCGCCTTCCTCGTCGAAGCGGTGCAGCAGCTCGGGCTCACCAAGGCGGTCCGGGTGTTCCGGGGGCGGGCGGAGGAGGCGGCGGCCGGTACGCGCGACAGCGCGCCACTCAGCGCCGACATCGTGACGGCGCGGGCGGTCGCCGCGCTGGACCGGCTCGCCGCCTGGTGTCTGCCCCTCGCGGTGCCCGGCGGGCGGCTGGTGGCTCTCAAGGGCGCCTCGGCCGCCGAGGAGATTGCCGAGCACACCGAGGCGGTGTCCCGACTGGGTGGGGGCGAGCCGGAACTGCACCAGTGCGGAGTTGGGGTCATCGATCCGCCGGCCACCGTGGTCGAGGTGGTCCGGGAGCGGGTGGTCGGCCCGGTGCGGAAGAAGAGCCCGAAGCGGTCGCGCGGTGGTCGCCACCGAGGCGGACAGGGCCGGGGTCGCTGACGCCGCAAGGATTCCCGCGATGCCGGTTCGGCCGGAACTCGGTGCGATCCAGCCCATCGGTCAGAACCCGACGTGGACCCGCTGCGCCTGTGCGCCGTAGGCTGGCCGCGCGTCGATAGTGTGGAGCGGCGGTGCCGGGTGGCACTCGAACCCGACCGCTGTCCGCCGGGCCGTACGCCGCGCCGGGAGCGCGGGGTCTGATCGACGGAGTGCGGGCCGACCATCCGGAGCGGGCGGGGATGACAGGTGCATGACGACGGCAGGTACGACGACCCACGGGTGACGAGGCCAGGAGCCGACCCCGTTTCACGTGAAACCGACTACCAGGGCTGGCCAGCGGGGGATGACCCCCGCGACCCAGCCGCGACTCCGCCGGCTGTTCACCCGGAGGCGCCCGTTGCGGGTGCCGTGCGGTCGGCTTCATCCGGGCCGGCGAACGTACCGCCGGCACGCGAGCCACACGAACCGACCGGCCGGCCGGCGAATGCGCCCAGCCCGCGCCCGGTCCCGGTGCGTGGCAACGCGGCGGTCCCCGGGCGTTACGAGCCGCAGCCGCCGGGGTCGGTCCTGCCGCAGCAGGCTGCCCCGGACGTGGCGACTGAGGCGGGGATGCCGTCCGACACGCCACCGGCTGGCAGCTTCGGTGTCGAAGCCGCCCCCAGCACGTACGTTTCACGTGAAACCGAAACCCCGACGCGCGAAGAGGATGACCCACCGTTGGCTATGGAGGCGATGCGCGCCGTGCAGATCCTGAATCCCAGTGGCGAGGTGAGCATGCCTCGGCCCGCCCGGACCCGGGTGATGTGCGTCGCGAACCAGAAGGGCGGCGTGGGTAAGACCACGACCACGGTGAACCTGGCGGTGGCACTCGCCCTGCACGGCAACCGGGTCCTGGTGGTCGATCTGGACCCGCAGGGCAACGCCTCTACCGGGCTGAACGTCCCGCACCACACCGGCGTACCCGACGTGTACGACTGTCTGATCGACAGCGTCCCCTTGGAAGAGGTGGCGCAGGCGGTCGAGGGCATCCCGAACCTGTGGTGCGTGCCGGCCACCATCGATCTTGCCGGCGCCGAGATCGAGCTCGTGTCGGTGGTCGCCCGGGAGTCCCGGCTGGCCCGCGCCATCGCCGCCTACCCCGGGCATTTCGACTACGTCTTCATCGACTGCCCACCCTCGCTCGGCCTGCTGACCGTCAACGCGTTGGTCGCTGCGCAGGAGGTGCTCATCCCCATCCAGTGCGAGTACTACGCGCTGGAGGGCCTCAACCAGCTGATCAACAACATCAACCTGGTTCGCCAGCATCTCAACCCGAAGCTGGAGGTCTCTACCATCCTGCTCACCATGTACGACCGGCGTACCCGGCTGGCTGACGCCGTGGAGCAGGATGTGCGGAATCACTTCGGGGACAAGGTGCTCCAGGCCGTGATCCCCCGGAACGTGCGGGTTTCCGAGGCACCGAGCTACGGACAGTCGGTGGTGACCTACGATCCCGGTTCGCGGGGGGCGACGAGCTACTTCGAGGCCGCCCAGGAGATCGCCGAGCGAGGGGTCAAGGAGCCGGTGAGCCGGAATGCGTAGTGCGGAGAAGTCGCTGGGAGGCATCGCATGAAGAACCGTCCTCGTGGCGGTCTGGGCCGAGGGCTCGGTGCCCTCATTCCGACCGGGCCGGTGCCGGGCGGTACCCCGGCGGGTGCCGAGCCGGACAGCGGTGCGGCAGCCGTTTCGAGCCCACCCGTAGCCGGCGCGGCCGCCGTGCTCGGGGCGAGGGCGGGCCTCGTCCCGGCGGTGGAGCCTGAGCCAGAGCCTGAGCCACAGCTGAGCCCGGTGCCGGGAGCTCGTTTCGCCGAAATATCGGTCGACGCCATCGTGCCGAATCCGAAGCAGCCCCGGCAGGTCTTCGACGAGGAAGCGCTGGAGGAGCTGAAGGTCTCGATCCAGGAGGTCGGCTTCCTCCAACCGATTGTCGTGCGGCAGCTCGACGGCGAGAAGTACGAGCTCGTGATGGGCGAGCGGCGCTGGCGGGCGGCCCAGGCGGTTGGCCGGGAGAACATCCCCGCGATCGTGCGGGACACCAAGGACGACGCGATGCTCCGGGACGCCCTGCTGGAGAACATCCACCGGGCCAACCTGAACCCGCTGGAGGAGGCGGCCGCCTATCAGCAGCTCCTGGAGGAGTTCGGAGCCACCCATGAGGAGCTGGCTCGCCGGATCGGGCGCAGCCGGCCGCAGATTTCGAACACGATCCGTCTGATGAACCTACCCGCTCAGGTCCAGCGCCGAGTGGCCGCCGGGGTGCTTTCCGCCGGCCACGCCCGGGCGCTCCTCAGCTTGGAGGACGGCGAGGCTCAGGAGCAGCTCGCCAAGCGGATCGTTGCCGAGGGCATCTCCGTACGCGCCACCGAGGAGTTGGTGGCGCTGGCACTCGCCGACGGGCCGGCGAAGACCCCGGCGGCCAAGCGACGGTCGAAGCCGCACGCGCCAGCGCTGTCGGATCTGGCCAACCGGCTCTCCGACCGGTTCGACACCCGGGTGAAGGTCGACATCGGCCGCAGCAAGGGCAAGATCACCATCGAGTTCGCTACGGTCGACGACCTGGAGCGAATCGTCGGCATCATCGGCGTGGGCCAGGAGGACCAGCCCGAGGAGTGAGCCGGCTCGTCGGATCGACCGCGTGGTCCCTGTCGGACTGCGCGGTCGAGTCGTCTTCCGGGCGGGCTGCGCAAGCCCGTCCACAGTCTGCGGGTTGATTGGACGCGGGCCTGCCCCGTTTCACGTGAAACAGGCGATGCGCTGGTTTCACGTGAAACGGGGCAGGCCACGCGGTGCGATGGGTGCCTGAGCCGACCTGCGAGCGAGCGATCGGATCGGCCGGCCGAAGGGCGAGAAGACCGGCCGGAGGCCGGTGCCGATCACCGGTTCGATCGTTGGGAGAGATGGGTCCGGGGCCGGTGGAAAACTACCCCCGGTTATCCACAGCCCCTATCCACAGGCTGCCTTCGTTTCACGTGAAACAACGAGGCGAAACCCTTACTGAGCTGTGGATGGCGCGGTGTGGCGATGCTCTCAGCGGCCTGTGGACAACGCGGTGGATAACCTTGGCGCCGGCCGGGCGAAGCCGCTTTGTCGGCAGCGGAATCAGGGTAGGGACAGCGGCCGTCAACTGGACTAGGGTCAGCCTCGTGCAGGACACCCCTCCTTCAGTTCCGGACTTCACCCAGTGGCCATCCTTCCCGTTCGAGGGCGGCCTCCGTGTCAAGCAGCTCGACGATCCGGTGCCGGTCGAACCGCCCCGCCGGGGCGAGGGCAGCCGGGAATGCACCGCCTGCATCGCCCCGGACGAGGCGTACATCTGGGTCGGTGAGCGGTGGCGGGTACGGGCGATGGATCGGCCCACCGGCCTTCCGATGGTGCTGATCCTGGAGTCCCGCTCCCATCTCGATCTCGGCGATCTGCCGAACCTGCTCGCGGCCGAGCTGGGTGTGATGACCGTCCGTCTGGAACGGGCCATCCGCTCCCTGGACGGCGTTGCCCGAGTGCACGTCAATCGCTGGGGGGACGGCTCCGCGCACCTGCACATGTGGTTCCTGGCGCGGCCGTACGGGCAGCTGCAGCTACGGGGTACGTTCCTGTCCCTGTGGGACTCGATCCTGCCCCCGATCTCCGAAACGCAGTGGCGGGAGAACCTGGCTCTGGTCGCCGCGTGGCTGGCCGAGTTCGGCGGCCGTCCGCTCGCCGAGCCGCCCCGAATTCAGTGGCAGGCGCCGTCGAGCCTCACCGCCTCGGTCGACCCGGACGTGGACGAGGTCGACGAGGAGACGGTCTCGGTGATCGAAGCCGCCGAGGAGATCCCGGAGCCGGCGGGCGACGCGAAGATCGAGCCGCAGCTGAGGTCAGAAACCCAGCCGGAGGAAGGTCGCTAGGACCGGCGGGCGGCGGCTCGGCTGACCAGTGAGCCGAGCAGCCGCCCGAAGTCCAGCCCGGCCGCCTGGACGGCCAGCGGCAGCAGCGAGGTCTCGGTCATCCCCGGGGAGACGTTGACCTCCAGTACGTGCGGTTCTCCGGCCGCGTTGACGATCAGATCGACTCGGGAGAGATCACGTAGGCCGAGCGCGCGGTGCGCGGCGAGCGCCACCTGGGCCACCCGCTCGGTGGTCTCCAGATCGAGGCGGGCGGGCGCGTGCCAGGTGGTGCGGCCGGCGGTGTACCGGGCGGCGTAGTCGTAGACGCCGTTGCGGGGCACGATCTCGACCGGGGGCAGGGCCTGCGGTCCCTCGCCCAGGTCGATCACCGACACCGCCACATCCATGCCCGGCACGTAACGTTCCACGAGCGCCGTCTGGTCGTACGCGAAACAACCGACCATCGCGGCCGGCAGCGACCCGGCCTCCCGGACCACCGCGGCGCCCAGTCCGGAGCCGCCCTGCGCCGGCTTGACCATCAACGGCAGACCGAGCCGGTCGACGATCCGGTCCAGCACGGCCACCGCGCCCAGCTCGGAGAAGCGGTCGTGCGGCAGGGCCACCCAGTCGGGGGTGGGAATGCCCGCCTCGCGCAGCACCGCCTTGGCGGACGGCTTGTCCCAGGCGAGTCGGGAGGCACGGGCGTCGCAGCCGACGTAGGGCACGCCGCAGAGGTCGAGCACCCCGCGCAGCGAGCCGTCCTCGCCGGTGGCACCGTGCAGAGCGACCACCACGGCATCCGGCGGGTCGGCGGCCAACGCGGGCAACAGGGCCACGTCGGCGTCCCGCAGCTCGGCCTGCACACCGACCGCTCGCAGCGCGTCGAGCACCCGCCGGCCGGACCGGAGCGAGACATCCCGCTCGTAGGAGAGCCCGCCGGCGAGCACCAGCACGTGCAAATCGTCGATGTCGGAGAGATCGGTCACGGAGGTGTGGGTGGCGGAGCTGGCGACCATGCGGGGCATCATGCCAAGTCGGGACCGGGCGCGTCCGAGCCACCCTGCCGGCGCCGTGGCCTTGAGCCGCCGACCGCGCCGAAGACCTTGCGCATGGCGATCTCCTGCTCCATCACGCCAGCCAGCCGGCGGACGCCCTCCCGGATCCGCTCAGGGGGCGGGAAGGAGAAGTTGAGCCGCATGTTGCCGGCCCCGGTGCCGTCGGCGTAGAAGCCGGTGCCGGGGACGTAGGCGACCCGGGCGGTGATGGCGCGGGGCATCATCGCCTTGGCGTCCAGGCCGTCGGGCAGGGTCGCCCAGACGAACAGACCGCCGCTCGGGGTGGTCCAGGTCGTGCCGGCCGGCATCAGGTCCGCCAGCGCGTCGAGCATGGCGTCCCGGCGCTCGAGGTATACCTCCCGGTAGACCTTGAGCTGCTCGCGCCACGGCATGGTGCCGAGGTACGTCGAGACGGCGGCCTGCGCGTACCCGCTGGGGCAGAGAATCTGCGCCTCGCTGGCGATGACCAGCTTGTCGCGTACGGCGTGCGGGGCGAGGATCCAGCCCACCCGCAGGCCGGGCGCGAAGGTCTTGGAGAAGGTGCTCAGGTAGAAGACGCCGTCGCGCCGGCGGGCCCGCAGCGGCGCGGGCGCCTCCCCCTCGAAGCCGAGCTGGCCGTACGGGTCGTCCTCGACCACCAGCAGGCCGGCGCGCTCGCAGATGTCGAGCACCCGCTCACGCCGTTCCTCGCTGAGCGTCACGCCGGTCGGGTTCTGGTAGGTGGGGATGGTGTAGAGAAACTTGACCCGGCGGCCGGTTCGGGCCAGGTCAGCGATCGCCGCCTCCAGCGCCTCAGGGATCAGCCCGTCGGCGTCCATCGGCACGTGCGCGACCTGGGCCTGGGCGGCCTGGAACACCCCGAGCGCGCCGACGTACGTCGGGCCTTCGGCGAGCACCACGTCGCCCGGGTCCAGGAAGAGCCGGGCCACCAGGTCGAGCGCCTGCTGACCGCCGACCGTGACCACCACGTCCTCCGGCGAGGCGCCGCACGACGCGTCGATCCCGGAGAGGGCCATCACCTCGCAGATCCGCTCGCGCAGCTCCAGGGTGCCCTGCCCGATGCCGTACTGAAGGGTGGTGACGCCGTGCTCGCCGCCGAGCCGGCCGAGCATCTCGCCGACCGCGTCGAGCGGCAGCGCCGCGATGTAGGGGGCGCCACCGGCGAGCGAGACCACCTCCGGCCGGCTGGCCACCGCGAAGAGCGCCCGGATCTCGGAGGCCGTCATCCCCCGGACCCGGCGGGCGTACCGGTCGGTGTAGTCGTCGAGCGTTGTGCCGGTCATGACATCACCTCGATCGGATCTCGGCGGGGGCTGCCGCCCGGTGTGGTACCCGCATTGCCGGCAACCATGGCGGCGCGGGACGCCGTTCGGTCGATCGTAGTCCGCACTGGCCAAGGCTGGCCCCGCCCGGCGATGTTACGTCCACATCCCGGACCCGCTCGGGTGGGCGTTCGCGCGTCCTCTCCCGTACGGTCGGCTGGGGGCGTACGATCGCTCGTCGGGGGCAGGGAAGGTGGCGGCGTGAGCACCGCGCTGGTTTCAGCTTTCGAGCCATTGGTGGGGATGCGCTGATGTCGCGACGTCTGGTCAGTCTGACCCTCGACACCCTCGAGGATCTGCCTCGCCGTTGCCGGCGCTGCGTCTACTGGGAGCTGGATCCGGTTTCGGCCGACCGGGCGTGCGCCGCAGGTGACCCCGGGCTGGAAAAGGAGGCCTGGGTTTCCCAGACCCTGCTGGAGTGGGGCTCCTGCGGCAAACTCGCGTACGTCGACGGCATGCCCGCCGGTTTCGTCATGTACGCCCCGCCGGCGTACGTTCCGCGCTCGATGGCCTTTCCCACCTCGCCGGTCTCCGCGGACGCCGCGCTGCTGATGACCGCCAGCGTGGTGCCCGCCTTCGCCGGCGGCGGCCTGGGCCGGATGCTGGTCCAGGGGGTGGCCCGAGACCTCACCAAGCGGGGCATCAAGGCGATCGAGGCGTTCGGGGACGCGAAGTTCGGTGACGACGGCGCGGACGACCCGGTCCGGGCCTGTCTGGCCCCGGCCGACTTCTTCCTCTCGGTGGGATTCAAGACGGTGCGTCCGCACCCCCGCTACCCGCGTCTGCGGCTGGAGTTGCGCACCGCGCTGAGCTGGAAGTCCGACGTCGAGTACGCGTTGGAGAAGCTGCTCGGCTCGATGAGCCCGGAGACGCTGCTGCGCCCGGTACGCCCGGCCCCGGCCACTCGCGCCCTGGGCTGAGCGGCGCGGCCCGCCTCAGTCCGCCACCGTGCCGGCGGCGACGATCGCCCGCAGCTCGCTGACGTCGATCGAGCCGGTGGGAACGTCTCGCTCGATCGGGAAGTACATCCGTTGCACCGCGGCCACGATCGCCTCGACGATCCTGTCCCGAAACCCGGGGTCGACCAGTCGACCCCGGTCCTCGGGCGAGGTCAGGTAGCCCACCTCGACCCGGACCGCCGGCATCCTCGTCAGCCGCAGCAGGTCCCACGCCTTGGCGTGGGTACGGCAGTCCCGCAGCCCGGTTCGGGCGACGATCTCCCGTTGCACCAGGCCGGCCAGCCGCTCGCCAGTGGCCGAGGTGACGCCGTTGTCGGTGCCGTAGTGGTAGGTGGCCACCCCGTTGGCCGCCGGGTTGGCATGCCCGTCGGTGTGCAGCGAGATGAAGACGTCCGCGCCGAGCGCGTTGGCGAGTTGGGCGCGGTCGGCGTCCGGCAGGCAGGTCTCCGGCGACGGGCCGCGGGTGAGCTGGACCCGTACGCCGGCGGCGGCCAGCCGCCCCTCCAGCCGGCTGGCCAGGTCGTGCACGATGTCCGCCTCGGTCCAGCGCAGCGGGCCGTCGGGCACCACCTCGCCGGGGTCGGTGCCGCCGTGCCCCGGGTCGATCACCACGGTCCGCCCGACCAGGGTCGGCCCGGCCTGGCGGATGGCGTCGGACTCGCGGAGCCACTGCGGCCGCCCACCGACCACCTTCCGGCCGAGGCGGCGCAGCGTGTTCATGGTGTGCGGCCCGCAGGCGCCGTCCGGCGTCAGCGCCATCTCCCGCTGGAACTGCGCGACGGCCCGCGCGGTGCGGATGCCGTAGATGGCGTCGGCGCGGCCCACGTCGTACCCCATCTCGAGCAGGCGTTCCTGGAGCGACCGGACGTCCTCGCCGATCAGCGGCTCCGGCACGGCGTGGTACAAGGTGCGGGCGCCGAGCCGCCAGCGGGCCGCATCGAGCGCCCGCCAGGTCTCCGCGCCGACCCGCCCGTCCACGCTGAGCCCGCGGGACTGCTGGAACGCTCGGACCGCACGTTCGGTCTCGGCGTCGAACTCGTCCCGCCGGTCGTCGGACGGGAGCAGCTCGAGGCCGGTCAGCACGGTACGGATCTCGGCCACCGCAGGTCCCCGGTCACCGGGTCGGATGGGACGCACGACGACCCCCTCTGCACGGACGCTGGCCGGGTATTCCGACGGAGGTGCTGCCCCTCGCTGGGGACGCCTACGGAGCGTACCGTGCCGATCACCAGCCGGTTCCCGGGTTCGTCCAGGTCAGGGGCCGTCGAGGCGGGGAATGCGGAAACCCCCGTGCCCGGGGTACCGGCAACGGGGGTTTCGGCGGGTGGAACGTCGACTCAGAGCGCGGACTCGATGAGCTTGACCAGCTCACCCTTGGGCTTGGCGCCGGCGATGGACTGCACCGGCTCGCCGTTCTTGAAGACGGTGAGGGTCGGCACCGACATCACCCGGTAGGTGCGAGCGGTCTCGGGGTTCTCGTCGATGTTGAGCTTGACGATGCTGACCTGGTCACCCATCTCGCCTGCGATCTCCTCGAGCAGCGGCGAGACCTTGCGGCACGGCCCGCACCACTCTGCCCAGAAGTCGACCAGGACCGGCTTGTCGGACTTCAGCACGTCGCTCGCGAAGCTCGCGTCGGTGACCGCCTTGGTTGCTCCCACTATGACCCCTCCTCCGGGACGTTTTGGTAAATTCGTCAGTCTTGCAGGGTGGCGACGAACCGCTCGGCGTCCAGCGCGGCGGCACAGCCCGTACCGGCCGCCGTGATCGCCTGCCGGTAGGTGTGGTCGACCACGTCGCCAGCGGCGAAGACACCCGGGATGTTCGTCCGGGTGCTCGGTGCCTGCACCTTCACGTACCCCTCGCCGTCGAGTTCCACCTGACCGCGGAAGAGCTCGCTGCGCGGGTCGTGGCCGATCGCCACGAAGACGCCGGTGACGTCGAGCGTCTTGGCCTCACCGGTGTGCACGTTGCGGACCCGGACGCCGCTGACCTTGCCGTCGTCGCCGAGGATCTCCTCGACCACGGTGTTCCACTCGACCTTGATCTTGTCGTTGGCGAGGGCGCGCTCGGCCATGATCTTGCTGGCGCGGAACGAGTCCCGACGGTGGATGATTGTCACCGACTCAGCGAATCGGGTGAGGAAGCTTGCCTCCTCCATCGCCGAGTCGCCGCCGCCTACCACCACGATGTGCTGGTTGCGGAAGAAGAAGCCGTCGCAGGTGGCGCAGGACGACACACCGTGGCCCAGGTATTCCTGCTCGCCTGGCACGCCGAGCGGGCGCCACGCGGAGCCGGTCGCGAGGATGACGGCCTTGGCCCGGTAGGCGGTATCGCCCACCCACACCGTGCTGACCGCGTTCGAGCCGACCTCGCCGGTGTCCGTGAGCTCGACCCGGGTCACGTCGTCGGTCAGAAACTCTGCACCGAACCGCTCCGCCTGCTTGCGCATGTTGTCCATCAGCTCGGGGCCGAGGATGCCGTCCGCGAAACCGGGGAAGTTTTCCACCTCGGTCGTGGTCATCAGCGCGCCACCGGACTGCACGCCCTCGATGACGAGCGGCTTGAGGTTGGCGCGCGCGGCGTAGACCGCCGCGGTGTAGCCGGCCGGACCGGAGCCGATGATGATCAGGTTGCGGACCTCGTCCACTGCCGTCTCCCGATGTGTGTATTCGTCATCTACTCCGGCTGATCTTCCGCCGGGGACGATGCCGATCCCGAGTGCCGACGGCTCGGTGGCGTCGGCGCCTGACTTGCAGAACGTCATCGTACGAAGCGGCGATTCCCGAGCCGGTCATCCGGTGGGTCACGTCACGCGGCGGGACACGGCCGGCGACCGCGACCTCACCCTACCCGCGTACGGAAGCGGGTGTCCGCGCCGGACCCGGGCACCCCGCATTCCGGCCCGCTCGCCCACGCCCAGCGCTCGCCGCCCGCATCGAGGAAGGTGACTACCAGCGCCGGACGCCCCTCGAACGACGCGTAGTCGATCAGCTCGAGGGTGAGTGAGCCGGCCGCGTGCTCGGCCCCGATCGCGCGGAGGCAGGACTCCAGCGCCTCGGGCCGGGCGAGCCGGTCCAGGCCGTCGGCCGACGTAAGCCGCTCTGGTGCCTCTCCGCTCGTCTGCCAGCCCTCGCCGGCGGCGGCGAACGGGCGCCGGGTGCCGGAGAGTTGCTCCGGGCCGTAGTCGGTGCCGCTGTGCAGGGCCGGGCCGGTGGTCCGGAAGGGTGCGGTGGCAAGCGGGACGGCCCCGCCCGCCGAGGCCGAGCCGGCGACCGTGCCCCGGTCGGCCGTCACGGCCGTGTCGCCGCGGCCCGCGTCGATCACGTTGCTGAGTGCGAAGCCGACCGCGGTGACCGAGGCGGCAGCCAGGGCGACCGGCCCGGCGATCCGGGCCCAGCGTCGAGTACGTCGGCCCGGGCCCGTGTTGCGGCCCGAACCCTCGGCCGGCCGGGTCGCCCCACTCGCCCGCTGCGCCGGCACGGCACCAGCGAGCGCCGCCGAGATCCGGTCCGTCACGGCCGGCGGCATCTGCGGCGCGGGCGCGGCGGCCCAATCGGCCAGGTCGGCGTGGACCAGGTCCACCGCCCGGGCCAGCCCGGCGTACGCGGCGCCCCAGGCCGGATCCTCCCCGACCAGCCGGGCGACGGACGCCTGCTCCGGGGTGCCGTCCAGCGCCCCGCCGACGTAGTCGGCGAGCAGCTCGTGGTCGACTCCGCTGAACTCCCCGGAAGTCACGACTCCTCCTGGCTGGCGTCCCGCCGGGACCGCCCCGACGTCGATCCGACGCCCTCGGGCGGCCGGCGGTTCCCTCCGGTGACGCGGGGCACGTCCGTCGTCGCATCGGAACCGGTACGCAGGTGCCCGAGGAGCACGGCCAGCCGGGCCCGCCCACGGGCGCAGCGACTCTTGACCGTCCCCTCGGCCACGCCGAGGATTCGCGCCACCTCGGCCACCGGGTAGCCCTGCACGTCCACCAGGACCAGCGCGGTGCGCTGCTCGGCCGGCAGCTCGGCGAGGGCCTGCCGGACCACCAGCGCCGTTTCATGATCGCGAGCCGGCGCGGCCGGCTCCACCCCGCCGGTGTGCCAGCCGGGCTCCCCGTCGGTGTGCACCCCGTCCGGCAGCGGCACCGTGGCGTGCGTCTGACGCCGCCGGATCCGGTCCAGGCAGGCGTTCACCACGATCCGGTGCAGCCAGGTGGTCACCGCCGAGTCGCCGCGGAACCGGGCCGCCGCCCGGTGCGCCGAGAGCAGGGCGTCCTGGAGCGCGTCGGCGGCCTCCTCACGGTCGCCGAGGGTACGCAGGGCCACCGCCCAGAGCCGATCCCGGTGTCGGTGGAACAGCTCGGTGAAGGCATTCCGGTCGCCGTCGACGTGGGCCCGGAGCAGCTCGAGGTCGGACGCCCCGGCCGGCCAGCTCACGAGCCCGTGACCGTGATCTCCTGGACCCCCACCTTCCAGCCGTCGCCGCTGTCCTTCTTCGGCAGCTCGGTGATCCAGAAAAGCAGGTAGCGGTACTGCTGCTCCGGGTCGAACCCGTCGAAAATCATCTTCGTGCCGTTGTGCTCCAGGAACGGCTGCCCGATCTGGGTCTTGTAGCTGGCGAAGAGCTGCTTGTCACCCGACGAGCTGGACGGGAAGTCGCCCTTGCTGCCCGCGAGCAGCTGGGCCGAGGCGCCGGTGGACGACAGGACGGCCTGCAGCGACTTGACGGTGTGCGGGGAGCCCAGGTCGATCCAGATCCCCATGCCCCTCTTCAAACCGCCGAACTTGCCGTTGTTCCGATAGGTGTCGGTCTGCCAGCCCGTGTCGTCGTCGCCGTCGATCACCTTCTCGGCGTCGCGTACCTCGGCGCGGTCCCCGCTGTCCGGGTCGATGATCCGGACAGCCTGGATGTTGAGCTGGTGAACCGGCGCGGCGGCTGGAGTCGTGGCGGGCGCGGTGGTGGGCGAGTTGGGCAGATGCTCGGCCGCCGTGCCCTTCTTGTCGTCGCCACCGAGCACGCTGATCCCGACGAGCAGCCCGACCAGGGCTACCGCCAGCAGCCCGGCGATGCCCAACGCGACCTTGCGACCACCGGTGGTGGCCAGCGGGGTGGGCTCCTCGCCGGTGTCGGCGGCGAAGCGCAGCGGACCGGCCGGCTCCAGGAACTGCTCCTCGGCGGGGACGTCGAGGCGGTTCAGCTCGGCCGCCAGCACGTCCGACGACGGCGGGGCGATCTCTAGGTCGAGCAGGTCCATCGTGAGGTCGTCGAGGTATGCCGGCACCCCGGCGCGTACCTGGCGGGGTGCCGCGATCGCTCCACCGGCGTCACGTACCGCGTCAGGGATCGCGGCGCGGCCGTGCCCCGCGGTGGCGCCGCGCAGCGGGGCCTCGCCGTGCGGCCAGTGGCCGGTCAGGGCGAAGTAGAGAAGCCCACCGACCGCCCGGACGTCGTTCTCCCGGCTGTCCTCACCGTCGGTGCGCGCGTCGGCCAGCACCACCCGGCCGTCGTCACTGATCATCACCGTGCCGGGGTGGACGTTGCCGTGCACCATGCCGGTGGCGTGCACCGCGGCCAGAGCGCTCGCGACGGCGCTGCCGATGGCGGTCGACCGGGCCGGATCGAGCGGCCCATCGGTGGTGACCAGCTCGCGCAGGGATCGGCCGTCCACCCACTCGCGGACGACGTACGCCCGGTCGGCCTCGTCGATCGCGTCGTAGACGCCGACCAGGTTGGGATGGATCACCCGGCTCGCCGCGACGGCCGCCTGGAGCATCTCGGTGGCGGAGTCGCCACCCGGGTAGCGGAGGACCACCGCGACGGGACGGCGCAGCACGACGTCGACCCCGCGCCAGACCAGCCGGCCCGCGCTGTCGTTGTTGATGTGCTCGACCAGCTCGTACCGATCGGCGAGGAGTTCACCGGCCGTGGGAGCACCGAAGGTCATGACCGGAGGGGTGGTCTCCTCCGCCTCCTGACCCTCGCCGACCTGGGTCACCAGTCCTCCCTCGGTGATCGTGTCGATCGATGGACCCGTGCTGCTGGGCATGTGGCTGTCCGCTCTGCCTTCGAAGGAACCGGCACGCCCGCGTCGGCACCTGCCGTACCCGTCGAAAGCGACCTTACCCGGGATGCCCGGTTCTCCGACATGTCATCTTCCTGGCCGGCGCACGCACTAGCCAATCTAGAGGTTGACGGCAAGTAGTCGACGCAGGGGCGTAGCCGGTGTGGCGGGCCTCGGGGTCCGTCGCCGCATTCCCCCGGTCAGGCCAGCCATCCTCGTCCTTACGGCTGGTTATCCACAGGCCGAGAGGCCCATCCAGCCGCGAAACTCCGAGTTATCCACAGCCGTATCCCCAGGCTGGTGATCCTCGTTCACCGTCCGTCACGCAGCTGGGTCAGCGGCCGAGCCGGCGCCGCACCATGCCGACCACCTCGGTGATCTCGCCGATCCGCAGCACCGTGGCCAGCCCGAGGTACGCCGCGCCGATCACGGCACCGCCGACCACCAGTTGGATCACGGCGGTCAGCCAGCCCAGGTGCGCCGGCTCGCCGGGCAGCAGCTTCACCACCAGCAGGCCGACCAGGGCCGCGCCCAGCGCGGCGACGAGCACCCGTCCCATGGTCTGCATGATCTCGCCGAGCCCGATCCGACCCACCCGAGGACGCAGCAGGATCGCCGAGATCACCGCCGCCGCCACGTACGAGATGGCGTTGCCGAGCATCATGCCGGCCGCCGCGAAGGTGGTGGAGAAGGCGAGGAAGAGGCCGATCTGGAGGAGCACCCGCAGCGCCACCACCGGGATGTTGACCAGGGCCGGGGTCTTGGTGTCCGGCAGCGCGTAGAAGGCGAAGGTGAAGAGCTGGCTGATCGCGAAGGGCACCAGGCCAACCGCCGCCACCAGCAGCACGGTCGAGGTGGCCATCGCGTCGTTGCCCGTGAACGCGCCGTGCCGGAAGAGCACGACCGAGATCGGGCCGGCCAGCACCGCGTAGCAGACCGCGACCGGGGCGAGGACGGCGGTGACCATCCGGGTACCCCGGGACAGGTCGGCCGTGACGTCGCGGAATCGGCCCTCGCCGGCGGCGGCGCTCATCCGCGGCATCAGCGCCGTGATGATCGAGACGGCGATGATGCCGTGCGCCATCATCAGCAGCAGGAAGACGTTGTTGTAGATCAGCAGGCCGGCCTCTGTCTTGTCCTTGTCCTCGCCGGCGGCCCGGGTGAGCAGGTTGACCACCACGAAGAGGCCGAGCTGGTTGACCCCGACGTAGCAGAACATCCAGGCACCGAGCCGGCCCAGCTCGCGCAGCCCCAGTGCGCGGAAGTCGAACCGCCACTTCCACCGGAAGCCCACCTTGCGCAACGCCGGCAGCAGGCCAGCGCTCTGCACCGCGACGCCGAGCAGGGTGCCGCCGCCGACCAGCAGGATCCGACCGGGGGTCATCTCCCCCGGCTTCAGCGCCTTGGCCCCGTAGACGCCGATGTACAGGCCGAGGACGCCGATCACCACCAGGTTGTTCAGGATCGGTGCCCACATGGGTGCGGCGAAGTGCCCCCGGGTGTTCAAGACGGCCGCGATCAGCGCGCTCACACCGGTGAAGAAGAGCATCGGCAGCATCAGGTAGGACAGGTCGTTGACCAGCCCCTTGTACGTGGCGTCCTTGCCGGCGGCGTAGATCGCGGTGAGCAACGGCGCCGAGACCATCGCCAGCAGCGCGGCGGCGGCCAGCGTGAGCACCGCCAGGGTGAGCAGCCGCTGCGCGTACGCCTCGCCCCGGTCCGGGTCGACCTTTCGACGACGGACCAGCACCGGGATCAGCACGCTGGTGAGCACGCCGCCGAGCAGGAACTCGTACACCTGGTTCGGCAGGAACTGGGCCGTGGTGTACACGTTGCCGACCGCGTTGCCGAGGGCAGCACCGATCATCAGGGTGCGGATGAAGCCAGTACCCCGGCTCACCAGGCTGCCGACGGCCATCACCATGCTGTTCGCCGCGGCGCTGGTCTCCGCGACCACCTCCTGCGGCGGCGCGGTGGCCTCGACGCCCGGCATGTTCAGCGGCTCGGCGGAGATGTAGATGGCTCCGTCGTTCGGCGGCGGCTCGCCGCCGTGCGCGTTCGCGCTGCGGTAGAGCCCGCCGCTCATCTCCAGCCTCCAGGGGGTACGTCGAAGCCGGACCTCCGGGCCCGCACGGTCAAAACCTTAGTCACCCGCGACCGCATACCCGCGCCCGGCGCAATAGATCGCACCTCGGCCCGATAGGCTGGCGATCCCATGTCCGAAGCTTCCGCCTCCCACGCCGCCGACCGTCGCGAGCTGACCGCAGCGCAGCGCAACGCCGTCGCCGAACTGCTCCGCGTCTCGCCGGTCGCCGACGAGCTGGGCCAGCGCTTCGCCCGGGCCGGCCACGAACTGCACCTGGTGGGCGGCTCGGTGCGCGACGCGCTGCTCGGCCGCCTCGGTGAGGACCTCGACTTCTGCACCGACGCCCACCCAGACCAGACCATCAAGATCGTCCGGGGCTGGGCGGAGTCGATCTGGGAGACCGGGCGCGAGTTCGGCACCATCGGCTGCCAACGCGACGGGCTCCGCCTGGAGATCACCACCTTCCGTGCCGAGGCGTACGACCAGGTCAGCCGGAACCCGATCGTCGAATACGGGACCAACCTCATCGACGATCTCAAGCGCCGGGACTTCACCGTCAACGCGATGGCGGTCAGCGTCCCCGACCACCGGTTCACCGACCCGTACGGTGGCCTCGCCGACCTGGCCGCCAAGGTCATCCGTACCCCGGGGACGCCCCGGGAGTCGTTCGGCGACGACCCGCTGCGGATGCTGCGCGCGGCCCGGTTCGCCGCCCAACTGCGGTTCACGGTGCACCCAGAGGTGCGCGCGGCGATGATCCGAATGGCCGCCGACCTGGATCGGATCACCGCGGAGCGGATCCGGGACGAGTTCACCAAGCTGCTCTGCGGCGCGGACCCGATCACCGGGCTGCGGCTGCTGGTCGACACCGGGCTGGCGGAGCGCTTCCTCCCCGAGCTGACCGGGCTCAAGCTGGAGATCGACGAGCACGCCCAGCACAAGGACGTCTACGAGCACACCCTGACCGTGGTCAGCAACGCGATGTCCCTGGAAGAGGACGGCTGCGACTTCGTGCTCCGGATGGCCGCGCTGATGCACGACGTCGGCAAGCCAGCCACCAAGGCGGTCGGCTCGGACGGTCGGGTCAGCTTCCACCACCACGAGGTGGTCGGCGCCCGGCTCACCAAGGCCCGGATGAAGGCCCTGCGTTACCCCAAGGACGTCACCGCTGAGGTGGTCAAGCTGGTCGGCCTGCACCTGCGCTTCTACGGGTACGGCCGGGGCGAGTGGACCGACTCCGCGGTGCGCCGATACGTCACCGACGCCGGTGACCTGCTGTCCCGCCTGCACAAGCTCACCCGCTCCGACTGCACCACCCGCAACCGACGCAAGGCGGCCCAGCTCGCGGCCGACTACGACGCGCTGGAGGAGCGGATCGCCCGGATCGCCGCCGAGGAGGATCTGGCCCGGGTCCGGCCCGACCTGGACGGCAATGCGATCATGGAGCTGCTCGGCGTGCCGCCGGGGCCGATGGTGGGGAAGGCGTGGCAGCACCTCAAGGAGCTGCGGCTGGAGCGCGGCCCCCTGGAGCGGGAAGAGGCCGAGGCGGAGCTGCTGCGCTGGGCCCGGGAGCAGGGCGTCCTGGACTGATTCCGGCGTCTGCGTGACGACGGTACGCCAGTGTGTCGACCAAACGGTGGACGCGATCGACGGTGACCATCATGGATGATGGTACGACCGCTACGAGTCTCCGGCCGCCTGCCGTGAGACTGCGACGAGCGGTCATCCATCCGTCCGATCCGGACGGTTCGCCGGCACACGGGGAGTTTTTAGTGACACGTCCTGGCGCACTGCGCCGCTCCGCGCTGGCGGGGATCGCCCTCGCCTCCGTGACCTCCGTCGTCTTTGCCACCACCGGTGGCACCGCGATGGCCGCCCCCTCGGATCCACACCGGGCACCGGCCCGGGGTGCCGACACCGCCAAGGCCGTGCCCGACCGGTACATCGTCGTGCTGAAGGACGGCAAGGCCAGCCCGGCCAAGGCGCGGGCCTCGGCGCTGACCAAGAGGCACGGTGGATCCGTTCGCAAGGTGTTCACCAAGGCAATCAACGGCTACTCCGCCACGATGAACCGTCGACAGGCGGCACAGTTGGCGGCCGATCCCGACGTGGCCTACGTCCAGCAGGTCCAGCGCTACACGGCCACCGGCACCCAGGCCAACCCGCCGTGGGGCCTGGACCGGATCGACCAGACCGCACCCAAGCTCAACGGCAAGTACGCCTACCCGAACACCGGCGCCGGGGTCACCGCGTACATCGTGGACACCGGCATCGACATCAACCACCCGGACTTCGGCGGCCGGGCCAGCTACGGCTACGACTTCGTCGAAGACGACGAGGAGGCCCAGGACTGCGACGGCCACGGCACCCACGTGGCCGGCACCGTCGGCGGCACGAAGTACGGCGTGGCCAAGGGCGTCAAGCTCGTCGCGGTGCGGGTGCTGGACTGCGAAGGCAGCGGCACCACCGAGGGGGTCCTCGCCGGCATCGACTGGGTGACCGCGAACGCGGTCAAGCCGGCCGTGGCGAACATGAGCCTCGGCGGCGGCCTCGACAAGGCCCTCAACAACGCGGTCGCCAACTCGATCGCCTCCGGCGTCACGTACGCCGTCTCGGCAGGCAACGAGAGCAGGGACGCGTGCAAGGTCTCGCCGGCTGCCGTGCCGACGGCCATCACCGTCGGCGCGACGGACCGGGTGGACTTCCGGGCCTGGTTCTCCAACTACGGCCGCTGCGTGGACACCTTCGCTCCCGGCGTCAACATCATCTCCGCCGCGCCGGGTAACAAGACCGACGTGATGGACGGCACCTCGATGGCCGCTCCGCACGTGGCCGGCGCTGCGGCCCTGCTGCTTCAGACGAACCCGAAGTGGACTCCGAAGCAGGTGCGGGACCGCATCGTCACCACCGGCATCGCCGGTGCCGTGCACGACCCCATGGGATCGACCAACCGGCTCCTGCACGTCGGCGCGGTCAACTTCGCCCGCAGCTCGTACGGGCTGAAGGCGCGCGCCACCGGCAGGTTCGTGACCGCGGACAAGAAGGGCGTCAAGCCGCTTCTCGCCAACGCCAAGTCGCTCGGCAGCCTGGAGAAGTACGACGTCGTCAACGCCGGCAAGGGCTTCGTCGGCCTGCGGGCGAAGGCCAACGGCAAGTACGTGACCGTGGACAAGAAGACCGCCAAGCTGATCGCGAAGAGCAAGAAGATCGGCGCCCGGGAGAAGTTCCGGATCATCGACAACATCGACGGCACGGTGAGCCTGAGGGCGAACGCCAACGGCAGGTACGTCACCGCGCCCAAGACCACCTCTCCGGTGACCGCCAAGAAGACGACGATCGGCACCGCCGAGAAGTTCGACTTCGCCGCGCCGGATCCGGTGGTCGGCATCAGGTCGAAGGTCAATGGCAGGTACGTGACCGCGGACAAGAAGGGCACCAAGCCGCTCATCGCCAAGAGCAAGTCGATCGGTGGCTGGGAGAAGTTCGAGATCGTCACCGTCAAGGACGGCATGTTCGGCCTGCGTGCCAAGGGCAACGGCAAGTACGTGACCGCGGACAAGAAGGGCACCAAGCCGCTCATCGCCAAGAGCAAGTCGATCGGTGGCTGGGAGCGGTTCGGCTTCCTGGACTACAACATCGACGGCTCGGTCTACCTGTTCTCGTTCGGCAACTTCAAGGCGGTGACCGCCGGCAGCAAGGGCACCAGTCAGCTGAAGGCCAGCCGTAACATCAACGTCTACAGCCCCACCTGGGGTCTCGGTAACGGCGAGAAGTTCATCCTCGTCGTCCTGTAAGCCCGATCACGACGGCGCCCGCCGGAGTTCCCCGAGAGGGGAGACCCGGCGGGCGCCGTCGTTGTGGCCGGTGGTGCTCAGTTCTCGACCGCGCTGCCGTCCACCGTCGTCTTGCCGTTGATCTGCGCGCCGCCCAGCTTGGCGAGCAGCCCGGCCAGGTCGATGCCGGTGAGGTCGCTGCCGAGCTGCAGACCCTGGGCCACGTTGTCGGCCACCGACTTGGTCAGCGACGACGCGCCGTCGGTGGAGATGACGGTCATCTTGTCGATCGCGCCGATCGGCGCGCTGGCCGCCCCGACCACCTGCGGTAGCACCTTGACCAGCAGGTCAAGCACTGCGGCCTCGCCGTACGCGGCGAACGCCTCGGCCTTGCGGGCCATCGCGTCGGCCTCGGCCTGCCCCTTGGCCAGGATGGCCGCGGCCTCGGCCTGGCCCTCGCGCTCGACCGCCTCGGCGATCGCGGACCGCCGACGCTGCTCGGCCTCACCCTCCTTGGCGCCCTCGATCGCGTTCGCCTCGGCCAGCGCGGCCCGGCGGGCCCGCTCGCCCTCACCGATCAGCCGGGCCTGCTCGGCGGCGGCCTGGGCGGCCGCGATGGTGGCCTGCCGCTCGGCATCGGCCTGCAGCACCGCCGCGTTGCGGGCGGCCTCGGCCTCCTGCTCGACCTTGTACCGGGCCGCGTCGGCCGGCTTGCGCACCTCGGTGTCGAGCTGGCGCTGCTTCAGCTCGGCGTTCCGCTCGGCCACCTTCTGCTGCTCGGAGAGGATGGCCTGGTCCCGCTCGGCCTGGGCGAGCGGACCGGACGCCGCCGACTTGGCCTTGGCCGCGTCGATCTCCGCCTGGATGGCCGCCTGCTTGAGGGACAGGTTCCGATTCGCCTCGGCGATTGCCTCCTCGGCGAGCAACCGCTCCTGCTCGGCGGCCTGCCGGGCGCGGGCCTCGGCGATGGAGGCGTCCTTGAGCACCCGGGCGGCCTCCGGCCGGCCCAGGTCGGCCAGGTATGACCCCTCGGCCAGGATGTCCTGGAGCTGGAAGGTGTCCAGCACCAGGCCCTGGTTGGTCATCGAGTGCTCGGCTTCCTCGGCCACCGCGCTGGCGAAGGCGGCCCGGTCCCGGATGATCTCCTCGATGGTGAGCCGGCCGACGATCGAGCGCAGTGCGCCGGCCAGCACCTCGCGGGTGAACTCCTCGATCTCGTCCTGCTGGTGCAGGAAGCGCTGGGCGGCGGCGCGGATAGCGTCTTCAGTGCCGCCGACCTTGACGATCGCGACACCCTGCAGGTTGGCGCGGATGCCCTGCTTGCTCACCGCGCCCTGGATCTCGACGTGGATCCGCCGACTGGACAGGTCCAGCGACTGCAGCTTCTGCACGACCGGCAGGACGAAGACCGACGCCCCCATGACGACCTTCTGGCCGGACATGTCGGTGGAGCGCCCACCGTCGGCGGTCTGGGTGGTCCGGCCCTTACGGCCGGTGACGATGAACGCCTCGTTCGGGCCGGCCACCTTGATCCGGGAGAGCACGAAGAGGATGAGTAGGACGACGAGGAGAACCGCGCCGCCGATGGCGACGAGCAGGGAATCCATGGCAGTTCCGTCTCTGCTAAGGGGTCAGTAGGTTTCGACGTGCACGCTGGTCTCACTGAGCGCCTCGATCACGAAGATCTGGGCGCCGACCGGGATCGGATGGTCGGCGCGGGCGTTGAGCTTGACCGGCTGGCCGGCGAGGCGTACCCGGACCTCGCCGTAGCCATCGGCGGGGACCGGGGTCACCACCAGACCGACCGCGCCGACCAGGTGGTCGCGGGTCGGCGTGGGGTCCGTACGCATGTTTCGCGCCGCCCGGCTGAGCCGGGCCGCCAGCCAGCCGGTGGGCACGGCGGCGAGCACGCCGCCGGCCACCGCCGCCGCGATCATCCCGGGGGTACCCCCGCCGAGCAGCTCGTTGACGATGGCGGCGCCGAAGCCGAACGCCCCGATGAACCCGGCGACCGTCTCCAGTGAAACCGGACCGTCGACGTCCGGGTGACCGAAGCTGAACAGGTCGGCACCGAGCAGGGCGAGCGCCAGCACGCCGGCCCCGACCCCGCCAATGATCAGAAAGATGAGCGTCCCGGTGGCCACGACCTGCACCATATCGACACCGGGCAAGTCGCTGGCTGTGCGACCACTCAGCACAATCCTGGCCGGGATGCGGATGGCGCGGTGGGCGCGGGCAGAATGGCCGCATGCGTTGGACCGTGCTCGACTCGCCGATCGGGGAGTTCTGCGTCGCCACCGACGGCGAGGCCATCCGGGGGGCGCACTTCGGCCGGGTGGAGTCGGCGACCGACCAGCCCGGCGACGAGGTGACCGCACGCGCGGTGGCCGAGCTGCGCGCGTACTTTGCCGGTGAGCTGACCGAGTTCACGGTGCCGGTGGTGGTGAGCCGGGGGTCGGAGTTCGAGCGGGCGGTGTGGCGCGAGATGACCCGCATCCCGTACGGGGAGACGAAGACTTACGGCGAGGTGGCGAGGGAGGTCGGCGACCCGGGTGCGGCCCGCGCGGTCGGGGTGGCCTGCAACCGGAACCCGGTCCCGGTGATCGTGCCCTGCCACCGGATCGTCGGGGCCGGCGGCAAGTTGGTCGGCTTCGGCGGCGGCCTGCCGCGCAAGGTGACCTTGCTGGAGCTGGAGGCCCGGGTGGCCCTGGAACGGGCCTGGTCGCCCGGCTGTTGAGCGCTCCTGGGACAGGTTAGCCGGATAACCGAAGATCTTGGTGGATTTCGGCCCCTATAGGGGCCACTCTCGACCAAGATCTCGCCCGAAGAAGTGGGCTAATTCCCTGAAATGGCGTCGAGGGCCGATCCGTGTGGACCCGGCCCTCGACGGTGCTGTGCGTCAGCGCGTCAGCGCTCGATCTCGCCCTTGATGAACGCCTCGACGGCGGCGTGCGCGTCGTGGTCGGCGTACTGCACGGGCGGGGACTTCATGAAGTACGAGGAGGCGGAGAGGATCGGGCCACCGACCTTCCGGTCCAGCGCGATCTTCGCGGCCCGGACGGCGTCGATGATGACACCGGCCGAGTTCGGCGAGTCCCACACCTCGAGCTTGAGCTCGGCGTTGAGCGGGGCGTCGCCGAAGGAGCGGCCCTCCAGGCGGATGTAGGCCCACTTGCGGTCGTCGAGCCACGGCACGTGGTCCGACGGGCCGATGTGCACGTCGCTCTTCTGCATTTCGTGCGGGATCTGAGAGGTCACCGACTGGGTCTTCGAGATCTTCTTCGAGACCAGGCGGTTGCGCTCCAGCATGTTCATGAAGTCCATGTTGCCGCCGAAGTTGAGCTGGTACGTGCGCAGCAGCTCGACCCCGCGGTCCTCGAAGAGCTTGGCGAGGGCGCGGTGCACGATGGTGGCACCCACCTGGCTCTTGATGTCGTCGCCGACGATCGGCAGGCCGGCGTCCTCGAACTTCTTCGCCCAGACCGGGTCGGAGGCGATGAAGACCGGCAGGGCGTTCACGAACGCGCAGCCCGCGTCGATGGCGGCCTGGGCGTAGAACTTGTCGGCCTGCTCGGAGCCTACCGGCAGGTAGGAGACGACCACGTCGACCTGGGCGTCGCGCAGCGCCTGGGCCACGTCGACCGGCTCGACGTCCGACTCCTCGATGATCTCGCGGTAGTACTGGCCGAGACCGTCGAACGTCGGGCCGCGCTGCACGGTCACGCCGGTCGGCGGCACGTCACAGAGCTTGATGGTGTTGTTCTCGCTGGCGACGATCGCCTCGGCGAGGTCCATGCCCACCTTCTTGGCGTCCACGTCGAACGCCGCGACGAACTTTACGTCGGAGACGTGGTAGTCGCCGAAGGTGACGTGCATGAGACCCGGGACGCGGTCGGTCGGATCGGCGTTCCGGTAGTACTCCACACCCTGTACGAGGGACGAGGCGCAGTTACCCACACCGACGATGGCGACGCGGACGGAGCCCATAGCGTCTGCCTCCTTCTTCTTTCATCACGGCCGCTCTGTCCTGGACTCTCCAGGCGGAGGCGGGCTTTCGTTTTCTCGTCGACCGCCGGCTGTCCCGGGTTCCGGGACCGTCGGGGCTCGGCCGGAGCGCTCGTTGGCGATGAGCTCCTCCAGCCAGCGGACCTCGCGCTCACAGGCATCAAGGCCGTGGCGCTGCAGTTCCAGGGTGTACGCGTCGAGTCGCTCGGCGGCCCGGCCGAGTACGTCGCGAAGGCCTTCGCGACGTTCCTCGATCCTGCGGCGGCGACCTTCCAGGATCCGGAGCCGGGTGGCCTGGTCGGTCCGGGCGAAGAACGCGAAGTGCACGCCAAAGCCCGTGTCGTCGTACGTCTCGGGCCCAGCCTGCGCTATCAGCTGGGCGAACCGTTCCTTGCCCTCCGCGGTAATGGTGTAGACCACCCGACCGCGGCGGCTGGTCAGCGCGGGAACCTCCTCGGCGGTCGCGGGTGTCTCGGCGGCTTCGGTGATCCATCCCGCCGCCTGCAGCCGGCGCAGGGTCGGGTAGAGCGAGCCGTAGCTGATCGCCGCCCGGATGGCACCGAGCTTGGCGGCCAACTCCTTGCGCAGCTCGTAGCCGTGCATCGGAGCCTCCTGCAGGAGGCCAAGGATGGCGAGCTCGAGCACGGGCCACCCCTTCTTACCCCCGGCGTGGAGGCGTAACCGCCGCGATGTATCGGACCGATACATCGCACGTTAGCGGAGACCCGTGATCAGGGCAAACTATTCGACACGCGCTTGTGCGATCACGGATCGTGACGGTGGTCGCCTCACCCGGCGGGACCGCGTACCCTTTGCCGCATGCGTACGCAGCGCCAGGTCGTCGACTACTCGCTCCGGAAGCGAGCGGTGCTGCGCGATCTGCTCGCCGCCCGAATCGGCAGGTACGACGTCTGCGACGCCTCCCCGTACCTGAAGAACGCGGCCCGGTTCCATGGTGAACCCACCGAGGAGCGCTGCCCGATCTGCCGCAGCGAGAACCTCGTGCACGTCCACTACATTTACGGCGACGAACTCAAGCAGTCCGCCGGGCAGGCGCGTACCCGGGCCGAGTTGTCGGTCCTGGCGATGACGCTGCGTGAGTTCCAGGTCTTCGTGGTGGAGGTGTGCCCCGGCTGTGCGTGGAACCATCTCGTCGAGCAGTACCTGCTCGGCCGGGACGGGCTGGCCGAGGGCGCGGAGGACGGGTCGGAGCAGCAGGCGGTGAGCGGCTCGTCCGCTCCGGCTGGCTCCACCCCTCGTCGGAGGCGAGAGGCGCAACGGTGAATGTGGCTGTGCCGGTCAACCCCGGCCCGACGTACGGGCGGGGCGACCGACAGCATCCAATTCTGATTGGTCCGAATAGGTCGGATTCGACCGCTGCGCCTCGGTGCGTACGAGGGGCAGCGGCTCGTGTTCCAGCTCACGGCAACCCGGTGGCGGCGCCCCTGCGCCCCATCGCGACCGGCAGGGTGTGAGGAATGAACTACGGCGATCCCAGTTCTTCGCGTGGGCGGGCCCAGATCCCGGGCCCGTACGGCGACCACGATCAAGGCGGAAGCCCACGCGGGAACAACTGGTCATCCGGGCCGGAAGGCGGTGCCTCGGCGCGCGCCTCCGTGCCGTCCCAGGGCTCCGCGTCCGGTGGGCGCGCCTCGGTCGGCGGGGTGGCCCCGGCACCGCGCGGTGCTTCCGGCTCGGCCTCGGTGGGCCGGGCCGGCGCCGGCCGCGCCTCGGTGCCGGTGTCCCCGGCCGGGCCGGCCGGCCGCGCCTCGGTCGGTGCGGCCAGCGTGGGCACGGCCGGGCGGGCCGCCGTCGGTGCGGCCAGCGTGGGTACGGCGGGGCGGGCGAGCGTCGGCTCGGCGGGCGGCCGGGCTGGTGTGCCCGGCACGGCGGCCGGCGGCTCCGGCGGGCCGGGCGGCCCGAACGGTCCCGGCCGCGGTGGACGCGGTGGCCGCAGTGACGACCCGGCCGCGCGGGCCCGGACGAAGAAGCGCCGGCGGTTCAACATCCTGATCGCCGGCTTCGCCGTCTTCATCATGCTCGCGGGCATCGGTGTCGTCGGCTTCACCTACTACTCGACGAACGTGGTCCTGCCCGACCAGTTGCCGATGCCGCTGTCCACCACCGTGTACGCGAAGGACAACAAGACGGTGCTGGCCAAGCTCGGCGACCAGAACCGTCAGCTCGTCAAGATCGATGCCATTCCGAAGCACGTGCAGCACGCGGTGGCCGCGGCGGAGGACCGGAACTTCTATCGGCACTCCGGCGTGGACTACAAGGGCATCGCCCGGGCCGCCTGGAACAACCTCACTCGCTCCGACAAGCAGGGCGCCTCCACCATCACCCAGCAGTACGCCCGCAACGCCTACGCGAGCCTGAATGACGACACGTACGCCCGGAAGGTGAAGGAGGCGATCGTCGCCTCGAAGCTGAACGACACGTACTCCAAAGACCAGATCATGGAGCACTACCTCAACGTGATCTATTTCGGGCGGGGCGCGTGGGGCATCGAGGCGGCGTCGCAGACCTACTTCGGCAAGCCCGCGAAGAAGCTGGACGTGGCCGAAGGCGCGGTGCTGGCCGGCCTGATCAAGCAGCCGGAGGCCACTGACACGCACCGGGGCTACGATCCGTCCGTCAACCCGGAAGACGCCCAGGCGCGGTGGACGTACGTGCTCGACGGCATGGTCGCCGAGGGTTGGCTCAACGCGCCGAACATGCCGGCGCGGCCGACCGAGTATCCGAAGACCGTCCTCAAGCCGAAGCCGGTCGCGGACACCGGCTTCGGCGTGAAGAGCCCTCGCGGCAACGTGATCAACTATGTCCGGCAGGAGATGGACCAGTGGGGCCTCTGCTCCGACACCCCGGGGGCAACCGACAAGGTCAGCTGTGTCGACGCGCTGCGGGACGGCGGATATCGGATCCAGACCACGATCGATCCGAAGCTCCAGAAGCTGGCGGAAGACGCCGCGATGCGGGCCAGGAAGAACTCCGAGATGGCCGGCCAGCCCAAGAACCTGATGGCCGCGCTGGTCTCGATCGACCCGAGGAACGGACGGGTGCTCGCCTACTACGGCGGGGACAGCGGCGTTGACTTCGACTACGCCGGCAAGAATGTCGACAAGAACGGTGACGTGACCGGCGGGCACCCGCCGGGCTCGTCGTTCAAGATCTACAGCCTGGCGGCGGCCGTCAACGCCGGCATCTCGGTGAAGTCGCACTGGGACGCCAGCCCGTTCACGCCCACGGGCTTTGCCGATCCAATTCAGAACGCCAACCGGGACGTGAAGCGGACCTGCGGCAAGTGGTGCACGCTCGAATACTCGACCATCGAGTCGTACAACGTGCCGTTCTTCCACCTCGCCGAGGACATCAAGACGTCGACCGTGCTGGACATGGTGAAGCAGGCCGGCGTGTCCACGGTCTGGACCGTCGACCCGCCCCAGGCGTACGACCTGGCCAAATACAAGTCGGAAGAGCTCGCCCCGGAGAAGTTCGACCGGGTGTTGAGCTACGGCCAGTACCCGGTCACGGTGCTGGACCACGCCAATGGCGTGGCCACACTCGCGAACGACGGCACCTACAACAAGGCCCACTTCGTGATCAAGGTCGAGAAGCAGAACGTGGACACCGGCAAGTGGGAGCTGGTCAAGAGCGAGCAGCTCAATCCACAGCGGCGGATCCGCCCCGCCGTCGCCAAGGAGGTTACCGGCGTCCTCAAGCAGATTCCCAAGCCGAACGGCCGGGCCCTGCAGAACGGCCGGGAGTCCGCCGGCAAGACCGGCACCTGGGAGTCGGGACGTAACCACGACCTCAACGCCCACGCCTGGATGGTCGGCTACACCCCGCAGTACGCCACCGCCGTCTGGGTGGGTAGTCGGGACCCGAAGAAGCCGGAGATCGTCGACAAGAACGGCCGGAACATCTTCGGATCCATGCTGCCGGGCGCCATCTGGCAGCGGTTCATGAACGCCGCGTTGGAGGGCAAGAAGGCGGAGCCCCTGCCGTCGGTGACCGGCATGGGCGACGAGAACGCCGGCAACGGCACCAAGCCGGTCGAAAAGCCGGCCGAGGAGCAGTCGGATTGCCCAATCCCCGGGTTCTGCCAGAACCCCGGCAACCCAGGCAACCCCGGTAATCCAGGCAACCCAGGTAATCCGGGTAACCCCGGTAACCCCGGTAATCCGGGTAATCCGGGTAATCCGGGTAACGGTCGTCGCGGTGGTGGTGGTGGTGGTCTGCTGCCCAGCACGCCACCACGCCAGACATACTGACGGGTATGGCCTGGCGGCGGCGGCCGGACCACTGGTCCGGCTTGGACAGCAAGAAGAAGATCGACGAGGACATCGGCGACGACCTGGACCTGCTGGTGCAGGCGGTGGAGCTGGTGGTCACCTCGCAGTTCGGC
>NZ_JBEYIX010000012.1:0-129190 GCF_040636055.1 Micromonospora sp. NPDC006766 | reverse complement strand
GGCCCCGCCACCGCAGCGGTCGGGCTACTTCGCCTCGTCGTCGAGGAACTTCTGGAACGCCTCGTTCGCCGCGTCCGCCGAGGCGCCCGCGTTCTTGCCGGTGATCGCGTCGACGATCGGCTGGCCGACGATCTCGCGCGCCTGGGCGACCTTCACGACCAGCGGACGGTCGTGGCCGATGCCGTTGGCGGTGCTGACCTTGGTGGCCTCGGCGAGGTCCGCCGGGTAGGTCGCGGTGCCCTCCGGGTTGGCCCAGATGGAGGCGCGGGCGCCGGGGACGCCGGCCTTCTGCTGCTCCAGGGACTGCTCCTTGCCGGCCGCCCACTGGATGAACTTCCAGGCGTTGTCCTTGTTCTTCGACGCGTCGTTGATGCCGAGCGCCCAGGACGGGATGTTGTACGGCTTCGAGCCGGCCGGGCCGGCCGGGAAGGCCGCGAAGCCGACGGTGTCGGAGACCTTCGACTTGGTCGGGTCGGTGGCGTTCTTGTAGAGCGAGTTGGCCTCGGTGTAGAAGGCCGCCTTGCCCTGAGTGAAGATCGCCATCGCCTCGGACCAGCTCATGTCGGTGCTGATGTTCTTCGGGCCGTGCTCGCGCAGCAGCCCGCCGTAGTAGGCGTACGCCTGCTTGGCCTGCTCGGTGTTGACCGAGGCCTTCCCGTCGGCGTCCACAAAGTCACCGCCGAAGCTGAACAGGAAGCTGGAGAACTGCGTGACGGCGGCCGCCTTGCCGGTGCGGGACACGAAACCCGCGACGCCGGGGTTGTCGGCCGCGACCTTCGCCGCCTGCTGCTTGAGCTCGTCAAGCGTCTGCGGCGGAGCGGTGAAGCCGGACTTCTCCAGCAGGTCCTTGCGGTAGTAGAGGACCTCCTGCTCGGTGATGATCGGCACGCCGACGACCTTGTCGTTGTACGTGGTGGCCTGCACCGGGCCGGCCTGGAAGTCGCTGAAGTCGAAGGCGCTGTCGGACTTGGACCGCTCGGTCAGGTCGGCAAGGTACTTGTTCTTGGCGAACAGCTTCCCCTCCTGCAGCGGCCGGTACATCATCACGTCGAGGTCAGTGGACCCGGCGTTCAGCTTGACGTTGTACTGGTCCGAGAGCTGGTCCTCACCGAGCTGGGTGACCTCGACCTTCAGGCCGGTCTGCTTCTCGAACTCCGGCAGGGCCTTCTTGATGTTCTCCGTCCACACGTGATTCACCAGTGTCACGCGCACGGTCTTCGACCCGCTGCCGCCGTCGCCGCCGCTGCCGCAGGCGGCCAGGCCCATCGCGGCCACCACGGCCAGAGACGTACCGATTACTGCTCGACGTCGCACGTCATCTCTCCTTCACACGTGGGGTCGCCGTCCAAGGGAAGAGCGCCACACCGTTGTAACGTCTGCTTTACGAGGGGATGCTAGGCCGAAAAAGCTGACTTATTCAAGGGGTTGATCCAACTGATATGATCCGTGGCGTGGAACCGTACTCCAGCGGGAGCATCGCCGCCCAGCCCGCCCCTGCCGAAGCCGGGCTGCACGCACGTGTCCTCGAGTACCTCGGCACCGCCATCTGCGGCGGCGAGTTCGCCCCCGGGGCGGTCCTCAACATCGACGAGCTGGTCGACCGGTACGAGGTGTCCCGCTCGGTGGTCCGCGAGGTGCTGCGGGTCCTGGCCTCGATCGGGTTCATCGAGACCCGCCGGCGGGTCGGGGTGACGATCCGCCCCGCGCACGACTGGAACGTCTTCGACCCGCAGGTGATCCGCTGGCGGCTCGCCTCGGACAGCCGGATCGCCCAGCTCCGGTCGATCACCGAGCTGCGCACCGCCATCGAGCCGCACGCCGCCCTGCTGGCCGCTGGCCGGGTCGGTCACGACGAGGCGAGCGACCTCGTCGGGCTCGCGGCGAAGATGTGGGCCGCCGGCCAGGCCGGCGACGAGGAGCGCTTCCTGCGCCTCGACATCGAGTTCCATCGGCGGGTGCTGCTCGCCTCCGGCAACGAGATGTTCGTCCGGTTGCAGGATCTGGTCGCGGAGGTGCTCACCGGCCGGCACAAGCACCACCTCATGCCACACCACCCGCACGAGCAGGCGTTGCAGCTGCACGCCGAGGTCGCCCAGGCCATCCAGCGCCACGACGGCGAACGCGCCCGGGAGGCGATGGTCCAGCTCATGGCGCAGGCCTTCGACGAGATGAAGTCGATCTGGGAGCAGACCGCCGAGCCCACCCGGTGAGCTGACCTCCCCCACCCCGGGCGCGCCCCGGTCGCACGCCGGGACGGTGGCTACGCGGCCACCGGAAGCCGGCAAGAGGATTGGATGGGTACGCTAACCGTCGCGGTACCGCAGATGAGACGGGCGGGTGGGGCGGATGACGGCGACTCGCACCTGCGGGCGTGGCCTGATCGTTCGGGACGCCACCATCGGTGATCTCGAGGCCATCGCGCGCGTCGCCGAAGCGGCGGGCCAGCGGGGCGAATGGACCGGTGCCGACCCGGCGTACGTGGGACACCTGCTGCGGCACGGGCGGGTCGTCGTCGCGAGCGACGAGGGCCGGGCCATCGGGTTCGGGGCAACCCGGGACATCGCCGGCCGGGGCGGCGCGACGTCGATGCTGTGCGACCTGTTCGTCGACCCGGCACAGCATGGTCGCGGCGGCGGCCGGGCGCTGCTCGCCGAGCTGTGGCCCGATCAGGGTGCGCCGCGGATGACGTTCAGCAGCCGGCACACCCACGCGTTGCCGCTGTACACGAGCGTCGGTCTGCACGCCTGGTGGCCACTGTTGTACCTGGCCGGCGACCCCCGTGCCGTGCGGCCGCCCGCCGGTTGGACCGTGACGCCGTCGTCACCGGCAGCGGTCAGCAGGTTCGAGGCAGGCTGGACGGGCGTCGACCGCAGCGCCGACCAGCACGCCTGGGCGCGTCGTCCGAACGGAGTGGCACTGGTGGCGGCCCTCGACGGCCAGCCGCTGGCCGCCGGGACCGCGGCGGGCGAAGGTGACGGCTTCGGCCTGGAGCACCTGGCCTCGGCTCCGGAAATCCCGGACGCTCAGGCCGGCGACAGCGTCCTGGCGGTTCTCGCCGCGCTCGAAAGCGTGGCCGACCACGCACGGGTGTGCCTGCCGGCACCGCACCCCGCCGTCCGCCCGCTGCTGGCGGCCGGATGGCGCGCGACCGACCTGGACCTGTTCATGGCGACCAGGGTCGACCTGCTGGACGCGCGCCGCTGCGTCCCCTCACCCGCGCTCGCCTGACGGGAACGCCGCGGCCCGGGACCGCCATTCGTGGGCCAGGATGGCGAAGACGAGCTGGTCGGCCCACTCGCCCCGGAACAGGTAGCTCTCGACGTGGTGCGCCTCCTGGCGCATGCCGAGCCGGGTCATCAGCCGGGCGGACGCGTCATTCCGGCCGTGACACCGGGCGTAGATCCGATGCAGCCCGAACCCGTCGAACCCCCAGTCCAGCAGCGCGGCGGCGGCCTCCGTGGCCAGCCCGCGGCCCCCGTGGTCGGGGTGGAAGACGTACCCGAGCTCAGCCGTGCGGTCGCGCCGGCTGCGCCAGACCAACTCCACGGTCCCGATCACCCCGGCGGCGGTGACCACGGCCAGCGTCAGGCAGTCGCCCTCCGCGCGCAGCGCGTCCTCGCCCGTCATGGCGGCCACCGACGCCCGCGACTGCTCCCGGGTACGCGGCCCGGCGTCGCGCATCATCCAACGGACGACGTCGGGTCGGCGCTGATACGCGTACACGTCGTCGAGGTCGTCGGGCGTGACCGGGCGCAGGGTGAGTCGCGCGGTTCGGAACGGGTACGCCGGCTGGAACATCAGGCGATCCTAGGCGGGCCGGTCTTGAAGAACGTCCCGATTCCCGCGACCGCGTCGCCGTCAGGCCAGGGCGTGCGCCGCCGCGACGATGGCGTGCACCCCGATGCCTGCCTGGTCCATGAGCTGGGCCGACGTGCCGGAGGTGGGCAGCCCGCGTACCGCCAGGTGGTTGACCCGCACCGGCTCGGCGAGGTCGGCCAGCGACTCGAGCACGGCCGAGCCCAGCCCGCCCTCCGGGTAGTGATCCTCGACCACCACCAGCCGGCCGCCCGTGTCCCGCACGGCGTCGAGCAGCCGTTGCCCCCGGACGTCCGCCGCTGCGCTGCCACGCGGTCGAGGGGCTTGACCGAGTAGAGGTCGATGACCCGGGCGGTGATCCCCTCACGGGCCAGTCCGTCGGCGGCGAGGCAGTTGTGCACGGTCACCCCGGCGCCGATCAGCGCGACGTCGTCGTTCTCGCCGGCACGCAGCAGCTTGCTGCCGCCGATCGGGAAGTCGTCGCCGTTGTCGTAGAGCACCGGATACTTGCCGCGCGTGGTACGCAGGTAGACGACGCCCTCGCGGTCGGCCATCTGGACGACCAGGGCGGCGCAGGACACGGCGCCGCTCGGATAGAGGATCGTCGACCCCTGCACGGCGTGCAGGGCGGCCAGGTCCTCCAGCCCCATCTGCGACGGTCCGTCCGCCCCGAGCTCCACCCCGGCGTGCGAGCCGGACAGGGCGAGGTCCGCCCGGGAGATGGCGGCCATGCGGATGAAGTCGTAGGCGCGGGACTGGTCCTCGACACCCACGACCGGCCGGACCCGGTGGGAGGTGGACCGCCTGCTCGTCGTCGCAGCGGACGGCGACCGGTTGCTGACGGCTGATCGATCGGGTCCCGACGTTCAGCGTCGGGACCACGATCCGGCCGGCCGAGGGGCACTACCAGCTGACGGGCTTGCCGGTGCGGTAGAGCCAGGCGTCGAAGAACGCCCCCAAGCTCTGCCGCGACTCCCGCTCCGCGAGCCGCTGCTCGACGAGCTGTGGCCCGAGCGGGGTACGCGACGGATGACGTTCAGCAGCCGGCACACCCACGCGTTACCGCTCTACACGAGCGTCGGCCTGGACGCGTGGTGGCCGCTGCTGTACCTGGTCGGCGACCCCCGTGCCGTGCGGTCGCCGGCCGGCTGGACCGTGGCGCCGTCGTCGCCGGAGGCGGTCAGCAGGTTCGAGGCCGGCTGGACGGGCGTCGACCGCAGCGCCGACCATCACGCCTGGGCACGTCGCCCGAACGGAGTGGCACTGGTGGCGGCCCTCGACGGCCGGCCCCTGGCCGCGGGGACCGCCGCGGGCGAGGGTGACGGCTTCGGCCTGGTGCACCTGGCCACGGCACCGCGTCTTTCGGACGCCCAGGCCGGCGACAGCGTACTGGCGGTCCTCGCCGCGCTCGACAACGCGGACGGTAACGCGCGGGTGTGCCTGCCGGCGCCGCACCCCGCCGTCCGCCCGCTGCTGGCGGCCGGGTGGCGGGCGACCGACCTGGACCTGTTCATGGCGACCCGGATCGATCTGCTGGACGCGCGCCGCTGCGTTCCCTCGCCCGCGCTCGCGTGAGCGAATCCGCGCGCGGCAACGGGAGTGCCAGTCAGCGCCGGTCCAGTTCCGACTCCATGCGCTGAATCAGCGTCTTACGGGCCTTACCGTCGCGCTCGCGCCGTAGTGCCGCCCTGAGCTGCCGGGTGTCGAGTTCAGGGACGAGCTTTGTCCCCTCGGTCACCGGCATCTCCGCCAGCCGTTCGGCCGCCGTGGCGTCCCTGCGTGCCTGGCTGGCCGGCGCCGTGTTGGAGACGCGCTGCTGGCCGCTTCGGGATGCCCGCCGCTTCTTGACGTCGGTCGCGCGCCGCTCCTCGTCGGAGAGCTCTTCCCATGCCTGCTTGGGTAGGTACCGGCTCGTTTCGCCGTTTCGGCGTGCCCGGGTGGTGCCCTCTCTGGTCTGCCACTGCTCGGCACCCCAGCGCTGCAGGGACTTCTGCCGCTCGTCCTTCGGCCCCTGGTAGCCCCCACCGCGTCTCTGGTACTCCTTGGTGAGCAGCTGGGACTTACGCGCCGACCACTGCCCGGGTCTGCCACCCTTGTCGGAGGCCTTGATCTCCTCTTTGACCTGCTCTCTGAGCTCCGGTTTCGTGTAACGCGCCATGCCAGCCGTTACCCGAGCCAGCCGTGGAATCACCAGGCAGGCCGGGGCACGTCACGCCAGGGCGCGGGCCGCCGCGACGATGGCGTGCACCCCGATGCCTGCCTGGTCCATGAGCTGGGCCGACGTGCCGGAGGTGGGCAGCCCGCGTACCGCCAGGTGGTTGACCCGCACCGGCTCGGCGAGGTCGGCCAGCGACTCGAGCACGGCCGAGCCCAGCCCGCCCTCCGGGTAGTGGTCCTCGACCACCACCAGCCGGCCGCCGGTGTCCCGCACGGCGTCGAGCAGCCGCTGCCGGTCGAGGGGCTTGACCGAGTAGAGGTCGATGACCCGGGCGGTGATCCCCTCGTGCGCCAGTTCGTCGGCGGCGGCGAGGCAGTTGTGCACGGTCACCCCGGCGCCGAGCAGCGCGACGTCGTCGTTCTTCCCGCCGCGGAGCAGCTTGCTGCCGCCGATCGGGAAGTCGTCGCCGTTGTCGTAGAGCACCGGATATTTGCCACGGGTGGTGCGCAGGTAGACGATGCCCTCGCGGTCGGCCATCTCGGCGACCAGCGCGGCGCAGGACACGGCGTCGCTGGGATAGAGCACTGTCGACCCCTGCACGGCGCGCAGGGCGGCCAGGTCCTCCAACCCCATCTGTGAGGGGCCGTCCGGCCCGATCTCCACCCCGGCGTGCGAGCCGGACAGGGCGATGTCCGCCTGGGAGATGGCGGCCATCCGGATGAAGTCGTACGCGCGGGAGAGGAAGGCCGCGAAGGTCGCGGCGAAGGGCCGGTAGCCGCGCACCTGCAGCCCGACGGCGGCGGCGACCAACTGCTGCTCGGAGATGAACATCTCGAAGAACCGGTCGGGGTACGCCTCGCCGAACTTGTCGGCGCGGGTGGAGTCGCTGACCTCGCCGTCCAGCGCCACCACGTCTGGCAGCGAGCCCAACGCGCGCAGCGCGTCACCGTACGCGTTGCGGGTGGCGACCTGCGCCCCCTTCTCGTACTGCGGCAGCTCGGGCGGCTGCGCGGCGGGAACCTTGACGGGCGGGGCCGGGTCGGGTCGTGGCCCGTTGACGCGGATCTGCCGGACCCCGCCGAGCGCCTGCACGGCCCGCTCGGCCATGTCGGGTTTCAGCGGCTTGCCGTGCCAGCCCGGCTGGTTCTCGACGTCGGGCACCCCCTTGCCCTTGATCGTGCGGGCGAGCACCACGGTCGGACCCGTCGCCTGCCGGGCCTGGTCGAACGCCTCGTCGATCGCCCCGAGATCGTGGCCGTCGACGACGATCGGGTGACAGCCGAACGCCTCGACCCGCCGCCGGTAGGTGTCCAGGTCCCACTCCAGCTCGGTCGGCCCCCGCTGCCCCAGCCGGTTCACGTCGACGATCGCGGTGAGGTTCCGCAGCCCGTAGTGGCCGGCCTTGTCCAGGGCCTCCCAGATGGAGCCCTCGGCCATCTCACTGTCGCCGCACAGCGCCCAGACGTGGAACGGCAGGCGGTCAAGATACTGGCCGGCGAGCGCGATCCCGACCCCGACGGGCAGCCCCTGGCCGAGCGAGCCGGTGGCGACGTCGACCCAGGGCAGCGCCGGGGTGGGATGTCCCTGCAGGCGCGAGCCGAGCTGACGGTAGGTCTCCATCAGCTCCTGCTCGCTGACCACGCCGACCGCCCGCAGGATCGCGTACAGCAGCGGCGAGGCGTGGCCCTTGGAGAAGATCAGGTGGTCGTTGGCCCGGTTGGGCGGGTTGACCCAGTCGTACCGCAGGTGCCGGGAGATCAGCACCGCCATCAGGTCGGCGGCGGACAGGCTCGAGGTCGGGTGCCCCGATCCGGCCTTGGTGCTGCAGCGGATCGCGTCCACCCGGAGCTGGGCGGCGAGGTCACCCAGCTGGGTGGCCTCCTCGTCGCGAAGGGTGCGCTCTGCTTCCATGGTCACCGGTATCGCCTCCGCCCATACGGTAGTCGGGAAGGACCCGTGTTGTCGGGTAACTACCGATTCAGCGGTCCCGGGGACGCGAGAAGTTCGGCTTCTGCTGCCGGGCGCGGAGTCGCTACTCCACGCAGGTATATGAGAGCGACAGCAGCGGCCAGCAGCATGATCGCTGCGCTCGTCCAGACGGCGGTGTGCAGGCTCGCGACGAATGCCTCCCGTGCGGATCGCAACAGGTCCGACGCTGCGGCCGGCGGCAGGTGTGCCGCGGTGACGACGGCTCCGCTGAGGGTTTCCCGGGCGCTGTCCGGCACGTGGTGGCCGAGTTGGGCACGGTAGACCGCGGTGGCTACGCTGCCGAGGATCGCGATGCCCAGCGCACCGCCGAACTCGGTCGCGGTCTCCATCAGAGCCGAGGACGCCCCGGCCCGCTCCGGCGGAACCGTGCCGACGGCCAGTTCCGTAGCGGTGGACAGCACCACGACAACGCCGGCCGCGTACATCCCGGACCCGACCAGCCACACCGCTAGGCCCGACTCGACCGGCACCGCGCTGAGCACCGCGAAACCGCCGGCGGCGACAACGAATCCAGCCGCGATGATCTTCGCACGGTCCACACCGCGTCGTACCAGCGTGGACGCGATCGGGGCGGCCGCGCCGACCCCGGCGGACGGCACCAGGCTCCAGAGCGCACCCTTGAGCGGACTCATGCCGAGCACCAACTGCAGATACTGGGTGGACAGGACCGCGAAACCGATCATCGCGAACGCCGCGAGCAGGCTCACCATCACCGACCCGGCGAACGCCGGGCGGCGCAGCACGGCCAGATCCAGCATCGGGTCCGGGCGGCGCTGCTGACGCCGGATGAACACCACCGCGATCATCAGGCCCGCGACAATGGCGGCGGCCCTGGTCACGTCGACGCCGTGCGCGGCGATCTCCTTGATACCCCAGATGACCGGCAGGACTGCCGCGATCGAGAGCCCGGCGCTGCCGAGGTCGAATCGGCCGCGCCCCGCGCTGTGGTACTCCGGCAGCAGGATCGGCGCCAGGGTCAGCAGCAGGACCATCGCCGGGATGTTGATCAGGAAGACTGCGCCCCACCAGAAGTGTTCGAGCAGCATGCCGCTGACGACCGGGCCCAGCGCGATGCCGGAGGTCATGACGGCGGTCCAGACGGCGATCGCGGTGGAGCGCTGCTTCTCGTCGTGGAACATGTTGCGGACGAGCGCGAGCGTGGAGGGCATCAGAGTCGCGCCGGCGACGCCGAGGACCGCCCGCGCGCCGATCAGCATCGGCGCACTGCTGGAGTACGCCGCCAACGCGGACGCCGCGCTGAACCCGAACGCCCCGATCATCAACAGGCGTCGCCGATCCATCCGGTCGCCGAGCGCTCCCATGGTGATCAGGAACCCGGCGAGCACGAACCCGTAGATGTCGAAGATCCAGAGCTGTTCGGTGCTGCTCGGCACCAGGTCGCGGCTGATGAACGGAACGGTGAAGTAGAGAATCGAGACGTCCATCGAGACCAGCAGCAGCGGCAGGATCAGCACCGCGAGCCCGATCCACTCGCGCCGGCCCGCTCGGGGCGGCGTCATTGCGTCTTGCACGGCTTCCTCCAGGCAATCGGCCTATTGCGTAAGGCATACGGGCCAACGGCTCGTCGAGCAGCAGCAGCCGGGGCCGCTTGGCCAGCGCGAGCACCAGCGCCACCTGCGCCCGCTGGCCGCCGGACAGCCGTCCGGCCGGCACGTCGGTCGGCAGCCGGAGTCTGGCCAATCGCTCCCGGGCGAACCGGTCGTCCCAGCCGGGGTTGAGCCGACGGCCGAAGCTGAGCAGGTCCACAACGGTGAACGTCGGGTACAGGGCGGTGTCCTGAGCCATGTACGCGACCCGCGCCAGCGTCGACGGCCGGTCGCGTAGCGCCTCCCCGAAGAGCCGCAGCGTGCCCTCGGACGGTCGCAACAGCCCGGCGGCCAGGTTCAACAGGGTGCTCTTGCCCGCCCCGTTCGGCCCGACCAGGGCGATCACCCGGCCCTCGGGCAGCGTCAACGAGCAGTCCCGCAACGCCCACCTGCGGCCGTAACGCCGGCCCAGGCCGCTCGTCTCCATCACCGCGCTCACGCGGCGCCCTCCCGGGCCGCGTCCCGCAGGGCAGCCGCGAACAGCGCCTCAACGTCTTCCCGGTCCAAGCCGGCACCGTACGCCGAGCGCAACCAGCCGGCCAGTTGCCGACGCAGGCGGGCCCGGTCGAGCGGGGACGCCTGACCAAGACTCCGTTCGACGAACGTGCCGAGCCCGGGGCGCGCGTTGACCAGCCCTTCGCGCTCCAGTTCGCGGTACGCCTTCAGCACCGTGTTCGGGTTGATCGCGAGAGCGGCCACCACCTCCGCGGCGGTCGGCAACCGGTCCCCCGGCTCGAGAAGCCCCAGCCGTAACGCGTGCTTGACCTGCTGCACGAGCTGCATGTACGTCGACACGCCGGATCGGGGATCGAGATGGAAGTCGATCACCGCCACCACCTTCCACTAATTAGATAGTGGAAGCATGGAGGCGTGATCGCCCGATGTCAACCTCCATCGTTCGGATACAAGGTGTTCTCCACAGGTCGCCGAGGCGCGTACGGTGGGTACACGATGTACCCAACCGGGCGAGGTGTCTTCCGTGACCAGCCAACAGCAGCCCACTCCAGGTCAACGTGTCGAGCGGCTCCGCCGGGCCGCCGGCCTGTCCCGCGAGCGCCTCGCCGGTATGAGCGGGCTCTCGCCGACTACCGTGAAGTTCATCGAGAACGGCCGCCGGTCGTTGACGTTGCGGGCCGCCCAGCAGTTGGCCCCGCACCTCGGCGTCCGGGATCTCGGTGATCTCTTCGGCCCGTCCGTCGCGCTGTCCCTCGACGGTCGGGCCAGTCATCCCGCCGTCCACGACGTCCGTCGAGCGCTAACCGCTTGGAATATCACGGTCAACGGCGAACCAGAGAGCACCGACTACCTGCGCGGCGCGGTCGACTCCGCCTGGCAGACCTGGCACACGTCCCGACACCAGCGAACGGCGGCCGGCGACATCCTGCCCGGTCTGCTCAACGCCACCCAGCGGGCGGCTCGGCTGCACAGCGGCGACGATCGGCGGGCGAGCCTCGCCCTGCTCGCGCAGGCCTACCACCTCGCACAGGCGTATCTGGCGTGGCACGGCGACCGGGAGCTGGTGTGGCTGACCGTCGATCGCGGGATGGCCGCCGCCTTGGACGCGGACGATCCGCTGGCCATCGCACAGGCGAGCTGGTACGCCGCGCACCTGCTGCGCTCGGTCGGCCGCGCCGACGAAGCGGTGGAGCGGCTTCGGGAGGCGCGCGCGCTGATCGAGCCTCGGGTCGCGGATGGCGGTACCGAGTGGGCGGAGATGCTGGCAGACCTGCATCTGTGCGCGGCGCTGACCCGCGCCCGAAGCGGTGACCAGGGGGCGTGGTCGGATTGGGATGCCGCCCGGACGGTCGTCGACCGGGCGTTGCCCGCCGGCTTCGTGGGCCTACGGACCCGGGTGTCCCGGCCGCTGGTCGACGTGTACGCGGTGATGTGCGCGGTGGACCTGGGCGACCCGGACGAGGCGCAGCGTCGTGCTCATGCCCTGGATCCGGCGTCGATCCCATCAACCGAGCGGCGGGGACGGCACTATGTGGAGCTGGCCCGCTCGGCCGACCTGGAGGGCACCCGGGAGGCAACGCTGCATCTGCTCACCCGAGCCGAGGCGACGTCACCGGAAACGGTCCGGTATTCGCCGGTGGCGCAGGACATGGTCACCCGGTTGTGCCGCGAGGCGCCGGCGGCGATACGCACCGAGGCGGTCGACCTCGCACGGCGGATCGGTGCCACCGACCTGTAGGTACGCCCCGTCACCGGGTACGTCGCGTACCCCATCTCCGTAAGGGCACTGCTTAGCGTGATCGGATGATGACGGCAGGGAAGACCCCTCGGGCGTTGCCCGACCGGGGTGGCGTCGTGGGTAGTGAGCTGCTGCCGATCGGTCGGCGGGTGGCGTACTGGCGGGGCCGGCGAAAGATGTCGCAGCAGGTGTTCGCCGACCGGCTCGGCAAGTCCAAGAGCTGGGTCGACAAGATTGAGCGCGGTGCCCGGTCGCTCGACAAGGTGTCCACCATCCAGGACATCTCCACTGTCCTGCGGATCGACCGGGCGGTGCTGCTGGGCCGGGATGTCCAACTCTCCGACGTGGACGAACAGGCCGAGGGCGTGGACCGCATCCGCGCGGCCCTGTCGACGTACGTGCCGCCTGCGGCTCAGGTGGCCCGCAACGTCGAGCACGCCTGGATCACCTACCAGCACGCCCGCTACCCGCAGTTGACCGGCGGGCTGCCGGAGCTGCTGATCGGGACGCAACGCAGCTACGCCCACGAGCCGGGACCGGGACGGGTGCCGCTGGTCGAGGCGTACCGGGTGACCGCCGCGCTGCTGGTGAAACTCGGCGCGGCCGAGCTGGCCTGGCTGGCCGCTGACCGGGCGATGACCGTGGCCACCGGTGATCCGGTGCTGGTGGCCGCCGCAGCCGTGCAGCTGGGGCAGGTGCTCCGCGCCACCGGCCGGGCGCGCTCGGCGGTGTCGACCATGCGGGCCGCCGCGTACCGGATCGCTCCGCCGGACCTCGACGGCGCTCACGCGCCGCGCCTGTCGCTGTGCGGTGCCCTGCTCGTGCAGGCCGCGCTGGCGGCGGCCCGGCACGGCGACGACCACGCCACCGCCGACCTGCTCGACGAGGCCGCCGACCTGGCCGCCCGCGTAGGCGACGGCCACGACCACGACCACCACCGGACCGGATTCGGGCCAACCGCGATAGCGGCGGCCCGGGCCGTGGCGGCGCTGGAGTTGGGCGACGCAGGCGAGGCGGTGGCCTGGCACGAGAAGACCATCGGACGCGACGGCTGGCGATGGCTGCCCGCCGAGCACCGCGCCGCGCACCTGGTCGACGCCGCCCGCGCCTACCTCCAGGCCGATGACCCGGCCACCGCCGGCCGCGTCCTGCTCGACGCCGACCACACCGCACCGGCCGAGGTACGGCACCGGCCAGCGGCCCGCGAAGTGCTCGCCGAGGTGACGCGGAACCCGGACGCCCCAGCGACGGTCGTCCAGCTCAGCGCCACCCTCGGGGTGTCCGCATGACCGCGCCGCTCCTGTCCCTGGCCCAGATCCTCAACCGGCTGGCCCTCACCACCCGTTGGATTCTCCGCGATCACCAGCCCACACGCGACGGCGTCTGCCCGATCTGCCGGACACCGGACTGCGCGGTGGCCACCGCCGCCCGCCACGTCCTCGAAACGATCAAGCTATCCCGCCGGAGCACCGGCAATCCATAGGTTCAGGGTTCGAGTGCTGGGCGACCCATCCCGTGTGCGGAGCCGCCGCTCGACGCACCCTACGCGATCTCGGCGGGCAACCTCACGCGTCTTCGAGGACCGTCTTGAGGAGCGCGAGGTCGCCGTTGACCAGTGCCGCGTCCCGGTCGAACTCCGCGTCGGTCATCCCGGGCGAGCGGCGGAGCGTGAAGACCACTTCGCAGCCGGTGCCGCTCGCGATCGCCCGCAGGGGCACGTACACCGTCGCACCGGAGGGCGTCAGCACCTCGTGGTCGAGCACCCCGTACTCGTTTTTCGGGGCGAACGTCACCCGAACCCGACCCTCCGGGGTCTCGACGAACCAGTTGTCGTCCATCTGCACCACCGAGCTGCCCAGGCCCGGCGCCCACCGGGGCAGGTTCGCCGGGTCGGCGACGAAGGCGTAGACCTCCCCCACCGGCCGGTCGATGTACACGGAGAGGTGCCGGGATTCAGTCGCCATGAGGCGATGATGCCACGTCCTGCTCCCCCGCAAGGTGGCCTCGCGGGCCCTCGTCATCGCCCGACTGGCGGGGCGCAGGCTTGCCGGGCCAGTGCATCCTGCCACGACCGGCCGTATGGATCGCGGTCGCCCGACCACATCGTCTCGTCGGGCTCCTCGTCCGGTACGCGTAGGGTCTCTGGCATCACGCCGACTGTGCGTACGCCGAGGGGGCCCTTGACCCGCACCGGGATCGGCCAGTCCTCCGTGGACACCGCCGCGCAATCCGTCACCCGGTAGCCCAGCCGCACCCCGATCTCCTGGCCGGGGTGCAGCGTGATCGGGAGCGTACCCCTGGGAAGCACCGGCGGTGCGCCCGTGAGGATGGTCCTCTCGGTCAGTTCCAGCCCCGGACCCTCGGCCCCGACCGCCTGCACGACCAGGGTCACCTTGCCGTCGTTGCGAATATTTACCTGGTACGCGAAGCTTCGCTCGGCAGGGCTGATCTCGTACCCGAACCCGCCGGTGCGCCCGTCCGCGTTCAAGCGCGGGACGACTATGCCGATGTGCCACAGCACCAGCCCGGCGCCCGCAAGCGCGGCAACAGCCAGGAGCGATACGGCGAGACGCCGCGCTGCCCGCCGGGTCATCCGCCCGGCGTCGGGGTTCAGTCGATGCCACACCTCGTCGACGATCACGTATCGCGCCACCGCATTCTCCCGCCGTCCAGTGTCATGGCGCAATGTATCAATGCCTTGCTACATTGACTAGGTGAGCGCAGAAACGCTGATCATGACCGTGCTGTTCGGCGGCCTACCGCTGATGTTGGCGACGTGGTGCGCGTACGGGCCGGTCAGCCGGGCGCGGCTGGAGGGGTTCGCCCAGAAGCAGCGACTCGACGTCACCGTCGGCAACGGCGATCGGGTCATCGCGTACCTGGCGGTCACCCGGCGTTGGCGGTGCGCCGGAGCTGGTCTGGGCTGTGCCATTGGGTTCGCCTGGGGCCTGCCCGAAGGCCGCTTTCAGGTTAATTTTCTCGCCCTGTTCGCCGGTTGGTTCGTCGGCGCCCTCGTCGCCGAGTTGGCCCTCGCCCGGGTACGCCGCGGCACCAGGCGCGCCGCCTCCCTCGCCGTCCGCACCCTCGCCACCTACTTGGTCCCGCTCACCCGCGGCATGCTGCCGCTCGCCGCGGTCGTGCTCACCGCCGCGTCGATCGTCGTGCTGATGCACCGCGCTCCGCAGTCCGTGCCCGCCGCTGCGATGGCCTGGATCGGGTTCGGCACCGCGATTCTAAGCCTCGTCACACTCGTACGGCGGCAGGTCGTGACCCGGGCCCGTCCGGTTGCCGAGCCGGACGTGCTGGCCGCCGACGACGCCATCCGCACCCGGTCGCTGCATGTGCTCACCTCCGGCGGGTTCGTCCTCGCCGGATTCAGCGCCATCTCCGCGGTGAACCTCGCCGATCCGGACGCCGCCGCTGTCCGCACCGTATTCGGTGGCCTCCTCGTCCTGTTGTGCGGCATCGTCATCGCGGCTGGGCGCGGCCCGCAGCGCCAGGGCACCTCGTGATCGTCGAGGTCGACACCGCCAGCCCCGTTCCGGCGTACGAGCAGATCAGGGCTCATCTCGCCACGATGATCGAGACCGGCGTGCTGGCGTCCGGGACGCGGCTGCCGCCCGTGCGTCAGCTCGCCGCCGATCTCGGGCTCGCCGTGAACACCGCCGCACGGGCGTACCAGGAGTTGGAGCGGGCCGGCCTGGTCACCAGCCGCGTACGCCACGGCACTGTCGTCGCACCTCGCAAGCCGATCGGCCAACCGGAGATACGCCGACGGCTCGCCGGGGCTGCCGACAGCTTTGCCGCCATCGCGGGACGCCTCGGTGTCACCCCGGACGAGGCGCTCGACGCGGTCCGCGAAGCCCTGCGCCGCTGAACGCTCGACACGCCTGCCTTGTCAGTGCTGCGGGCGGTGCCCGTCCCCCTCGGCGGACGCGGCGACGTGCTCGGTGGTCGGGCCGAGCGCCGGGGCCTCCTCCACCGCCCCCGGCCCGCCGGGTGCCACCTCCGCCTGGCCACGCCGGCTGTACTCCTGGAAGAACTGCAGCAGCTCGACCGGGAACGGCATGACCAGGGTGCTGTTCTTCTCCGCCGCCACGTCCACCACCGTCTGCAGCAGCCGCAGTTGGTAGGCCCCCGGCGTCTGCGACATCGTCCGGGACGCATCGGCCAGCCGGCGGGAGGCCTGGTATTCAGCGTCGGCGACGATGACCCGGGCCCGCCGTTCCCGCTCGGCCTCGGCCTGGCGGGACATCGAGCGCTTCATCTCCTCGGGCAGGGCCACGTCCTTGACCTCGACCCGCTCGATCAGCAGGCCCCAGGGTTTCTCGGTGGGCGCGTCGATCACCGATTTCAGCTCGGCGTTGATCTGATCCCGGTTGCTCAGCAGGGTGTCCAGATCAGCCTTGCCGATCACCGAACGCAATGCGGTCTGCGCCACCTGCAGCACCGCCGCCGGGTAGTCCCGAACGTTGATCAGGGCCTTCACCGGATCGACGACCCGGTAGTAGACCACCGCGTCGACGGTGAGTGTCACGTTGTCCCGGGTGATGGCGCCCTGCGCCGGCACCCCGATCACGGTGGTCTGCAGACTGACCCGCACCATCCGATCGGCGATCGGGATGATCAGTTGGAAGCCGGGTTGCCGGATGTTCTCCAGCACCCGGCCGAAGCGGAACACCACGCCACGCTGGTACTGCTGCACCAACCGGACGCTCATCGACAACCCGAGCAGCACAATCACGACGACGATGATCGCCACGATGACGGCGACTGCCATGGTCCCCCTCGATCCCGGAGGCACCCGCCTCCCGGCGCCGCGCCTACCCGTTCCGCCGCGATCCACTCCCCCCACCATCCACGACGCCCGGCACGAGCCGCCCGGAATGCAGATTCAGCACGATGTCGGCCACCTCGATCAAACGGGCGTCGTGCGTGGCGACCAGGACGGTCGTCCCCCGACCGACCGCCTCCCGCAGCGCCGCGACAACCTGCTCGACGTGCCCGTCGTCCTGGTGGGCCGTCGGTTCGTCCAGCACCGCCAGATCGGGGGCGAGGACGAGGGCCCGGGCCAGGGCGGTCCGCTGTTGCTCCCCGAGCGAGGTCTCCCGCGCCGGGCGCTGCGCGATGCGCTCCAAATCTATGCGGGCCAGCAGGTCCGGATCGACGGGCGCCCCCCGCAGCAGGGCCGGCAGGTGGACGTTCTCGGCGACCGTCAGCTCACCGACCAGGGCCAGTCGCTGGGGCGCCAGGGCGACGCCGGCCCAGTCCCGCACCGCGGTCGCCGGCTCACCCTTGACGCGCACCTGGCCGGCGGTCGGCGCCATCACTCCGGCCACCAGATGACAGAGGGTGGACTTTCCCGACCCGGAGCGGCCGGCGAGAGCCACCAGGACTCCCCCGCCGATCTCCACGGTGACCTCGTGCAGCACGGTGACGGCCGCCGCGCCACGACCATGGGTGTGGGTGACCGCGTGAGCGGCCACGAGCGCCGCGCTACTCATCCGCTGTCCTTCCGGGCGCCGTCGGACGATCAGGGGGCACCAGGCGTACGTGGTCGGCATGCACCTCGACCAGCGCGCGGCCGTCCGGGAACAGGGCCAGCGCCGGCTCGGGAAGCTGAACTCGCCCGAATCCGTCGATGGCCGCGGTGCGCCCCGCCGCACCGTGCTGCTCGGCCGACAGCACCCCGTGCCGCAGGTGCAGCACCGCGTCGGCGACGGCCACCGCCCGCGCGTCGTGGGTGGCGAGCACCACGGCCACGCCCTGCTCCGCGCACCGGCGCAGCCGGGCGAGGACGAGGTCGGCGGTGGTGTCGTCGAGCTCGGCGGTCGGTTCGTCGGCGATCACCAGATCCGGTGGCCCGACGCACGCCGCGGCCACGGCGAGTCGCTGCTGCTCCCCTCCGGACAGCGCGGCGGGCAGCGCGTCCGCCCGCTCGACGAGCCCCACGTCGGCCAGCACGGCGACCGGGTCGACCGGCACGCCGCGCAGCCACGCCGTCTGCTCGATCTGCCGGCGGGCGGACAGTTGCGGGAACAGCCCGTGCGCCGGCCGTTGGGCGATGTAGCCGATGTGGTGTCGGCGCAGCCGCTGCACCTGCCGGCGGCTCAGCGCGGCGACCGGGCTGCCCCGGTGGCGCAGCGTTCCACCGGCCGGCCGTTCCCGCAGGGCGAGGATCGCCAGCAGGGTGGACTTCCCGCTGCCGGACGGGCCCGTGATCGCGGTCAGCGTTCCGGTGCGGATCTGCACGTCGACGCCGCGCAGCGCCTGGGTCGGACCGGTGGGCGTCGGGTAGAGCTGAAGCAGCTCGGTGCCGGCGAGCAGCGGCTGGGTGACATGGTCAGGCATCGGTGCGGTACGCCTCCTCCTCGCCGCGGCCGGAGCGCTGCACGCTGACGGCGGTCGCCGCCGCGGCCGCCAGCAACGCCGCCAGGGTCGTCACCCCGAGCGCCGCCGGGGTGACGACCAGCCGGAACGCGGGAGCTTCGTCGGGGGCGACGTCGAGCAACCGCCCGGCCAGCGGGGTGAGCAGCAGCAACCCCAGCACGGCGCAGAGCAGTGCCAGGGCCGCGAGGGTGGCCTGTTCGACGGCCCTCGACAGCAGGACCCGGGAACGCCCGAAGCCGAGCCGCGCGAGCATGAGGTCGCTGGGCCGGTCGGCGGCCGCGCGGCGCTGGGCGTGTACGCACAGCGCCAGCACCGCGAGCAGCGCCAGGTAGCTGGCGACGGCCACCTGATAGCCGCCGGCCTGCTGGGCGGCGACGAAGATGTCACGGCGGCGCAGTTGCTCCGCCGTGTCGAGTTGCCGCGGCCGCACACCGTGGGCGGTCAGCACGGCATCCACGGCCCCGTCCGACGTCCCCCACAGCTCGGTGCGGGCGAAGACACCGGTCGCCAGGTTGTCGCGCGGCTTGAGTCGGGGGTCCCCCGGGCCGAACGTCGGGAACGCCGGCCCGGCGGGTACCACGTACATCGGCTCGCCGGCGTATCGCGGGAACACGTCGACGGTGTCCACGACCCGCAGGCGTTCCCGCCACGGCCCGCCCTCGACCTGGACGATGTCATCCACCTCGATCCCGTCCACGCCGACGGCGATCGCCGGCAGGCCGAGGATCGGGTCGTCCGGGGTGTCATGGTCGGCGAGCCGGCTGAGCGCGCGGCGGGCCTGGGCGAGTTCCGGCCCGTGTCCCCAGGCGGCGGCGTCGACGAGCGTCGCCGGGTCGACGATGAGCAGCTGGTGCGTGCCGAAGGTCGCCGCGTTGGTGACGTCGATCCGCCAGACCAGCGTGGTACGGGCGGGCAGTGGCGGGGTGCGTACCCCGGACACCGGCCCATCGGGCTGCGGCGGCTCGCCGGCCTTGGGGCGTGGTGGCGCGAGCACGGGATCGTCGTCGAGCTGCCAGGCCGCCTCGATGGCGGCCACCGTCTCGGCGCCGGACCGCACGGCGACCCGATCCTCGATCGTCGCCCGGGTGGCGGCCACGCCCGAGAGGGCGAACAGCATCATGCCGAGTCCGGCGGTGACGGCGGCGGCGACCGGGGCGCGGCCGGGCACGGCGGCGGCGAGCCGACGGCGGGCGAGCCACCTCGCGTCCGGGCGCGACGCGTGGGACGGCCGTCGCCACCTGGCCCGGGCCAGCCACGGCAGTGCCCGCATGCCGAGTGCGCCGGCCGCGACGAACACAAGTAGCGGCACGAGCAGATCGGTGCTGCGGGCGTCGTCGCCGGAGTGGTCCGCTGCCGCCAGACCCGCCGTCGCGGTGACCGCCGCGGCGACCAGCAGGACCAGCCACGGTACGGGACGGCGGCTGGTGCCGGGAGCGGCCGGGCGGACCCGTCGGGCGGCGACGCCGCCGGCGAACGCCCCCACCAGGACGACACCTACCGCCGACGACGCCATCGCGAGCAGCAGCCCCGGCACGACGGACAGGGCGGTCACGGTGCCGGTGGGGCCGGCCTGCCCGACGACCGCCCAGGCGCAGAGCCAGCCCAGGACGCCGCCCAGCGCGGCGGGTAGCAGGTGTTCGAGCGACCAGAGCAGGGCGACGAGAACGGTGGGCGTGCCGGTGCCGACCGCGTGGCGCACCTCGACGTCCCGGCGGCGCAGCGCGGCGGCCACGACGGCGAGCAGGGCGGTCAGCGCGACCAGCACGGCGGCCCATTCCAGGGGCAGGGTCCGTTGCCGGGCGCCGTCGGCCACCGCGCCGGCCTGTTCGGTCAGGTCACCGATGCCGCTGGCGACCCGGCGGGCCAGGACCTCGCCTTCGGCCCGGCCCTGGACGTACCGCTTGCGCAGCAGGTCGACCTGGTCCGCAACCTGCCGCGCCTGGGCGAGCGTCAGGCCGGGGGCGAGTGCGGCGTCCACCGACCAGAGCATCTGGTCGCCGACCTCGTCCGCCAGTGCTTCGGTGGTCGCGACGTCGCCGATGACGAGGTACGCCGGCAGCGTTTCCAGGGCGCTGTCGAGTGGCAGCTCGCCTCTGCGGAGGGACCAGTCCCGGCGGCCCGGGGGGTCCAGCGGTCGGCGGCCGTCCTCGGCGACCCGGTAGGTCCCGGCCACGGTGGTGTCGACGCGCCGTTCGTCGCCGTCCCGGCGGCGGGCGGAGAACGTCACCGGGTCGCCGGCTTCGACACCGAGTTCCCGGGCCAGCGGCACGGGCAGCCAGACCCCGTCGGATCGCCCCGCGGCGGCCTCCGCTGTGGTCACCAGGTGCTCGGCCGGGTCGGGGAGGGCGAAGAGACGGGCGCGCTCGCTGAGGGTTCCGTGTGCGAGGAACGACTCCCATCGTGTTGACCGACCCAGCTCGACGCCCACCGACTTGCCGTTCAGGGTGGGCGCGGACAGCCCGGTAATGGCCCGGATCTCGTCGAGGACGGCCTGCTGGTCGGCGCTGGACGGCGACGCCGACGCGGTCAGCCGGACGACGTCCGCATCACTCTGGCGGGCGCCGGCGGGCACGGCGGCACGGGCGCCTTCGAACGCCGCGTTCTCCGATGCCTCGGCGAACATCGGCGGTGCCGCGCTGGCCGTGGCGAGCACCGTGAATACGAGCAGCACCAGCAACGACCACGGCCCCTGACGGATGCCCCACCAGGCGGCCGAGCGCGGCAGCGGAGCACCCCGGGGACCTGCTCGGCGTGGGCGGGACGGGTTGCTGCCGGCCGGCGAGGTCGGGGGCGGAGCGCCGTGCGCGGCCGTCCCGTCGAGCCGATGCGCCATGAATCCCCCGGGTCGTGTGTGGACCCACTGATCCTGCTCGTTTCTACCGACTGAAGGAAGGTCCTGCCGACAAAACGGGGCGAACTCGTAACGTCCTCAACGGCCCGTCGAGAGTGGATGGCAACGCGGGGCGCAGGGCGGCCGGCTGGACAGTGATCGAAAATTGTCGCTTCCACTCCTAGCGCGGCGCACACCGATGGCAATATCCTCCGACTCACGAGCAGCGATTGAAGCTCCTTTTCATACCCTGGCTCTCGCCCGGCCACGGAGGAGATGACATGCATTTCGACCACCCTGAGCTGGACCGCCGTACCCTGCTGCGGGCCGGCCTCGGCGCTGCCGCGGTCGCGGTCGTCGGGACCGAACTCGCCTTCCCGGCTGCCGCGCAGGCCGCGCCGGGCGCGAACCTCGACTGGATCATCAGCTGCGACGGGTGGGGCGCCCGGCCGCCGGCGGACCCGCTGTCGGTCAGCGACATCGCCACCAACAAGATCATCGTGCATCACATGGCGTTCCCGAACAGCACCGACTACTCACCGGAACACGCCAAGCAGCTCGCCCGCGACTGCCAGGACCTGCACATCGACGGCAACGGCTGGTCGGACACCGGCCAGCACTTCACGGTCAGCCGGGGCGGCCACGTCCTGGAGGGCCGGCACGGCAGCCTGGAGCGGCTCCGGGCCGGCGACCGGCAAATGATCTCGGCGCACTGCCCCGGCGAGAACGGCCGGGCCATCGGCATCGAGAACGAGGGCACCTACGTCACCGACACCCCGCCGCGGGAGCTGCTCGACTCCCTGGTCACGCTCTGCACCACCATCTGCCAGCAGTACGGGCTGCACGCGCACGACATCTTCGGCCACTGGGACTTCCGGGCCACGCTGTGCCCAGGAGCGATGTTCTACCGGGAGTTCCCGACGCTGCGCCGCCGGGTCTTCGCCAAGCTCGGCACCCGCCTCGCCGACGTGCCGGCCCGCCGCTGGCCGGACATCTGGCGGTTCGTGGGTGGCCCCGTCGTCCAGGTCGCGCAATACCTGCTCGCGTTCCGCGGCTACCCCGTCCCGGTCAACGGCGTCTTCGACGCCGCCACCGCCGCCGCCGTGCAGAACTGGCAGGCCCGCAACGGCATCCCCGTCGACATCGACGCCACCCTCACCACGCCGACCTGGGAGACCCTGGCTCCCGAGCTGGACAAGCACGCGACCGGCATCCCGGTCAACGCGGTGCAGTTCATCCTCAACTCCAAGGGCTACGCCGACGTCGCGATCACCGGCGAGTACGACCACCCGACCCAGAAGGCGCTCCAGGACCTGCAGCGTCTGCACGGCCTGACACCGAACGGCAAGATCACGACCACAACCTGGTGTGCCCTGGTGGGGGGTGTGGTGCGTCAGTCGTTCCAGTAGAACCGACCGACGCGCCGGCGGGGGAAGCGGTGGAGGTGTCAACGGCGCCACCTCCACCGCACCCTCCCGTCATCGCCCCGTCGCGCCTCGTTGGCTGCGGCCCCTCGGTCTGCGACGATCCGCAGGTCACGATTGAGGAGGCGTCATGATCAAGCTCAACCCGTACCTCAGCTTCCGCGACACGGCGCGGCAGGCGATGGAGTACTACCAGCAGGTGTTCGGCGGCACCCTGACCTTGAGCACCTTCGGCGACTTCGGCAACCCGGCGCCCGGGCTCGCCGACCTGGTCATGCACTCGCAGCTCGAGACCGATCGCGGCCTCACGCTGATGGCCGCCGACACGCCGTCGGAGATGGACCTCACGATCGGCAACAACGTCACGGTGAGCCTCAGCGGCGACGACGCGGACGTGCTGCGGGGCTACTGGGACAAGCTCACCGATGGGGGCACCGTGACCGTCGCGCTCGAAAAGCAGATGTGGGGCGACGAGTTCGGCATGTGCGTGGACCGGTTCGGCATCGGCTGGCTGGTCAACATCAGCCAGCCCGCCTGACCGGGACAACCCACCGGGCGGGCCGATGAGCGCCGGTACGGTGCCGATCGGGCCGACGCTGGTCGTCGCCCTGCTCGGGCTGACCGTGGCGGCCGCCGCCGTGCTGCGACTCAGCGGGGTCGGCCGGGGCCGGGCGGTCCTTACCGCGGCAGCCCGGGCCACCGTGCAGCTCGGCGTGGTGTCGCTGGTCATCGTCGCCGTGCTGCGCGCCTGGTGGAGCACGGGCGCATTCATCCTGCTCATGTACGTGGTCGCCAGCGTCACCGCCCGCCGACGGATCGGGCCGTCCTGCCCGCGCCGGGTCGCCCCCCTCGCGATCGCGGCCGGGGTGGTGCCGAGTCTCGGCGTACTGCTGGTCAGCCGGGCGTTGCCGGTGACGCCGCTGGTGGTCCTGCCGACGGCCGGCATCCTGATCGGCGGAGCGATGACCGCGACCAGCCTCGCCGGCCGGCGCACCCTGGACGAGCTGCGCACCCGCCACGGCGAGTACGAGGCCGGCCTGGCTCTGGGGCTGCTCCCCCGCGACGCGGCGCTGGAGATCTGCCGGCCGGCCGCCGGGCAGGCGCTCATCCCCGCGCTGGACCAGACCCGCACGGTCGGGCTGGTCACCCTGCCGGGCGCGTTCGTCGGCGTGCTGCTGGGCGGGGCGGGGCCGCTGGAGGCCGGGGCGACCCAACTGCTCATCCTGATCACGCTGCTGGCGGTCGAGGCGGTGGCGATCGCGCTGGCCCTGGAACTGCTCGTACGCGCCCGGGCCCGCACCGCGCCCTGGGCCGACCGCCGGCTCAGCCGAGGCCGATCTGCTTCATGAAGGTGGTCAGGTCGTAGAAGAGGTTCTCTTCGACGATCTTGCCGTCGACCCAGCGGGCGATCGTGCAGAAGTCAACGTCGAAGGACTTGCCGGTGGGCGGGATCGGGTTGCCGTCCGGGCCCGTCATCGGGCCGGTCATGGTGCCGGTGAAGCGGGCGATGGAGCAGGTCCACTCGCCCGAAGCGAACAGCACCTTGTAGGGCCGGTTGCCGAGGCGCTGGTCGGGGAACGCTGTGAAGAAATCCCTCGCCTCGGCCTCGTGGTTGACCTGGCCGTGGGTCTCGGGCTTGCCGGGCCACCGGACCACCACGTCGTCGGTGTGGCGGCTGTTGAACGTCTCGAGATCCTGGGCGTTCCAGGCATCGTCGAGCGTCTGCATGAGTTCCATGTTCCGCTGTTCGGCACCCATCATCGGCCCCCGTATCCGTCGGCGTCACCCGCGACACCGTCACGTTATCGGGTTATTCGGTGCGTTTCAGGGAAATTTGCCAGAGGGCCGGTGCCAACTTCCACACATCCTGTTCGAACAGGTGTGCGAATATGGGTGCGTGTCGAGCGAGGCCACGATCCTGCATGCCGATCTGGACGCGTTCTACGCGTCGGTCGAGCAGCGCGACGATCCCCGGCTGCGCGGCCGGCCCGTGATCGTCGGCCGCGGGGTGGTGCTGGCGGCCAGCTACGAAGCGAAGGCGCGCGGGGTGCGCAGCGCGATGGGCGGGCGGCAGGCGCGACGGCTCTGCCCGGAGGCGGTCGTGGTGCCACCGCGGATGGCCGCGTACACGGCGGCGAGCCGGGCCGTCTTCGAGATCTTCCGCCGGACCACCCCGCTGGTCGAAGGCCTCTCCATCGACGAAGCGTTCCTGGACGTGGGTGGGCTGCGCCGGCTGGTCGGCCCGCCCGCCGACATCGCGGCGCAACTGCGCCAGGAGGTTCGCGAGCAGGTCGGCCTGCCGATCACCGTCGGCGTGGCCCGGACGAAGTTCCTGGCCAAGGTGGCCAGCGGGGTGGCTAAGCCGGACGGGCTGCTGGTCGTCGCGCCGGAGCGGGAGCTGGCGTTCCTGCACCCGCTGGCGGTGGAACGGCTGTGGGGCGTCGGGCCGGTCACCGCGACGAAGCTGCGCGAGCGGGGCATCCGTACGGTGGGGCAGGTGGCCCGGCTCAACGAGGCGGCCCTGGTGTCGCTGCTCGGCGCGGGCGCCGGCCGCCACCTGCACGCCCTCGCCAACAACCGCGACCCCCGCTCGGTGCAGGTCGGGCGCCGACGATCCTCGATGGGGGCCCAGCACGCGCTCGGCCGCGAGCCGCACTCCCCCACCGAGCTGGACGCCGTGCTGGCCGGGCTGGTCGACCGGGTGACCGGGCGGATGCGCGCGGCGCGGCGCACCGGGCGCACAGTGACCCTGCGGCTGCGCTTCGCCGACTACACCCGGGCCACCCGCTCGCACACCCTGGACAAGGCGACGGCACAGACCGGGCCGCTGCGGGACGCGGCGCGGGCGTTGCTGCGCGCGGCGCTGCCGGAGATCGAGGCCCGGGGCGTGACGCTGCTCGGGGTGTCCGTCGGCAACCTCGACGACGGGCACGTGCAGCTCACCCTGCCGTTCACCCGCGACCCGGGCGCGGAACTGGACGCCGCGGTGGACGCGGTCCGGGACCGGTTCGGCTCGACGGCGTTGACCCGCGCGGTGCTGCTCGGCCGCGACCCCGGTCTGGACATGCCCCGCCTGCCGGACTGACCGCCCGGGTATGGTCCGCGCATGTCGATGTTCCGACAGCCGCAGGTGATCCTGTTCAGCGAAAACGTCAGCCGGGCCGCCCTTCTACGCCGGGCTCGGGTTCACCGAGACCTTCCGGGTGCCCACCGGGGGGCGAGCCGATCCACGTCGACCTCACCCTCGACGGCTACCGGATCGGAATCGCGTCGGTGGCGTCCACCCGTGACGACCACGGCCTCGACCCGGTGCCGTCGGGCCAGCGCGCGGCGGTCGTCCTGTGGACCGACGACACCGCCGCCGCGTACGCGGCGCTGACCGCCGACGGCGCGCCGGCCCTGGCCGCCCCGCACGTCTGGCTCGATCGGCTGCTGATCGCCTGGACGGCCGACCCGGACGGCAACCCGATTCAGCTCGTCCAGCACCTGCCGGCGCGTTAACCGGTCGTCGCGCCGCTGGCGTCGACGCCTGCCTGGCGACCCGCTGCCCACCCCACCGACCAGCGGTGGAGGTGAGCGGGGACAGCACGCCGACCGGTCGGAACGCGTGGTCGCCGAGCCCACGAAAGGACCGACGATCACCGCTGGTGCGCTCAGGCGATGCGGCGGATCCTGCGGATGGCGAGATAGAGCAGGAGCACGGCGAGGACGACGAAGATGCCGGTCTCGATGCCCTGGAAGAGCCAGAACCGGTCGGCCGGTTGGTAGAGCTGCCAGTTGTAGGCGCCCGGTCCGAGGCCCAGCTCACCACCGCAGCCCCCGCCGGACGGCCCGCTGCTGCCCGGCGGGCAGGCGACCTGAGCGTCGACCGCCACCATTGTCCCGTCGGCGTTGCGGACTCCGCTGGAGAGGACCCAGTCGCCACGGGACATGAGCGGTTGGGTCCCTTCCACCGGGGAGGTGAGGGTGAGTGCGGGTTGATAGTGCGGCCGGGCCAGTGTCGCCAGCGCCGTTCGCACGCCGACGAACCCGACGAGGGTGACGGCCATGGCGGGTAGCATCCGGCGCCAGACGGTGCCGGCGAAGATGCCCAGCGCCACGGCGAAGAGTGTGTAGCCGATGGGGACGACGCCGAGCAGGTCGAAAACCATGACGCCCATCCGGCCCTCGTGTGCGGCCTGGGTCAGCGGGCCGGCCCACCACGACATGCCGAGGCCGTAGCAGATCGCGAGGCCCACCGTGACCGCGCCGACCAGGCCGAACTTCACCAACGCCCAGTGGGTGCGGCCGACGCCCTGGGTCCACGCGAAGCGGTGCGTGCCGTGCTCCACCTCGCGCGCGACAGTTGGGGCTCCCCAAAAGAGGCCGACCAGCATCGGCAGGACGAGCAGCAGCACCGCCACGAGGTTCAGGCTGCCGTATCGGTTGGTGAAGCGACGGAAGCCGGCCTGGCAGGCGTCCGCGGTGGACTGCGCCACGTCGGCGCGGGCCATCTGCCGTACGCAGTCGGGCAGGCCGAGGTCGGTGAACGTGTGCCGCATCGACAGGCCGATCGGGATCATCAGGGCGGCGAGCGCCGCGAACCCGATGAGGGTGAACAGGAGCTGTTTGCGGTGTTGCCGCCAGGCCAGCCAGATCATGCCGGCACCCCCCACTCTGTGTGACTGGTCATCGGGTCGCCGTCGGCGAGGTGGGCCAGGACGATGTCTTCGAGGCTGACCTCGCGGACCGTCCAGGCCGGATCGTCGATCGGCCCGTCGGTGCGAACCAGCAGCGTGGACTGTCGGTCGGTGTGGCTGGCCCGGAGCACCGCGGCGACGCCGGCGGGTGGCGTGCCGTCGTGCCGGGGGCCGACCAGTTGCCGATGCCCGGCCACGAGGTCGTCGACCGTGCCGGTGAGCTGCACCCGAGCGGCGTGCAGCACGATCAGGTAGTCGCAGACCCGTTCCAGGTCGGCCAGCAGGTGGGAGGAGAGCAGCACGCTGGTGCCGGCGTCGGCGACGCTGCCCATCAGCGACTGGAGGAACTCCCGCCGAGCCAGCGGGTCCAGGCTGGCCACCGGCTCGTCGAGCAGCAGCAGCCGGGGCCGTTTGGCCAGCGCGAGCGCCAGCGCGACCTGGGCGCGTTGTCCACCGGACAGCTTGCCGACCGGCCGGTCGGGTGGAATGCCGAGCTGCGCCAGCCGGTTGCGCGCGAGGGCGCCGTCCCACCGCCGGTTCAGCTTCGCGCCGGCGGTGACCAGCTCGGCGGCGCTGAAGTCCCGGTACAGCGGGGTGTCCTGGGCGACAAAGCCGATGTCCGCCAGGGTGCTCGTGTTGTTGTAGGGCGACTCGCCGAACACCCGCACCGTCCCCGCGTCGGGGCGGAGCAGGCCGACGGCCAGGTGCAGCAGGGTGCTCTTGCCCGCCCCGTTCGGGCCAACGAGGGCGGCGATCCGCCCGGCGGGCAGGCGCAGCGTGCAGTCCCGCAGCGCCCAGGTGGTGCCGTATCGCTTGCCTAACCGGTCGGCCTCCAGAACCATCTCCATCTTTCCTCCTCCGCTCACGCGGGCTCCTTCTGCTGTGTCTCGTCGGCGAGCGTGGCGCGCATGGTGGTCTCCACCAGGGCGATCACGTCCTCGGCGGTGAGCCCCGCGGCCCGGGCCCGGTGCAGCCAGGCCACCAGGTCCTCGCGCAGCTCGGCCTGGTTGGCCAGGGACGCGCCCGCCAGGGTGCGTTCGACGAACGTGCCGACCCCGGGTCGGCCGCCGACCAGGCCCTCGATCTCCAGTTCGCGATACGCCTTGAGCACCGTGTTCGGGTTGATCGCCAACGACTGCGCGACGTCCCGAACCTTCGGCAGCTGGTCGCCCGGCGCCAGCAGGCCGACGCGCAGCGCCTGTTTCACCTGCTGCACCAGCTGCATGTAGGTGTTCACCTTCGACCGGCTGTCCAGCACAAACTCGATCACGCAGGACGATCCTCTCTATTGTCCTACGTCAGTAGGATTATAGGACAGGGTGGTCGCGAGGGGAGCCAATGTCAAGGCCCGTCACGGCGGGTCGCGCGACCGGGTGACAGGAGGGCCGGGACCTCGCGCCGCGCCTGGGCGACCCAGTCGGTGGCAGGCCGTACCCTGGCCTCTGTGGTGATGGTGGTCGACCGTGCACAGGTGCTCAGCTTTCGCATCCGCGCCCAGCAACTCGACCGCACCGAAGGCATGCTCGCCGACACCGCCCTGCTCGACATCGGCGCACAGGACACCGGCACCTCCCCGCCGGTGCTGCAACCCATCGCCGGTTTCCGGCCGGCGGCTCAGGTGTCGGCGCGGTTCGACCTGATCCGCGCCTACCTGCGGCTGCTCGGCCCGGCCACCCCCAAGCACGTCGCCGACTACCTCGACGCGCCGGTCAAGGACGTCAAGGCCCGCTGGCCGGCCGACGCCGTCGAGGTGTCCGTGGCCGGCGAGGCCCGCTGGGTGCTGTCCGCCGACGCCGACCGGTTCGACGCGCCCCGCCCGCAACTGGTCCGGCTGCTCGGGCCATTCGACCTGTTCCTGCAGGCCAAGGACCGCCCGTTGCTGGTTGACGACCCGGCCCGCGCGAAGGTCCTCTGGCCGGTGCTCGGCCGGCCTGGCGCGGTGGTCGCCGACGGTGAGATCGCCGGCACCTGGCGACCGCGCCAGTCCGGCGGCAAGCTGACCGTGCAGGTGCAGTTGTGGCCCGCGCCGCCCGCCCGCCTCCGGGCCGCCATCGGGGAGCAGGCCGAACGGCTGGCCGCGCATCGGCAGGTCCGACTGGTCAAGGCGGGCTTCGTCGACTGACACCGCAGCTCGATCGGTGACAGCACAGCCGGCCCTTCGTCCACGTGCCGGCTGGTTCGGCTGCCACCGATCACGCACCCAACCGTGCTGCCGGTAAGAAAATTTCTTCCTCGACATTGACTTTTGGTGATTTCCGACACAACAATCACCATCTATATCGATGGCTGTCGCTATCGATTGTTGACTATGGGAGGAGGTATCCATGGCAGCTCTGCAAGGCGAGGTGTCCTGGTTCTGCTGCGGCAACGCCTGGGGTCCCTGCGGCGCGGCCGGCGGCGGCGCCTGCGGCACCTGCAAGTCGGGCAACTACCAGCACGCCTGGCCCAACACCTCGGACGCCTGCAACGCCATCACCCGCCCGGACGCCTGCGGCATCAACATCAGCCGCCGCGGCTGCGGCTTCGTGCACTACACCACCAACCTCTGCAACGGCGCCCGGGTCGGCACGAGCATCGCCGACTGCGGGCCGCGCACCGTCTCGTTCTGCGGCGAGCGCACGTGCTGCGGCTCGGCCTGCGGCAGCAACCGGGTCGTCGACCTGACCCCCGCGGCGTACAGCGTGATCGCCAGCCTGTCCACCGGGCTGCGGCCCTGTTCGATCGACATCGTCTGAACGGGAGGGCGTCACGATGGACCAGACCCTCAACCGCCGGCGACTGCTCGCCACCGCCGCGATCGGTGGCGTGGTGGGCGCCACCGGGCTCGGCTCACTCGCCCCCGAGGCGGCCTTCGCCGCCGAGGCCGCCGCCGTCACACCGGGTGCCCCGGACCCGAACTTCGCCGAGGGCCGGATCAGCAAGATCTCCGGCCACATGCTGCTGGTCACCGGCTCGGACACCGTGCTGCACTCGATCCGGGTCACCGACGGAACGAGCCTCTGGAAGCTGCACCCGACCACCTTCGACCAGGTGGCCGTCGGGGACGGCCTCTACGCCCGCGGCGTCCGCCTGCCCGACGGCACGCTCGCCGCGGACTCCATCTGGGTCAACATCGTCAACCTGCACGCGCACATCGCGTCGGTCGGCCGCAACCTGCTGCACCTCGACCACCAGGGTCGCCGGATCGTGGCGCACGTCGTGCCGGGGCGATCCGCCGCGGTCTACAACGGCACCCCGGCGATCAGCGACATGTCGCTGCTGCGGGTCGGGCGGCACGTCCAGGTGCTCGGCGCCTGGCATCCGGACACCAACGAGATCAGCATCGCCACCATCTACGCCGCCGCCTGACCGACGACGCCCGGGCGGCGCCGCGTACCGCCCGGGCACCGCCGGCCCGCCAACCCGAGGGGAGAACCCATGATCGAACTGATCGCGGCGCTGCAACCGCTGGTCGTCGGTGTGGTGCTGATCTGGTCCGCGCGCGTCAAGCTGTTCAGCCGGTACGCCGCCGAAGCCGCCAGCCGATCGGCCCTCGTGCGGCTGCTCGGCCAACGCCGGGCGCTGCCCGCGTACCGGCTGCTCGGCGGCGTCGAGCTGACCCTCGGCGCGCTGCTCCTGCTGCCACCCGCGCTGCGGCTGGAGGCGGTCGCCGCGAGCGTGCTGGCCGTCGGTTTCCTCGCCTACCTCACGTACGCCCGGCGAGCCGCTCCCGCCTCCTCGTGCGGCTGCCTGAGCGCCCGATCGACGCCGGTCTCCGGGCGCGGCCTGGGCCGGGCCGGGCTGCTGGTGCTGGCGAGCGGACTGTCCGTCGTGGTGCCCGGCGGCTGGCCGGCCGCGCTGTCCGCGCGACCACTGGCCGGTGCCGCCGTCCTGCTCGCCGAGGTGGCGGCGGTGGTGGCGCTTTCGCCGGAGCTGGACGCCGCCTGGCTGCTGCCGCTGCGCCGGCTGCGCGCCCGGCTGACCCACCCGCTGCGTGGCGGCACCGGCGTGCCGCTGCTCGCCACCGTGCAGCAGCTCCAGCTCAGTGACGCCTATCGGCGGGTCGCCCCGTTGCTCCGCTCCGACGTACGCGAGTACTGGGACGACGGAGACTGGCGCTTCGTCGGGCACGCCGCGCTCTACCAGGGCCGCCCGGTGACCGCGGTGTTCGCCGTGCCACTGGCCGACCAACAGCCCGACACGGTGCGGGTCGCCGTCGTCGACGACGCCACCGGCCACACCCTGCTGAGCCTGGCCGGCACCGCGCCGCCCACCGGCCCCCGGCTCACCGTCGTTCCCGCCTGACAGCAGCGGGACGCTCGGCGCCGACGCCACCGACCACCTCGTCGGACCGGGCGGACCTCCTGGCCCGCCTGGTCCGGGCAGTGCCCGTCGGGCTTCGCTGCGAAACCCGGGGCCGAGAGCCGTGCCTGGCAGCCGACCAGAGCGGTACGGTCCCGAGGTGACCACGGAAACCCTGCTGCGACGCGCGCACACCGGCGCACTCGACTACTACCTGCTGCACGCCCAGGCGGACGACGCCCAGGCAGCCGGCCTGCTGGTCGAGGAGTTCGTCCTGGCCGACGACCTCTCCGCAATCCGGTTACGCACCGCGGGCTGGACCCCGGCCGACGGCGGCTGGTGGAGCTCGGCCGCGTTCGCCCGGGCGATCCGAACGGACCGGCAGCTCCGCGCCCGTCTGAAGGCCGTCGACCGCGCCGCCGCCGCGGTGACCTACGGCAGGCTGGGCGGCGGCGCGCTGCCCGACGAGGAGGCGCTGCGCGGCCACTTCCACGACGACGTGCCGCTGTCGTCCGGGGCGCCGCTGCGGCTGGGCACCGGCGCGGACGTCCACCGGATCCTCTTCGCCGGCGAGTTGGACGATCGCCAGTTGGCCCGACTGAGCACGCTGCTGCGGCTCGGCGACGTTCCGGCCCCGACCGGGAGGCAACCGGGTGTGGTCGGCACCGGGCGCCTGCGGGTCAACGACACGAACTTCCGGTGGAACCTGCGGCACGTCGGCGGCGCATGGTGTCTCGACGTGACATCGCAGCCGGCCGCCGGTGACGCGCTGCGCTGGGTGCTACGCCAGCTCACCGGCGCGGCGCGCGGCCACGGTCTGGTCCCCGCGACGGTCGACCGGCTGTCCTGACCGCACCCGGAGGCGTTGCCTCAGGGCAGGTCGACGAGGAGATCGGCGACCGCGACGTCGACAGGACCGCCGTACCCGTCGCGGGCTGCACAGCGCGCGGCCGCCGGGTCCGTGCCCGGCTGAAGATCAGTCAGGATCAGGTGCCCGACGTCGGCGTCCGCCGCCTGCCGACCCGCCTGGCACGCGCTCGACTGGTACCGCCGCGAGTCCGGCGGCACCTGATCGAGATAGGTGGCCTCGGCGAGCAGCACGTCCGCGCCGCGCGCCAGTTCCACCACGTCGGGGCTCGGGCCGCTGTCCCCGGTGTACGCCAGGACGCGGCCACCGGCGGCGAGCCGGACGCCGGCGTTGGGCACGAAGTGCGGCAGCGGGCGGGTCTGGGCGCGGAACGGGCCGATGTCGAGGTGAGTGCCGGCAGTGAACTCGTGCAACACATAGGCGGCGTCCAGCATCCCGGGACGGTCCAGTGCCAGGACCGCGTCGAGCGCACCCGGCAGCGCGTACACCGGTAGCGGTGCCGGCGGATCGTCACGCAGCGCACGCGCCCGCAGCAGCGGGTTCAGGTCGGCGCAGTGATCGGGATGGCCGTGGCTGATGAACACCGCGTCGACCTGATCCGCGGTGATCCGTTCCAGCAGCCGCAGCGCGGTGGCGTAGCCGACGTCGACGAGCAGCCGGAACCCGTCGTGTTCGACGAGGTAGCCGCTGCACGCCTGACCCGCGTCGGGCCACACACCACACCCGCCCAGCACCGTGAGCCGCATGTTGGAGACTGTACCGACCTCAGCCGGTGCAGCTGCGGAACGTGCGGTCGAGCAGGTCGAACAGGGCGACCCAGTGCCGCTCGGTGGCCCGCTCGTCGTACATCGGGGTGTCGGACTGGGTGTAGCCGTGCGCGGCGCCGGGGTAGATCTCCGAGCGGTAGGTGACCCCGGCCGCGTCCAGGGTCTTCTCCAGCGTGGCGATCTGCTCGGCGGTCATCGACGGGTCCTGGTCGGCGTGGCCGAAGTACAGCTCGCCGGTGACAGAGCCGACGGCCAGGTGCGGGCTGTCCGGGGCGTCGGTGACCAGCCGTCCGGCGTGGAAGGCCGCCGCCGCGGCGATCCGGTCCGGGTGCGCCTCGATGGCCCGCACCGCGTTCATGCCGCCCATGCAGTAACCGGCGATCGCCGCCGGTCCGGGCGCGACGCCCGGCTGACCGGCCAGGAAGTCCAGGTAGGCGGCGGTGTCCCGGGCCACCACCTCCGGGGTCAGCAGTTGCATCATCGGGCGGAGCTGCTCGAACAGCGACCCGCGCCGCTCGGCGTCCGCGAACGCGGACAGGTCGACCAGCGGCGCACGGCCGGACCGGTAGAGCAGGTTCGGCACCAGCACAAGGTAGCCACGGGCCGCGATCGTCTCGGCCATCCGCGCCACCCCCTGGCGCAGCCCGAACGCGTCGGTGAAGACCAGGACGGCCGGGAAGGGTCCGTCTCCGTCCGGCCGGACAAGGTACGCGTCGGCCACGCCGTCGCCGGTCGGCACATCCACGGTCGTCGTCTGCACTGCGGGGACCTCCTCGCGCTGATCGTCTCGCCGTGACGCTACCGGCGGCGTCGGGATCCGGCACCACTCGGTGCAGCCGTTTGGGGCGGCGGTGGCGGGGAAAACCCGGGCAGCCATCCGAGAGAAGGGCCTTGCAGGTGGACGACAATCAGTTCATCGGCCTGGTGGCCACGCGTACGGGGACGTCGTCGGAGCAGGCGACGGCTCTTGTGCGGGCCACGCTGACCACGCTGGCGGAGCGGATCGACGGCGGCGAGGCGCGGGACCTGGCCGGCCAGCTGCCACGGGGTCTGCGGCCGTACGCCTTCGCCCCCGGTGAGACCGCCGAGCGGTTCGGGCTCGATGTCTTCGTCGAGCGGGTCAGCGGGCGCGCCGACATCGACGTGACGCAGGCGAAGGACGGGGTGACCGCGGTGTTCGACGTCCTCCGGCAGGCTCTGCCGGCCGACGGGTACAGCGACGTCGTATCGCAGCTTCCGGCCGAATACGGCGAGGTCGCCGACCTGACCGCCCCCTTCGTCGAGCGTACGCGGTGAACGCCGCCGATCCGCTGCGCCAACCGCCGGCCGCCGACGCGCAGGAGCAGCGGCAGGACGAGACCGTGGTGGGCCCGCCGGACCGGGTGTCGGACGCCGTGCCGGAGGCGTCCGAGGCCGATCTGGCGGAGCAGGGCGTCCTGCGGCCGCCGAGCGACCGGGCCGACCTGGCCGGCGCGGTACGCGGCGACCTCACCGCAGCCGACGCGCTGGAGCAGAACCAGGAGGTTCCGGTCCTGGACGAGGACCGACGGGCCTGAGCGGGTTCAGTGCGCGGCGACGGCGACCGGGGCCGGTTCGACCTCGGCCAGCCGCGCGGGCCGGACGACCACGAGCAGGACGGCCAGTGCCATGGCCATGCCGCCGGCGACCACCACGGCCATCGCCACGCTGCCGGTGCCGAGCACGCCGACCAGCGGCGCGGCCAGCGCACCGATGCCGAACTGCACCGAGCCGAGCAGCGCGGCCGCGGTGCCGGCCGCTTCCCCGTGCCGCGACAGCGCCAGGGCGGGTGCGTTCGGCATCGCGAGCCCGGCGGTGGCGAGCACCACCCACAGCGCGGCCAGGATGGCGGCGAGGCCACCGAAGCCGGTGGCGGCGACCGTGACCAGCACGAGCCCGGCCGCGGTGCCCACGGCCAGGGCGGTGACGAGGATCCGCTGCGGCGAGTGCCGGCGCAGCAGCCGCACGTTGAGCTGGGTGGCCGTGATCAGGCCGACGGCACCCGCGCCGAAGGCGAGCCCGAACTGCTGCTCGTCGAGGCCGTACTGCTGTTGGAAGACGAACGACGACCCGGCCACGTACGCGAAGAGGGCCGCCATGGCGAGCCCGGTGACCAGCACGAGACCCACGAACGTCCGGTCGCGCAGCAGCGCGCGGTAGTCCCGTACGGTGGCGGCCGCGCCGCCGCGGCGGCGTCGCTCGGGCGGCAGGGTTTCCGGCAGCCCGCGGGCCGCGACGGCGATCAGCAACACCCCGAAGACGGCGAGGGCGAGGAACACGCCCCGCCAGTTCGACCAGCGCAGCAGGCCGCTGCCGAGGGTGGGGGCCAGGATCGGGGCCACGCCCATCACCAGCATCAGGCGGGAGAACAGCTTGGCGAAGGCCGCGCCGCTGAACAGGTCGCGGACGACCGCGGTCGACACCACGGCGCTGGCCGCGACGCCCAGCCCCTGCAGCACCCGCAGTGCGCCCACCGTGCCGATGTTCGGGGCGATCGCGCACAGCACGGACGCGACGATGTGCAGGCCGAGGCCAGCGAGCAGCGGCACCCGCCGACCCACGGCGTCGGAGAGCGGGCCGATCAGCAGTTGGCCGACGGCGAGGCCGGCGAGGGTGCCGGTCAGGGTCAGCTGGACGGCCGCCGACGTGGTGTGCAGGTCGGTGGTGATGGTCGGGAGGGCGGGCAGGTACATGTCGATGGTCAGCGGCCCGATGGCGATCAGCGAGCCGAGGACGAGCACGAGCCGCAGTCGTTGCCGGGTGCCCATCAGGTCACCGGCCAGGTGGGTCGACGTGGGTGTTTCGTTCGTGTCGACGGTCGCGGTCATGAGGTCACGCCCGTCCGAAGGCGGGCGGAGGATGCGGCGGTCACACCTGCCACCAAATCATTCGGCGACGGTTCTCATTCCCGTACGGGACGATGGTGCCTCAGCTCACATGCGCCGTGAACGCTCGGCCGCTCCGATCGTTGGACCGGTATGCGACGCGAGCCAGTGACGGAGGAAACGGTGTCGGACTATCCCAAGGCAGTCACCCCCGTCGACCACGTCGAGCCGGTGCCCCGCCGGGTCCGCGCGTTCCTCGCCGCCGAGCCGGTGCTGGACACCACCCGGGCCTCGTACGTGTGGGAATGGCCGTTCTATCCGCAGTATTACATCCCGAGCGCGGACGTGAACCGTGACCTGCTGGTCGACGAGCAGCGCACGGAGCCGTCGCGGCGCGGCAGCGCGCGGCTGCACGGGCTGCGGGTCGGCGAGACCACCCGTGGTTCGTGCGCCCGGTGGTACGGGCACGGCGCGCGGCCCGGGCTGGCGGACACGATCCGGTTCGACTGGGCGGCACTGGACGCCTGGTTCGAGGAGGACGAGCAGGTATTCGTCCATCCCCGCAACCCGTACGCCCGGGTGGACGCGCTGCGCTCCTCGCGCGGCGTCCGGGTGGAGCTGGACGGGACGGTGCTGGCCGAGTCGACGGCACCGGTGCTGGTCTTCGAGACCGGCCTGCCGACCCGCTACTACCTCGACCGCACCGACGTGAACTTCCGGCACCTCGTGCCGTCGGACACCACGACCGCCTGCCCGTACAAGGGGCGGACCACCGGCTACTGGTCCGTGCGCGTCGACGGCACGGCGCACCCCGACCTGGCCTGGTCATACGGCTTCCCCACCGCGGCGCTGCTGCCGATCGCCGGGCTGGTCGCCTTCTACAACGAGAAGGTCGACCTGATCGTCGACGGGGAGCGCCTGGCCCGGCCGCGTACCCATTTCTCCTGAGTCAGGCCCATTCCCCGGTGAAGAGAGGGGCGACGGGACGCTCGCGACGCCCGATCCGCAGGTCGCCGAAGACGGTGCTGCGCTCCGCTCGCTCCACCTCCGCGTCCAGGTCGATCCTCAGCTCCGCGGAGGCGTCGTGGGCCGCTCCGACGAGCACAATCTCGGTCCCGGGATGATCGAGGAAGTCGGGTGGGTCGAGCGGGGCGAAGCGGCGCCCGTGAAACGTCGCCTGCAAGGCGGCGGGCAGCCGGACCTTCTGGGACTCGCGGAGGCCGACTCCGGGCGGGGACGGCGCCTGCGGGTTCTTCACCGTGACGATGTAGCTCGCCTCGGACTCGATGCCGAGGTCATGTTGCGCCTCGCCGAGACGCGGCGGGAGTTCGAGTTCGTACGCGAGGTGGGTGTGGTCGTCGTGTCGCGCGATCGCGTAGGCCCCCTCCGCCGCGGGCCGGGCCGGCGGCTGCCTGCGGTTGTCGCGGGTCCTCGTGCGGTAGCGGTGCGCCTGCAGGGCATCGTGGAGCTGCTGGGGTCGGTCCACCACCGCGTCGACGAACGCCCAGAAGCGGTCGTGCACCTCGATGTCGGGCAGGCGTTTACGCCCGACCACCAGCAGCCGCAGGTGCCGCCCGTGCCACGGGTGCAGCACCACCAGCAGCCGCTGCACCTCCTGCAGGGAGTCGACGTGCTCCTCCTCGACGCGCGGTCGGTAGAGCAGGTAGATGTCCCCGTCCTCGAGCAGCTCGGCCATTCGGCTCGCGTACCCCGATCCGGTCGCTGACCAACATCCCCGGTGATTCGCGCCGAACACGCCAGGGAATGTAATGAGCCAAATGCTGCTTGCCCATTACATCGATATACCGTAGTGTATCAATTTGCAGGAAGCAGTTATGGACCGCCGGTAGAAATGCCTCACAATGCCCCAGACCAGCCATTCCGCCAGATTCACAATGCTCGCCGATTATCGGCAATTCCGGATTATGACCCTTCATACGAGTGGAATCAGAAAGGCCCAGCATGATGGGGATTCCGACCGCGTCTCTGGTCATCGGCATCGCGTCCTCACCGGACGAACGCCGCCAGCTCGCCCAACTGCTCGCGGGGAACGCGGCCTTCCTGATCGTCTCGAGCGTCAGCCAGGCGCGCGAGTTCCTCGGCATGCCCCAGACGCCCCGCACCACGGCGTCACCGCCCACCGAAGCCGCGGTTACCGAAACGGCGATCGCCGCGCCCGTGGAGGACGTCAACGCGCCACCGCACTCCGGCCTCAGCGTCGACTCTGACCGCCGGGTGCTGCGCTGGCGGGACCGCGAGATCGAACTGACCCCGCTGGAGCATGACTTCCTGCGCTGCCTGGTCGGCACGCCCGGGCAGATTTGGACCTACGAGCGGTTGCACCTGAAAGTCTGGGGCAACGTGCACCTCGGCCGGGGCTCCGACATGCACTCGGTGGTGCGCCGGGTACGGCGCAAGCTCGCCTGGCTCAACGCCACGGCGACGATCCACGCGGTCCGTGGGGTCGGTTTCCGGCTGGCCCCATCCTGACCATCGCTGGCGCCCGAGGGCAGCCGCCGCGGGGCCGAAACGGGTTCGGCCCGCCTGGTCGGATACCAGGCGGGCCGAACCTCAACTACCGGTCAGTTGTCAGCAACGGATGGGAGACAGCGCGAAGTCCTCCACCGTGGGCGTACTGTTGTTGATCTTCGTCGTACGGGTCTGGGGCTTCCAGCCGTCCTTGGCGACGATCATCGTCAGCGGGTTGTTCCGCTTGTCCATCCAGTAGGCGTACTTCCCGGCGGCGTCCGTGGTGAACGTGAAGTCCATCGCCCACGTGTCGACCTGGACGATCGCCCCGGAAATCGGTGCCTTCGCGCCCTGGCAACTCGTCCCGGTGACCGTGCCCATCAGCTTGCCCCAGGTCTTCGGCGCATTCGCGATCATCGTCACCGGCACCGGCTGCACCTGGTACGGGGTGTTCTGCTTGATCGCGACCGAAGCGGTGTAGGTGCCCGGCTGGTCGACGTTCGCCGTCATCCCGACGGTGACCGTCACCTTGGCGCCCGGTGCCAGCGTGACCGCCGCCTTGTCGATCGTCATCCAGCTGACGTCCGCCGCGGCCTCGCTGCACCCCTCGAACCCGGGCAGCACCTCGTTGTCGGAGGTGGCGTCGAAGCTGCCCGACGAACCGCCGATCTTGTAGAAGCCGCACGCCGCGGCACCGCGGTAGCGGGCAGTGTTGGCGTTCGGCAGGCTGGACCACGCCTTGGTGGCCGGGTCATAGGCGAAGCCGGCGTTGGTGATGGCGCCACCCTGCACGCCACCGACGACCATGAGCTTGCCGCTCGCCACCGCGAACGAGCTGGCCCAACTGTCGGCCGGCGCGTCGGCGATGGCCGTCCACGCGTTGGCACCCGGGTCGAAGGCATAGCTGGCCTTCAGCGCGACCGAGCCGTCGTTACCACCGGTGCAGTAGACGACGCCGTCGATCCCGCCGCAGGACAGGAACGCCACCGACTTCGGGTAGTTGGGCAACGTCTCCCAGGCGTCGCTGCCCGGGTCGTACCGGACGACCGAGTTGGACATCGGCGTGCAGGACGCGGTCGTGCAACCCCCGATGGCGTACAGCTTGCCGCCGACGACCGCCTGCCCGGCGGCGGAGCGGGCCGCGGGGTTGTTGGCCTTCTTCGTCCAGGTGTTGGCCGCCGGGTCGTACGACCAGGTGGTGCCGTCCGGCCCGGAGGCTCCCCAGCCGCCGGTCGCGATGATCTTCCCGTCCGCGACGCCCACCGTCATGGCGTTGCGCGCGCCGGGCAGATCGGCGATCGGCGCCCAGTTCTGCGCGATCGGGTCGTAGACGTAGTTCTTCGCGGTGGAGGCCGACCCGTCGCTGCCGGCGATCGCATAGACCTTGCCGTCGAGGTTCACCACCCGGTTGTCCATCGTCTTCGCCGGGTAGTTGGCGATGGTGGTCCACGGCGCGGCGTGCGGGCCGACCGCGGCGGGGGCGCCGGTGGTCCCCATGCCGGACGTCTTGGCGGCGAACGACGTGGGGGCGTTGAGCCGCTGCTCCGGTGCGCCGCTGGCCGCGAGCACCTGCTGCTTGCTCAGCTGGGTGCCGTCGGCCCGCTCGAGCACGAAGCCGCCGTCCCGCTTGCTGAACTCGACGTCGACGGGAGCACCGCCGGTGTTGGTCACCGTGAACTTCGAGGTGGCCTTGCCGCCGGGCATCTGCGCGGTGCCGACGACCTCGGCCGGGGTGATCGACAGTTGGCCGGCCCCGAGCTTGAAGTTCGCCGACGTCGCCCAGTCGGTCTCGACGTCGACCTGCTTGCTCTGGCTGACGTACTTGCCGGCCTTGGCAGTGAAGCTGTGCGAGCCGGTCAGCGTGGAGAACATCCAGAAGAAGCCGGGCAGAGCGGGGTCATCCGAGTTGGCCACGGTGGTGGCCTTCTCCGCCGGCCGGTCGTCACTGGTGACGGTGGCGCCATTGAGGTAGCTGCTGTCGTTCTTGTCCTGCACCTGGCCGAACACCAGGCCACCGTCGATCGGCTCGCAGACGACCTTGCTGCCGATCAGCACGTTGTCGATCTGCCACCACCAGACCCACTGGGCGTCATAGAAGTGGAACCGAACCCGCGCCTGGGAATTGCCCGCAGCCTGCGGGATCTTGATCTCGGTCACCAGCGGGCCACGGGCATTGGTCGTCTGCCGCAGCACGTTGGTCCAGGTGGCGCCGCCGTCGAGGCTCAGGTCGACATCCGCCTTGTTGGCGCTCAGCTGGCGGAAGTCCTGGTTGAACCGGATCACCGGCGCGGCGACGTTGGTCAAATCGACGACCGGGCTGACCAGCGAGCTGTCCTGCTTGTTGCCGCTGCCGTACTTGTCGCTGTCGAGGATCGCGAAGTTGCCCGTGCCGCCGGTCAGGTTGCCCCGGGCGCCCGGGTCGTTGAACTGCCAGCCCTGACCGTTGCCGATGTTGTCAACGATCGACCATCCGGCCGGCCTGGTGGTGCCGTCGAAAGTCTCGTACACCCCGTCGGAGCCGTTGCGGTAGCCGGGCGCCGTGGTGCAGGAGTTGGCGGCCACCGGCACGGCCACGTTGTGGGTGACGTTCTTGGAGGCGACCACGACGTCCTTGGTGACCGTCTGGTAACCGGGGTACTTCGACTCGACCTTGATGCTGTAGGTCGCCCCGGCCGGCAGCGTGAGGCTATAGCGGCCGTTGGTGGGCTTGGTGTAGGTCGAAACACCGGCCGGGCCCGCGACGCTCACCTTCGCGTAGAGCGGCCAACCGTGTCCGGAGTCGTCGGTGACCGTGCCGCTGACGGTGACGCTCGGCACCGTCGCCAGCGCGACGTTGGTCGTGGTGGTCGCGTTCTTGGTGACCGTCGCCGACACCGTCTTGCTCTGGTAGCCGAACGCCGACACCGCGACCTGGTAGTCACCGGCCGGCAGGACCGACGAGTACTTGCCGTCGCTTGCGGTGGTCAGGTCGCGGCTGGCCGCACCGGTCAGGGCGACGGTCGCGCCCGGGATCGCGGCACCGGTGCCCGCGTCGGTGACGGTGCCGGCCAGGGTGCCGGTGTCACCGATCGGGGCGGCGTTGAGCAGCGCGAGGACGTCCAGCCGGCCCTCGCCGTAGACGTTGTTGTTCGCTGCGGTGCCGCCACACTGGCTGTCGGCCGTGTCGATGGCCGTGCCGTTGAGCAGTGCGCGGGTGGCGTTGATGTCGCCGACCAGCGCCGGCGCCGCCGACCACAGCAGCGCGACCGCGCCCGCGAGGTGCGGGGCCGCCATGGAGGTCCCGTTGAAGCTGGCGTAGGTGCTGCCGGGAACGCTCGACCGGACGTTGACCCCCGGCGCCGAGATGTTCGGCTTGATCGTGCCGCCCTGCCCGGCTCCGCGGGAGGAGAAGCTGGCGATGGTGTTGTTGACGTCGTAGGCGCCGACGGAGTAGTTGCTGGTGAGGCTGCCCGGCGAGCCGCTGGTCTGGCAGCCGGATCCGTTGTTGCCGTTCGACCAGGCCCCGAAGATGCCCGAGGCCTTCCACGCGTCGGTCACGTCCTCCATGAACGGGTCGTTGGAGGGCAACGTGGTGCCCCACGAGTTGTTGATGATGTTCGGCCGCTTGCTCGCGTCCGGGTTCTGACCGTTGAGGTCCCGGGGCTGCAGCATCCACTGGCCGGAGTTGATCAGCGCGGCGTCGCTGGGGCAGCAGCCGTTCGCCGCGATCCACTTGACCTCGGGGGCGACCCCGATCTCGTTGGCCCCGGCGGAGCCGGCCATGGTGCCCATCGTGTGGGTGCCGTGGCCGTTGGTGTCGCAGGGCGCGGCGGCACAGGTCCCGGCGGCGTTGTACCAGTTGTAGTTGTGGTTGAACGTGCCGTCACCGTTGTTGCCGCGGTAGGAGTTCACCAGCGCCGGGTGATCGTACTGGACCCCGGTGTCGATGTTCGCCACCGTGATGCCGGCGCCCTTGACGCCGTACTGGGACCAGACCTTGTCGGCCTTGATGTTCGCGATGCCCCACTCGAGGGCGTTCACCGTCTTCTCGTCGGTGCCCTTGGTGACCTCGGGGACCTTGTACTCGATCGGGGCGTACAGGCCCTCGACCTCGGCGTGCGTGGCGAAGTTCTGCACCATTGTCGCCGAGCCGCCGCTGACCTTGATGGCGTTGGACGCCCAGAAGGTCTCGTACTTGACGCCCGAGCTGTTCAGTTCAGCCCGGATGGCGGCCTGGCTCTTCGCGGCGGTCTGCTGCAACGCTTCGGCGACCGCGGTGCCCCGCTCGTTCCAGTCCTTGATCGCGCTGGCCTTGCTCAGGTCCGCCTTGTCCTTGAAGTGGATCCAGAAGTCGCCCTCGCTCTTGCCCTGCAGTTGCTGCGCGAGTTCCGGGCGGATCTTGTCCGACGCGGACCCTGCGCCGATGCCCGTTCCGGCCTGTGCGCCGGTGCCGGTGGCGACCAGGGCTGTCGTGGCGAGAGCCAGAGCCGCCCCTGCACTCAGCAGGGATCTGGCGATGCGCCTCGGGTGTGGACGTCTCAGCATCGCTGCTGCCTCCTCCAGTACGACCCGCGGTTGATCGAGCCATGGCGAAGGGTGCCGGAGATCCTTTCCGTCAGGATCACGCCGGAATGACAGGCCCCCGTACCCCCCAGGGCCGCCGTGCGGGTCACGCCGGCTGCCCGGTTGGACACTATGATCGAGGCAAAAGGACGATCAAGAACGGGACGTGAGCAACTTGTCACTAACGGTTGCCTAGCTGCTGGCAGCGTTGACAATTACTGTCACGGTCAAGACGAAGTTGGGCAGAAGTTGCCTACCGTTTTCCGGGGTGGGGGCGGCTGTGGCGGAGGACCTGTTTCCACTGTTGATCGCGGTGACACCGTCGCCGGCCGAACGAATCCGGCTGGCGGAACTCCTCGACGGTGTCGCACCACTGCTGCTGGTGGCTGATTTCGATGAGCTGCGCAAGCTGATCGGGGCCCCGCAGCACCGTACGGCTGCGCCGTCCGCCCGGGCACCCGTCGCCGTGGCCGCGGCAGTCGACGACACTTTGCTGATCGACTCGGTCCGGTCCACCGCCCGCTGCGGGGACCGTCAGGTCGATCTCACCCGGCTCGAGCACGACCTGCTGACCTGTCTGACCACCGAGCCGATCCGGGTGTGGAGCTACGCCGAACTGCACCGTTCGGTCTGGCACGACGAGCGGCTGCAGCGCCGGGCGGACGTGCAGTCCCTGGTGAAGCGGCTGCGGCGCAAGCTCGCCGAACTCGGCACCGGCGTCACCATCGACGCCGTACGCGGTGTCGGGCTCCGGTTGACCCACCACCGTCGGCCCAGAGTCGGTGGCGCGTGATGCCGTCAGGCGGTGGGCATCCTCCGGGCACCGCTCGGCCACAGGATCGTGGTCGGGATGCCGCGCTGCCGCGCCCAGCCGACGGTGCGGTCCGTCGACGCGGCGTGGCAGCCGAGCTCGCCGTCCCAGACCGCCACGAGCCGCTGTATCCGGCGAAGCAACTCCCGGTTGGCGGCCACGTAGGCGGCGGTACCGGAGCGGTCATGACCAATGTTGATGATCTGGGTCGCGCCCTGGAGAAGCTCGTCGTAGGCGGCCCGGCGGTCCGGCGCTATCGCCACGGCCCGGTAGTCCGGGGCCGGCAGGATCACCTCGTACGTGCCGCCGGTGGCCAGGACCGCACGGGCGAAGATCTGGTCGGCACCGGCCGCGAGGCAGGTCACGCCGTGCACCGGCCGGTCGCTGATCCGGCGTAGCTCGACGCGCAGCGCGTCGGCGACGAGCCGCTCGGTGGCGGGGGTCAGGTTGATGTGCCCGGTGATGCCGACGCGCAGCGGTGCGGGGTCAGGAGCCATCGGCCGGTCCTCTCCACTGCCCGGGCACGGCGGGCGCCAGCCGGATCAGCTCGAACCCGCTGTCGGAGAGGACGTCGGGCAGCGCCCGGATCTCCTCACGGTTCTGCTCCTGGACCTCGGGGGTCAGCTCGTGCCAGGGCCGCAGCGCGGGATGCCGCCGCCGAGCGTCGTCGCGGGGGTCGCCGTACGTCCAGCCCTCCCCCTGCCGTTCCCGGCACCAGCGCTCGTGCTCGAGTTGGGCGAGCTCGTCGATCCGGTCGTCGATGGCCCGCCCGGCGGCCGAGGCGTCGCCGGTGCTGCCGTGTCGGGGCGCCACGACGCAGCCGAGGTTCAGCAACTTGGCGGCGATGTCCTGGACATGGGCGCGGTTGGCTTGCCGCAGGGACTCGGGCAGGCGCGGCCAGTCGACCATCGCGGGCGCGTCGCCGGGGCGTACCCCGGCCCGCTGCTGGGCGTGCAGGTAGCGGTCGTGGATCTGCTCGGCCAGCCGTTCGGTGAGGTCCTCGGCGATCAGTCGGGCGTCGCAGGCCTGGGTCAGCACCGGGTACAACCGCAGCTTGCCGTGCACCTCGTCGAGCAGATCGTGGCGGGAATCGCCGTGGAAGGCCGCGGCGAGCGCCGCCTGCCGGTACACCGGGATGAAGACGGCGCTCGCCGCCGCCCGCCAGAGCGCGGGGGTGTCCAGCACGAACTGCAGACCGGTGCGTTCGTCGAGCGGGCAGAGGTAGATGCGGTCGTAGCCACCGATGGCCAGTTGCGGCAGCCTGGCCAGGCCGTCGAAGTCCACGTCGTACGCGGAAAGCCGGCAGGCGGTGGTCAGGAACGGGTAACGGGAGGCGGCCAGGGCAAGCTCGACGGTGGCGTCGGGGGCGACGAGGTCCACGTGCAGGGGTTCGGCGGGCTCACCATCGCCGGCCGGGCGGGACCGCCAGTGGCGGGCGGTCTCGACCAGCAGGGCGCGGCGGAAGGTGCCATTGCCGGCGATGAGCACCTTCGCCGGCCGGCCCGGGGCCGGGCGCAGCGGGTGGTGGCGGTGCAACGCGCGGGCGGCGATGTCGTCGACGTGGAAGTAGTCCAGCCGCAGTCGGCTGGATCCGGCGGCGCCGAGCCGCCGAGCCTGCAGAGACAGGCACATCTCCGGGTCGTGGACCTGGACGTAGACCCGGGGAACGGGCCGCCGGTCGTGAACCAGATGGCTGGCCGCGTTGGCGATGGCGTGGTTGCGGTCGTCGTTGCCGGTGCAGGCGTAGATGGTGTGGGCCCTGGGTAGGCCCGCGCCCCGCAGCACGTCGCCGCGGGTGGGGTCGCCGATGACGCCGAGGTAGCGACGTTGGCGGTATTCCAGTAGCCCGAACGGTTCGGAGCGCACCACGACCACGCGTTCGCCGTCGGCGAATAGCCGGTCGGCGAGCATGTGGGCGAACTGGGAGTCGCCGCAGACCAGGGCGTGGCCGTGGGCTCGGCGGGCGCGCAGGCGACGGATCTCGGCAGCGAGCAGCAGCCGGCTGGCCTCGACCACGGCGATCAGGGTGAACAGCGGGGCGGTGAACCGGGCGACCTGCAGCTGCCACGGGTAGGGGCCCTGCTCCTGGAAGGGTTCGGCGCTGAGGACGAAGAGTTGGAGATCGTAGTAGAGCACGTCGTACACGTCGTGGATGCTGCCCGGACGGTCCAGCCGCAGTTGCTGGAAGCCGAGGTAGCCCAGCATCAGGGAGAGCAGGCCGATGACTCCGAACACCACCCGCAGCCATCGTGCGGTGGGGCGGGTAACGCCGGCGAGGGGGTGCGTCACCGCGTGGCTCTCCCGCCGGCAGGGTCGAGGCGACGCGGGCCGGACATCTCGGCACGCCGGGATCGGTGTCGCGGCCACCAGGTTGGGCCCATGGCTTCTATGGTATTGGACGTAGTCGATCGCGATGGTTCTCGGCAGACCTGACCGATTGGCTCTTTTCGCAGGTGAGCCCGAACTGACCGTCGGCGACGGGTGCGCCGCGTTGGCTACGGACGGCTACGATTTGAAGACGGGCCGGAGCCGACGCACGAACGGAGCAGGCCTCGATACGGGAAAGCCTGGTGCCCAGACCGGAGCTACCGGAGGATCAGGACATGGACGCACTCGGACCACCGGCGGTCGGTCCGGTCAATCCGTTCTCCGCGACGGCCGTCGCCCGGGTGAGTGAGGACGGCACGGACACGACCACGGTGGTCACGGTGGCCATCCGCGACGCGCTCACCCACCTTGACAACTACCTGCGGACGGGCGACGGCGCAACGATCGCCGTGGTGGGTGACTACGGCACCGGAAAGACTCATCTCGCGGTCGAGTTGCTGGCCTACGCCCGCCGCGTCGCCGGTCCGGCGGGGAGGGCGATCTACCTCGATGCGCCGGCCGACACGTTCCTGTCGCTGAGCCGCCGGTTCCTGGGCCGACTGTCCCGCGATGCGGTTCGTGCCCTCGTCGCGCAGTGGCGGGCGGAGCCCGCCTCGTCAGCGGCAGGCGACGGCGACCCGGCGGAAACGCCGACCCATCGGCTCGCCCGGCGGTTACGCGATGAGTTGGCCGAGTTCAATGTCGACCCGTCCGTCGGCACGGTCCTCGCGATGCTGCTCGACCCCGCTACCGAGGCGATGGCGTGGGATTGGTTGATGGGCTATCCACCGGGGCCGGCTCTGGTGGCCGCCGGGGTCACCGCCCGGACGGACGTGGAGGCCGGCGCGGTGGAGACGATGGGCGTGCTCGCCCTGCTGCACGGACGCCGGCACGAACGCTTCGTCCTGGTGTTCGACGAGCTGGACAGAATCCTGTCCACGGCGGGACGACCCGGGGACGAGACGATGGCCCGTTTCGCACGGATGATCGGGGTCCTCGCGTCCGCCGGGGCGTTCCTGATGATCGCCGGGCTGCCCGAGATGCTTCATCTGCTCAGCCCTGACGTGCGGCAACGGATCGGGCCGATCGTGCGGATGTCCGCGCTGAGCTCGGCGGACGTGCGGGACTTCATCCGGCGCAGCCAGTTGCGGGCCTTCGGCCAGGCGCGGCTGGCGCCGTTCACCGAGGAGACCACCGAATATCTGACCAACCTGACCGACGGGGTGCCGCGCCGGATACTCCGGCTCTGCTACCACCTCTACCAGCGGGCGGTGCAGGCCGGCACGCCGGTCACCCACGTCATGGTCCGAGAAGCGGTCCGGGTGCAGTTCGACCTGGCCAGCCGGCAGGATGTCGGCGCGGACGTACGGCGGGTGCTGACCCAGGACGGCTGGTCGTACCAGCGGGATCATCTGATCGGGTCGATGCGGGACCTGCCGGTCGACTTCTGGGTGCCGTTGGACGAGCAGGACGCCGGCTGCTGTGTGCTGCTGTCCGAGTCGGTGCTCAAGTCCGAGGAGGTCGACGAGCTCAACCGGCGGGTGGTGGCGATCCGAGCGGCGGTCGCGGACAGTGAGGTGATCCTGGTCGTCGTCGGGCACCTGCCGGCGGACTTCGCCGCCGACCTGACCGCGACGTTCAGCGTGGAGCCGATCGTCTACGACCCGCAGACGTTCGCCGAGGATCTGTCGGGCAGTGTCAAGGCGTCAATGCGCCGGCTGGAGCAGGTGATCGGCGCGGATGCGCTGACCTCGGTCCGGCAGCGGGTGGAGCGGATCCAGCGCCAGCAGACCAACACCCAGCGGTCCATTGAGCGGTTGACGTACCAGCTTGACGAGATGCGGGGCGAGCTGCATCAGGACTTCAAAGGCTCACGGGTCGACGCTGGCTCCACCGCCGGGCCGGGGCCGGCAACGCTCGTCGCGTCACCACTGCCGGGCCGGGTAGCCCGCATCTTCGTCGAGGCGATACAGGCGCTCGATCAGCTCACCGGGTTCGACCGGCAGCTACGCGACGCGTTCACGCCGCCCCGGGCCGGGGTGGGGCGGGCGGCCGAGGAGGGTGGGCCACCGCTGCGGTCGCGGCTGCGCTCCCGGGACGTGCAGCGGGCGTTGGGGACGTCGCTGGTGCTGCGGCGGTTGATCGAGGTGTTCCGGTACGGCGTCGAACAGTGGTACGAGCGCCACACCCGCGACCCACACCCGGCAGACCTGGAGCAGTTGGACCGGCTCTGCGAGACCTATGACGGGATCGCCGAATACCTGCCGCTGTTCCAGCTGGACGCGTTGGGTGACCTGCCCAATCCCAGCGAGGGCGGCGACGACGCGGTCGAGCCATCGGACCGGTCACGCAGTTGGTCGGGGGCACGTTCGGTCTTCGACGGCTTGAGCGGTCACGTTCGCCAACTGATGCTTGCTGGCTGATCCCCCGGCATGCGGTCGGGTAACGGTCATCGGTCCGGTTCGAGCGCTTTGGGCGAGGGGGTCTCACGCATGCGGGGCAGCCCGGCGTCGGTCTCCGTCGTTACGGGGTCCGGCTGCCCTGGCGATCGGCGCCGGTCGAGCAGCATGGTGGCCAGCGCGTGGATAGAGTTGATCACGATGATCGCGGTGGCGACGACGCCGACGGTGCCGGGAAAGGTGCGCTCCAGCACGAGAGCGAGGATCACCGCGGTCAACCCGTTCTGCTGACCCCAGGCGAGGTACCGCCGGTCGGTCTTCGGCAGGCCGCGTGAGATGGGCAAGGAGACCACCAGGTGGGCAGCCACCGCCGCCAGGCCGAGCACCATTCCTTCGCGCACGTTGACGCCCTGCAGGAGCAGCATGCCGAGTAGGAAGGTGGCGACGAGGTAGGCCGCCTGGGTGGACCTGCCGACGACGGGGCCGAGGCGGGGCCGGAAGAACAGCCCGGCGATCGCCAGGCCAAGCATCAGAAACTGCCAGGCGGCGAGGAGAACGAGCACGATCAGCAGCACGACGGCAGTCCAGCGCAGGGCGGCCCGGGTGCGGGGTCCGGCGGAGCTGTCATCGCCGAGCCCGGCTGCCTGCAGCGCCCGCCACAGCAGCCAGGCGATCGCGGCGAAGGCGAAGTTGGCCCCGAAGCCGAGCAGAAGGTCGAGGGGACCGGCGCCGAGCAGGCCGGGAACGGTGCCGCTGGGGTCGCCGCGCAGGTCCAGCGCGACCGCGGAGAGGTAGATGGTCACCAGGACGGTCACCGGGTCGTCAAACGACGCCCAGATCGACAGGATCGACCGAGCCCGGGGCGAGGTCCGATCCGGGCGGCTCATCGCCGCAACCGCGAGCGGGTCGATCTGCGCGACGGCCACGCCGAGGACCAGAACCGCCGGATCGTGGAAGGCCAGGAACATGACTCCAGCGACGAGCACCGCCTTGGCGATCACCCCGACCGTGACGGCGAGCAGCACCGTGGACAGGTGAGCCCGGACGTCCGCGAGGCTGATGTCCCGGGTGCTGCCGACCAACCCCACCGCAAGCAGGACCGAGGCGAGCAGGAGATACGCCGGAGCGCCCTCCAGCCCGTGGAAGTCACCGGCCCACGCCAACAGTAGGCCGGCCAGTCCGGCACCGATCACGACCGCAGATCGGGCCAGGGAGCTGGCGGCCATCGTCAGCCGGGGAACTCCGTGAGCTGCCGGGCGACCGTCCACATGCTGCTGTCGGCCTGGCTGACCGCATCCTGGTCGAGGGTGACCCCGAACAGGTAGTCGTCCGGGGAAAGCCGGTAGTAGTAGACGGCTCCCATCTCCACGTCGAGCACCAGCCGGGCGACGTCGCCGACGACGGTCCGCCGCAGGTCCCGGCTGACCTGCAGCGCCAGCAGCGCCAGGTCGCCAGCGAGACGCCGATAGCGGGTGCGGCGGTCGGCCACGGTGACGCCGCGGTTGAAGAACGGCCCCAGCTCCGGTCGCTCCAGGATGTCGACTCCGGCCACCTGCTCTCCCGCCCGATGGTGGCTGAGGTAGTGCAACCCGGCGGGCCGCAACACCGCGGCCAAAGGGTCGCTGGGCCCGGTCGAGCCGCTCACCTGCGACGGGACGGTGTCGGCTGACGTCCGGGGGTCCGGTGGATGCTGCCCATCCTGGGCGGTCAGCCAGCCGCCGGGGTTCTGCGACCGTTGCCGTACCAACCGGCGCAGGTCGGTGGCGAGCTCAGCGGCAGCCCGGTCGATCTCGCTGACCAGGGCCGGGTCGGCCAGATCGCCGGCCGACTGCGGGGCGGCGCCGAAGCCCACCACGTGCTCGCTGCCGACCACGGAGTTGCAGAAGACGAGGCCGGCCCTGGTCTGGACGACCATTCGGATCAACGCCCCGCTCTGCAGTTCCCACAGCCGCCGGTTGAGTTCGGTCGCCCGGTAGACCAGGTGGGCGCCCGCCCGGCGGTGGAGGTCGCGGCGCTGCCGCAGGTCGGCGTCGTCGACGGCGGGCGGGGCCGTTTCGTGCGCCAGCAGGTCCAACGCGAAGTCGAGCACGCCGGCGGTGTAGTGCGCGACGTGGTAGACGCCGCAGCCACGCAGCATCAGCCCGCGGCACAGGTCCCGCTTCTTGAGGAACCCCGGGACATCCTGCTCGGCCGACTCCTCCATCAGGGCGTCGAGCAGCTGCGGATCCGTCACCTCTGCACTCCTCAGCTTTGCGGCACGTCAATGTCGGTGTCGGTCAAGGCGGAGGGGCCGCTGTCGTCGGCTCGATCGCGCAGCACGTCGATCGCAGCCAGGTTAGCAGCTGCATCGATGCTGCACGGGTGACGCTGGCCGAGGTAGCGCAGGCAGGTCTGGAGCGTTTCCTCCTGAATCCGGGCGGCGGTGTCCAGGTCACCCCGAGCGGCCAGGTGACCGGCCTGGGCGGTCGCCGCCGTCAGGGTCCACGGGTGGGCGTCGCCGAGTCTGGTCCGCAGCGCGTGCAGCCCCCGTTCACCGTCGCGGACCGCCTGGTCGTATTCGCCGGCACCGCGTTGGAAAAGCCCGAGGTTGACCGAGCAGACCGCGGTGAACGGGTGGCCGGCCTCAAGCTGCCGCTCGTAGCCGCGCAGGCAGCGGATGGCGTGCTGGACGGCTATGGCGGCGTCGCCGGTGCGGTGATAGTCCACGGCCAGGCTAAGCAGGCTGGCCCGGGTGAGCGGATGGTCCTCACCGAGGTGGTCCCGGTAACCGCGGAAGGTTTCGGTGTTTCGCTTCTTGGCCGCGATGGTGAGGCCGAGGCGGCGCTCGGTGACCGCGAGGCTGCGGTTGACGCGCAGCTCGTCGAGGTGGACGGCGGCCTGTAGCTCGTGAACGCGTTCCAACGCCTCGCGGAGGGTGACCAACGACTGGTCGTACTCGCCGACCTCGCGTTCGAAGGTGCCCACCTGGCACGACGCTCGCCAGGTCCGGGGATCCTCCGGTCCGAACAGGGCCATCCGCCGGTCGCGTTCCTGGCGGGCGAGCCGCAGCGCCTCCCGCGCGTCGCCGGTGAGCAGAAAGGAGATCGCGAGGTTGTTGACCGCCATCCGGGTGTTGGGGTGGTCATTGCCGACGACGGCCTGAAAGCCGGCGAAGGTGGCCTGGTCCTCGACCAGAGCGTCGTCGAAGCGGCCCAACCCGCGCAGGTCCCCGCCGCGGCCTCGGCCGGCGATCAGGGTACGGAAGTGCCGCAGCCCGTGGCGGCGGCGCTGCTCGCTGAGCACCTCCTCGTCGAGACGCAACGCATCCTGGTAGTGGCCCAGTGCCCGGTGCAGGTTGGCGGTCTGCACGAACAGCCGCATGGTCAGCTGGTCGATCTCGCCGCTGGCCCGCCACCGTTCGCACGCCGGCTCGGCCAGCTGCAGCGCGGACTGCCACGCGTCACTGTCGTTGAGCAGGTACAGGTAGCGCAGCTGTTTGACGACCCAGTGCCGGACCTGCCGGTCGTCGGCGTCGAGGGCGCCAGAGGGCACGAGGTGCCGCTGCAGTTCGTCGAAGACGTCGGCGTAGCGGCGGTCGTCGGCCTCCGGGTCGGTAGGGGCATACCCGGCCAGGCTGTGCAGGACCTGCCTGTGCCGCTCGCGCCGTCGCGGCTCGGGAATCGTCTCCCGCAGCAGGACCTGGATCGCCCGGTGCATCCGCAGCGCCGCGTCGCGCCCCCAGTCGACCTCGTAGAGGGCGAAGCGTGCCCCGACGGTCAGCACAAGGTCGATCTCCCCGGCGCGCAGCAGCAGTTCCTGCGCGTCGACGTCGGCCGCGGCGGCGAGTTGGGTCAGCATCGGCGCCGACCGCAGCAGCGGCAGCCCGATGCCCTCGGGTGAAAGAAACGCGCAGAGTTCGGCCAGCCTGATCGCGAGCGGGCCGAACTCGGTGTCCTGAAGGGTGGCCAGGGTGATGTCCAGGACGCGGGCGACGGTGGCGGTGTGTGAGCCGGGGATCCGTTCGGCCGGGTCCAGATCAGGGCGCAGGCGCAGCCGGGTCAGCAGCTCGGTGACGCAGCGCGCCACCGCTTCCAGGTTGGGCACGCCGTCGCGTTCCAGCACTCGGACGCTCTGGCGGATCCAGGCGGTGGCCAGCCGCAGGGCCAGCGGCAGGTGCTCCAGCGCGACGGCGATGGACCGAGCGTCGTCGATGCTGATCCCCAGCACCCGGCGCAGCATGGCAACGCTCTCGTCCCCGGTGAACGCCGCGACCTCCAGCGGTGCGGGCAGGTTGGAGGATCCGTCGTCCCGGGAGGTGATCAGCACATGCCCCGTACCGGGGCGGGGCATCAGGTCGGCCGCAAGCACGGTCGCGTCATCGGCGTTGTCGTAGATCAGCAGCCATCGGGTAAGGGCGCCGCGAGGCGCCGACAGGGCCGTCAGGGCCGACTCGGCGGCGCCCACGCCGTCGACGGCGTTGATCACGTCAGCCAGATCACCGAGGCTTGTCTGCACGGTCTCCCGGTCCTGCGCGGGGATCCACCAGACCAGGTCGTAGTCGTAGGCGAAGCGGTGGGCAAACTCGCGGGCGAGCTCGCTCTTGCCGACGCCGGCACCGCCCGTGAGGGTGACCGGGCCGCTGCTGTCGGTCAGCCGGTCGCGGAGCCGTTCCAGGTATTCGCCGCGGCCGACGAAGGATTCGTTGCGGGTTGGCAGGTTGGTCCGCAGTCGACGGTCCGTCTCGCCGGGATAGCGGGAGGTGACTCGCGGGTCGCCGCCGGGCTGCGCCGGCGCGATGAGGCCGAGCATGCTCAGCAGCAGTGACTGGGCCCGGGCGGCGTCGGCGGTGCGTACGTCGACCAGGCGGCTCGGGTCGACCTGGTGCGCCGGGACTTCGCCGGCGGTCAGCACACCGAGCAGTTCGACGTCGTCGGCGTCAGCATCGGACGGTGGGGCGGCGAGCTGGGGGCCAACCGCGCGGAGCACGTTCGGGGACAGCACAGCCAGAACGGTGGTGTCCGCGTCGAGCATCATCGGGGTGCCGGGCCGCACGGCGTGGCGCCGGACGCGGACGTCCGCGCGGTGCAACTGTCCGCCGATCCAGTCTGCCCACGGCCGGTCGACGGGGTCGTAGAGCACGACGATGTCGTCGGTGCTCTCCGCCCGTTCCAGCAGTACGCCCCGCCGGTAGCGGCGGCGGATGCGCTCCGGCGCGGTGGCCGCGCGGACGACCGTGCCGCCGCTGATCCAGAACGCCATCCGTTCGTATGCCGTCAGCAGGCTGGTCTCGTCGCCCGGCGGGTCGGCCAGCGCGGCCAGCACGTCGTCGTAGGTGTCGTACGACTGCTGGGGCACTTCGACGATCTCCACCACGGAAGCGGCGTCCCGGGTGGAGCCGTCGAGCAGCCGGTCGAACGCCCGCCGGGCCAGGTCGCGGTCCTCGCCGCTTCGCGGCTGTCCGACGTCGCGCAGCGTCGGGGCGGCGAGCACCCGGATGCCCCCCGTGGCCTGCCGCTGAAGCTGGCCGGTCAGCTCGGCCGCCTGCTGCATGGCTTGCCGGCGAGGTGGCATGCAGACCACCGCGGCATCGCTGAGCACGGCGGTGTGGGTGATGCCCTCCAGGGTGATGTCCACCGGGGTGTCGATCAGGACGTAGTCGTACGGCGCGTGCTGTAACAGCTGCCGGATCCGCGTCGAGTCGCCCGCGGGCCGGGCCTCGGCGTTGGCGCCGACGCCGACCATGTCGAACCCGAAGCTGGACCCCGGCACCGCATACCGGTAGAGGGTGCCCTGCTCGGGCGCGGGCGGAGCGATCACCGCGGGCGCCCGGTGTGACGGACCGTCCGGATGCGGGCAGATCAGGGTGGCGAGCTCCGCGCCGAGCACGCCGGCCGCCGGGCCGGCGTCGACCTGGAAGGAACGGAGGTAGTCGTAGACCCTCGGGGTGCGGGCGCACCAGTCGATGGCGAGGACCCGCTTGCCGTTGCCAGCGAAGATCCAGGCGACGTTGGCGACAGCGCTGCTGCGGCCCGTGCCGTTGGTGGGTGACACGAACGAGACGATCGTGCAGGTGCCCGGGGTGTCATCGCTGCCAGGCCGGACGGCTGCGCCGGGTGCGGGGCGGTGGTGCGGGACACCGGCCAGGGCGGACGAGCGGCCCATCGGGTCAATCCTCGCCATCGAGGGCGCTCTCGAAGCCCGCGTACTGGTCGGCGGGGGCGGCGCTGCGACGTTCCAGTCGGCGCAGCGCCGCCACGAGCACGGCGCTCGGTAAGGCGTCGAGCGTGGCGGGATCCAGGTCGCTGAGATCGATCAGATCGGAGCGCAATACGTCCTCCCCGGTGTCCATCCCCCGATCACCGCCTGTCTGCGTCCCACACCACCGCCGCCGTGCCCGCGAAGCCGGCATCGACCGGTGGCCAGATCCGCTGCGTGTGCTCATGATAACGGTGTGCGGCATCCTGGTTGGCCCGCACGCGACGGGCGCGCCGCTGGGCCGCCGCAGTCGGCACAGGACACCTGGGGCTGTGCTGAGGTATAAGACTAGCGGCAAACATCGATGTACGCTGAGGGCTTCAACGGCGGCCACAGCGGCCACCGACATGAGGCGGAGCGGCTGATGCCCGGACCCGATGACGGCGACCAGCCGACCGGTGACACCAGGGTTCGCGCGCCTGCCGTCGCCTTCCGGCAGTTCGTGGTCAAGTTGCACAGCCGATGCGACCTGGCCTGCGACCACTGCTACGTCTACACCATGGCCGACCAGCGCTGGCGGTCCCTGCCTCGGCCAATGCCCGAGGGGGTGCTCCGGCGGACGGCGCGGCGGATCGGTGAACACGCCCGAGCGCACCAGCTCGATCAGGTGGACGTCATCCTGCACGGCGGGGAGCCGCTGCTGGCCGGGCCGGCCGGGGTCGAACACGCGGTGACGGAAATCCGACAGTCCGTCGCGCCGGTGCCGACACGGGTGACGGTGCAGACGAACGGCGTCCGCCTGGACGAGGTGTTCCTGCTCCTCTTCGACCGGCTCGGCATCCGGGTCAGCGTCAGCCTCGACGGTGAGCGGGAAGCCCACGACCGGCACCGACGCGGGCCCGACGGGCGGGGCAGCCACGACCGCGTCACGGCCGGGCTGCGTCGCCTGACCACCGGGTACCCGCATCTGTTCAACGGTCTGCTGTGCACGATCGACCTGCGCAACGACCCGGTCACCACATACCGGAGCCTGCTTGCGCACCGGCCGCCTGCAGTCGACTTCCTGTTTCCGCACGGCACCTGGAGCAGTCCCCCGCCCGGCCGGCCGCCTGGCCACCAACTGGCGCCCTACGCGGAGTGGTTGATCACAGTCTTCGACGAGTGGTACCACACTCCCGGACAGCGCACCCGGGTCCGCCTCTTCGACGAGATCATCCAGCTGCTGCTCGGCGGCGTGTCCCGGCTGACCGGGGTGGGCACCAGCCCGGTCGCGGTGGCGGTGGTGCAGACCGACGGCGCCATCGAACTGGACGACACGCTCGGTGCCGCGCACGCCGGCGCGGCCCGCACCGGGCTGCACGTGAGCCGTGACTCGTTCGACGACGCGCTCGACCTGCCGGTCATGGTGGCTCAGCAGGCCGGCGTGAACGCGCTCTGCGCCACCTGCCGCGGGTGCGACCTGCGCCGGGTGTGCGGCGGCGGCCTTCGCACGCACCGCTACCGAGCCGGCACCGGCTTCGACAACCCGTCGGTCTACTGCCCTGACCTGTACGCGCTCATCGGCCACATCCGGCATACCGTCCGCCGGGACGTGGCGGCGCTGCGGGCGGCGTTACGGTGAACCCGCCCGTACACCGGCTGCCCCGGCCGGTCCTCGACGAACTGGCTGCTGGCCGCGGCGGGCCGGACGCCGTCGACCGGTTACGGGCCGCGCAACGCAGCAAGGCCCTACTGCTGGTACGGACGCTGGTGCTGCTGGTGCAGGAGACCGGGCACCCAGACCGGGCGGTGGTCGAGGCGGCGTACGACGTCCTGGCGAGCATGCACCCCGACGACCGCGCGGCGGCGCTCGGGCATCCCCCGGTCGCCGCGTGGGCGTTCGGCACTGCCTCGCTGCTGCGCCGGGGCGAACCGGCGGCGGCGCAGCCCGGAATGCTGGCGGCCGTGGCGGCTGCCGCGGCCGTCCGGTCCGGCGCCGACGCCGACCTAGACGTTCCACTCTCCGCCGGCACGCCCGGCCAGCTGAACCTGCCCGGCCTGGGCACCGTGCTGGTACCCGCGCACGCCACCTGCGCCCGGATTCGGCGCGCTGGCGGGCGGGCCGAGGTGCACTGCGGCGGCGAGCGGATCGAGATCGGAGATGGCCCGTCGGGCGACCGGCGGTGGCTGCCCGTACCCCGGCTGCGGTTCACCCGCGACGACCTGCCGCTGTCTCTGCTGCTGGACACCCGGACCTGGCGGCACGTTCCCGCCAACGGCGAAGGTCATCAGGCCGGCGGGGTCACCGATCCCCGCCGCTGGCGGCACCGCCTCGACGGGGCATGGCGGCTTCTGGCCGGCTGTCACCGTCCGGTCGCCGAGGAGATCTCCGGGGCGCTGCGCGCGCTGCTGCCGATGGCCTCTCCGCCGGCCGGCACCCGCAGCGGCACCTTCCACCACGCCTTCGGGGCGGTGGCCATGTCGCTGCCGCCGGACGACCAGTCCGCCGCCGTCGCCCTTGCCCACGAGATCCAGCACCTCAAGCTGGCCGCGCTGGCAGACATGTTCACCCTGGTGGAGCCGGGGCCGACACAATTCTTCTACGCGCCATGGCGACCGGATCCCCGCCCGATGGGCGGCCTGCTGCATGGCGCTTACGCCCATCTGGGCGTGGCGGGGTTCTGGCGCCGGCAGCGACGGGTGGCGCACACCCGCACGGAGCGGTATCGCGCCGAGGTCGAGTTCGCCCGGTGGACCCGGGCGGCCGGTGCCACCGTGCGGGTGCTGGCCGCGCAGCGGCGGCTGACCCCGGTTGGGCAGTGCCTGGTCGAGGGCATGGCCGGCGTCCTCGACGACTGGGCCCGGGAGCCGGTCACGCCGCAGGCGACGGCCGAGGCCACCCGGCTGCTGGACGCGCATCGGGCCCGGTGGGAGCGAGCGCCAGCGCGCACGGGGTGACACGCGCGTGGCTGATCTCCACTACGCTGTGTCCATGGGGGACGGTAACGATCAGACCACCCGTCGAGAATGTTTCGTCATCGCACCGATCGGCCCCGAGGGTTCGGAAATCCGCAAACGCAGCGACCAGATCCTCAAGCACGTCATCCGCCCGGTGGTGGAGGAGCGTGGTTTCGTCGCCGTGCGCGGCGACGAGATCGAACGCGCCGGCCTGATCACCTCGCAGGTGCTCGACCACATCATCCGCAACGACCTGGTCATCGCCGACCTGACCGATCAGAACGCCAACGTCTTCTACGAGCTGGCGGTCCGGCACGCCCTGCGCAAACCCTTTGTGCAGCTGATGGCGAAGGAGCAGCAGCTCCCCTTCGACGTGCAGGGGATGCGGACAATCCTGGTCGACCATACCGACCTCGACAGCGTGCACACGGCCAAGGAGCAGCTCGGCCGGGCCATTGACGCGATCGGCCAGGAGGCTGACATCGTCACCCCGATGTCGGTTGCGCTCACCCTGCAGGACCTGCGCGGATCGTCCAGCCCGCACGAGGCCGGCCTGTCGCAGGTCATCGAGACGCTGCCGCAGATGTTGGACATTCTCCAAGACCTGCAGCGGCACCTGGGCGCCGGTGCCTCCGACGCCGAATCGGACGACGACGACCACCGAAAGCTGCGGACGCTGGTCGAGTCGCTGGCCGCCCGGGGCGGGCTGACGGAAGAGGACCTGACCGGTCTGCTCGGCGGGGCCAACAGCAAGTTCCGACGGTGGGTCGAGCACCTCATTCAACGGGTGGGGCGGTCCAACAACCACCGGGCGGCGTGACAGGTAAGCCGGTTGGTTCCGGCAGCCGTCATCGCTCCCGGGTTCCCGGCGTCGGATTTCCGTCGTCGTGGCCGATGCGCAGGTCCCGCTCCAACTCCGTCAGCATCGCGCGCAGATCGTCCAACCGCTGCCTGATCATGATCCGGTCGAGATGATCCGGCACACCATCGCCGTCCTCGTCGACCGCCATCCGCTCGGTCATCTCCAACCGCCGAGCCTCCTCCATCGAATTGACGACCACCGCGATCAGGATGTTCAACAACAGGTTGACCGTGATCAACACATAGCTGACGTAGTAGACCAGGGTCCACGGCGACAGCTCCAAGCCCTGCTCGACCAGTTCCGGCAACGTGTTCAAGGACAGCAGCACGAACAGGGTCACCACACTCTGGCCGAGCGTGCCGTAGTCGTCCGGATAGGTCTCGGCGAAGATCAGCCACCCGACCATGCCGTACACGTACAACGTCACCAACGCGAGGGCGAGGAACCCACCGACACCGGGCAGGCTCCGCAACAAAGCCGCCACAATCGTGCGCAACCCCGGCGAGAAACGCACCAGCCGCAGCACCCGCGCCATCCGGATCACCCGCAACGCCGCCGACTCGCCATGCAAACCCGGAATGAACGCCGCCGCGATCACCACGAAATCGAAGACGTTCCACCCACGCCGGAAGAAGTCCTGCGGCCGCCGGCCGTGCGCCAGCATCCGAATGAGGATCTCGACCACGAACACCGCGCGGAACAACCACTCCAACACCCGCAGCGACACCCCGAGCGACCCCGGATGCGGATAGGTCTCGACACCGAGCACCAACGCGTTCACGCCGATGACGACAACGATCGCCACCTCGAACCAGTGCGACTCCACCACGCCGGCACACCAGCGAGCCACCCGCGACGGCCCCGGCCCGGACACCACCGGGGCGGACCGCTGAAGGGATACTGATCGCTCGCTCACCGGGCCGCCCACGGCCCCCGCGCTGGATTGATCACCACGGCAGCCTACGAGTAGGCGACCTGCCACCCTCGGCACGGTACCCGGGTGGTCACGGCCTCGGCGATGCTGCCTAGCCGCGCGGTCTCCTCGGCCAGGCGTCGCGCGCCCAGGGCGGTGAGTCGGTATATCCAGACCGACGGTATAAAGGGCAGCTATCCGCCGGCCATGGCGCCGAGGATGATGAACGGTTCCTCGCCGGCGACGACCCGCTCGGGAAGCGGGGTGTCGGGCGGCTCGTTGGACAGGTCCTCCTGGCAGGCGTAGAAACGGACGAAGGCACGGCGTTTGCCGCTGTGCCGGTCGCGGATCGTGCCGAGCAGCATCGGATACCGCGCCTCGAGGGTGTCCAGCACCCGGCGCTGGGTGACCGGCCCGGCATCCGGGCCGGCCACCTCCAGACGCACCTCGCCGGTGACGTGAGCCAGGGTCTTCAGGTGGGCCGGGAGGACGACCCGGATCACGGCAGCACCTGGACTTCCACGGAGAGCACGGGCGGCAGGTCCCGGACGATCGGGGCCCAGCTGTCGCCGGCGTCGGCCGAGTGGTAGACCTGGCCACCGGTGGTGCCGAAGTAGATCCCGCACGGGTCGAGCGTGTCGACCGCCATCGCGTCGCGCAGCACGTTGACGTAGCAGTCGGACTGCGGCAGGCCCTTGGTCAGCGGCTCCCACTCGTCGCCACCGGTGCGGCTGCGGTAGACGCGCAGCTTCCCCTCCGGCGGGTAGTGCTCGGAGTCGCTCTTGATCGGCACCACGTAGACGGTCTCCGGCTCGTGCGCGTGCACCGCGATCGGGAACCCGAAGTCGGACGGCAGGTCGCCGCTGACCTCGCGCCAGTGCGCGCCGGCGTCGTCGCTGCGCATCACGTCCCAGTGCTTCTGCATGAACAGCGTGTCCGGCCGGGACGGGTGCTGGGTGATGTGGTGCACGCAGTGGCCGACCTCGGCGTCCTGATCCGGGATCTCGCCGGAGCGCAGGCCCTTGTTGATCGGCAGCCAACTGGCGCCGTCGTTGTCGCTGCGGAACGCGCCCGCCGCCGAGATGGCGGCGTAGATCCGGCCGGGATGCGCCGGATCCAGGATGATCGTGTGCAGGCACAGACCGCCGGCGCCGGGCTGCCACGACGGCCCGGTCGGATGCGTCCGGAGGGCGGTGAGCTCCGTCCACTTCTGCCCGCCGTCCGTGGTGACGTAGAGCGCGGCGTCCTCCGCGCCCGCGTATACCGTGTCGGGGTCGTCGCGGGCCGGCTCGAGATGCCAGATGCGTTTGAACTCCCACGGACGCGGGGTGCCGTCGTACCAGAGGTGTTCACCGGCCTCCCCGGAGTAGGCGAAGTCGTTGCCGACCGGGTTCCAGGTCCTGCCGCCGTCGTCGGAGCGCTGGATCAACTGCCCGAACCAGCCGCCGGACTGGGACGCGTAGAGCCGGTCCGGGTCGGCCGGCGACCCGGTCAGGTGGTAGATCTCCCAGCCGCCGAAGTGCGGCCCCTCGACGGCCCAGTCGCCACGTCTGCCGTCCGACGTCAGCACGAACGCGCCCTTGCGCGTGCCGACCAGCACCCGTACGCCGCTCATATCCTCATCCCTCCGCTCCGCCCGGCGGCAGCCCTCGACAGCGGCCCTTCGCCATGCCGAAGCTCACCGGTCCCCGTCAGTCGTACCCTCCGGGTACGACGAAACGGCCGCTTCAGAATGGGCGACACGCCGACGATGTCGCCGGCGCGCGGATCGATCACCGGCGCAGGTGACGCCCCGCTTCGCGCAGATCGTCCAGCAGCAGGTCGATCAGCCGCTCCTCCATCACCGCGCGCCCGGCCCGGCGCATCGCGTCGGCCAGCGCCGGGTCCCAGGGCGTCGGGGCGGGGGCGCCGACCAGGGCCGGGCCCGACACCGCGGCGGTCTCGTACTCGGTTGTGGACATCCGCCAGGGAACCGCCGTCGGGTACCGCGCGAGGGCCGCGGCGGTCAGTCGTACGCCGGTCCAGTCCAGGTCGTTGCGCCACCGGATCGCGGCACCGCCCGCCGCGGGCAGCAGGGTGTGCACCGCCACCGACGGCACCCCCTCGGCGCAGATCAGCGGCGGCGCCTGCGCGCCGAGCGCGGCGGTGGCCGCCCGCAGCACCGCCGGGTTCTCGCAGACGAAGACCGCTTCGCAAGCCAGCGCGAGCGGGGCGAGGCGAAGCTGGTGCAGGGTGACCCGCACCGGCACGCCCGCCCCCGCCGCCTCGGTCAACCACCGTCCGAGCAGCCCGCCAGTGGCGGGCACGTTGAGCACCAGCACCTGACTGGCGAGGTCGTCGGGGACCAGCCCGACGGATTCCCACAGGGCCCGCTCGGGCTCCCCGCCGGTGGGCACCGGCAGCTGCTGCCAGGCGGCGAGGGCCCGCAGCACGAGACCCCGTAACAGGCCCTCGGCCAGGGCCTTCGTGTCGTCGAGCACCCGGTCGGCGAAGATCGGGATGGGCTCGTCCGGCGCGGGCAGGGCGTCGAGTACGCGCAGCACGTCGGGGAACGGCAGGCCGGCGCGGATCGTACGGGTGAGAGTGCCGTCGCGGCGCAGGCCGTCGAGCCAGTCGGCGTACCAGCCGGCGCCGGCGTGGCGGCTTTCGCTGGCGAGGCTGAGCAGGGCGTCGCGGGCGACGGCTTCGCGCTTCGCCTCGGCGGGCCGGTTGCGCAGGGGAATCGCCGCGGAGAGCAGGTCGCGCAGGCCGACCCCGTGGACCGCGCGAAGATGATCGTCCACGTCGCTGAGCCGCACGCTGAGCCGCGCCGACCCCGCCGATCGGTGGGCGCCGCTGATCCCATGATCACCACCCGTTCGTCGTCGCTGGGGGACGTCAGGGTCACGGCGACGTCGAGCCGCCCGCCGGTGCGCTCAAGACTGCGCCGGGCGGCGGCCAGCAGCCGCCGCCAACCCGGGTCGTCGGGCAGCCGCCGGCCCGCGCTCATTCGCCGGCGAGGTCGAGGACGAGTTCGGACGGGTCGATCTGATCGGCGCTGCCCGGCGCTCGGCGGGTCTCCGGCGAGCCGAGCGCCCGAGCCAGCGTCCCGTCGAAGTCGGCGACGTTGACCGAGCCGTCCCACACCAGCAGCAAAGTGGAGACCGTGTGCTCGACCGTGGAATGGGACAGGTCGTAGTGGGCCGCGCCGCGGACCGTCGGGTGGGTGGCCCACAGGTCGTATCCGGTCATGAACAGGTCCAGGTCGAACTGCTTCGCCAGCGCCATCAGCTCGCCCCGGCCGGTGTCGTCCACCCCCGCGAACGCCTCGTCCAGGCCGAGGAGGCGGGGCGCGTCCGGCCGGGCCGAGCCGAACAGGGCGTTCGCGGCGGCGAACAGCGGCAGGTGCAGCGACACGGACTGCTCGCCGCCGGAGAGCTAGCTGTTGCCGGGCTCGGGTCAGCGCCTCGGTGCCGCCGCCCGGCCGGTGCAAGGTGAAGGCGAACGCCCGCCACTGCCGGTAGTCAAGCACCTCCCCCAGCAGCTCCCGGTACGGGCGCTCGGGGTGCATCGCGCGAGCCGCCTTGATCCGGGTGGCGAAGTGCCGGCGCATGGTGGTCAGCTGCGCAGGCCCCAGCCGGGCCGGGTCGCGTTCCAGCAGCTTGCACACCTCCCGCTGCTCGGCGTCGAGGTCGGCGAGCCGCCAACCGACGCCGACGGTCAGCCCGGAGGACATCCGGCGGGCCCGCATCTGGGTGTCCATCGCCTCGACCAGGTCGCGAGCCTCGATGGTGCGGTGATGGATCTGCCGGGCGAGCTGACCGAGCAGGGCGTCCTCCAGCACCCGCTGCTCGGCGTCGGTGAGCAGCTGTTCCTGATCGCGTCGCTCGCGGGCGATCCGGTCGGCGAAGTGCGCCACCGGGGTGAGGCCCTGCTCGTCGGCGACCCGGACGATGATGACCCCGTCATCGGTGTCCCACTCGGGGCGCTGGTCCAGCCCGGCCGCCGGTAGCTGCGCCTGCAGTTCGGTCAGCGCGGTGGTGAGCCGGGTGGCGCTCTGCTTGAGCGAGGTCTCGGTCGGGCTGAGCTCCCGGGTGGCGGCGAGGATCGCCTCGTGCAGGGCGGCCACCTGCGGATCCAGCTCCGCGCCGGGGTCGTCGCCCGTCGAGCGGGCCGGCCACCGCAGGTCCGTCGGGCAGCGCAGCAGCCCGAGCAGGTCCGCCCGGGCGTACGGGCGCAGCCGCGACGCGTCGTGGTGCGCCTCGGCCACCGCGGCGGTGACGGCCTGCTCGCTCAGCTCCACCCGGGTGACCGCGGCGGCCCGCCGCTGCTGGGGGACGCTCAGTTCGGCGCGGACCCGCTCGACTGAGGCCTCCGCTTCGATGATCTCGTCGGCGGTGCGCGCCACGTCGGCCAGCACCCGTTCCGCCTCGGCGCCGACGCTGGCCCGCAGCGTCCGGTACGCCTCGGCCTTCTCCCGGTGCCGCTCGGCCGCCGCCCGGGCCGCGTCCTCGGCGGCGGTGAGCCGGTCGACGGCCTCGTCGTGGCGCTGCTGCGCCTGATCCTCCTGATCGGCGGCGCGGGTGGCGGCCGGATGGGCGGCGTCCAGGCGTACGCCGCGCTTCTCGAACCGGTCGACGGCGTCGGCGGTGGGCTCCAGGCGCTCCACCGGCAGGGACCGCTCCGCGACGACCCGGTGTAGCGCGGCGGCGGCCACGGCCCGTTCGGCCAGGGCCTGGTCCAGGCGGGCGTTCGCCGTGGCCGCAACCTCCTGCCGGTTACGCAGCGTGACCGCCGCCCGCTCCGCCTCCCGCAGCGCGGTGTGGATCGCGGTGAGCGGTGGCAGCTGCCCGGCGGCAGCCGCCACGGCGGCGAGCAGCCGTTCGATCGCCGACCGCTCCTCGTCGACGGTGCGCAGCTGCGCGTCGAGCACGGCCCACTGCCGGTCGCAGTCGGCGAGCCGGGCGGCGCGCCGGGCCGCCCGGGCGGTCGCGCCGATGTACTCGCAGCGGGGCTTGGCGAACCGGCCGACGCCGACGCCCTGGGCGTACCGGCCGTCGGCGCCGACGGTGACCGCCGCCGCGTCCTGCGGGTCGACCACGTCCGCCAACGCCACCGAGGCCAACAGCTCGCGGATCCGTTCGGCGGGCACCTCGTCCTGCTCCTCGGCGACCAGCACGTCGGCGAGCGTCGCGCCGGCGGGACGCCGCCGTGGCGGCAGGGGCAGCAGATAGCCGTCCAGCCCCTCGCCGGCCACCGCGTCCGCCGCGAGGCCGGGGTCAGGATGCAGCCAGGCGTCCAGGAGACCGGCCGCGTGCAGGGCCGCCTCGATGGCCGCGGCGGTCGCGTCGGGCACCCCGTCGGCGAAACGGACCAGCCGCCACAGGGGCGCGCCGGGCCGGCCGGCGCGCGGGGCGGGACGGGTCACCGGGGCCGGCGGCGCGTCGTCGTGCTCGGCGGCGATCCGGTCCCGTTCCGCCGCCAGCTCGGCAACGCGGCCGGCCAGCGCCGTGCGGTGCGCGGTCAGCTCCGCGAACCGGTCGCGGTGCCGCGCGACGGCCGGGGCGGTAGCGTCCGCGTACACCTCCCGTGGGGTCGGCGCGCCGGGCTCGCCGGCGGCGTCGACGGCGGCGGCCAGCAGGGCCGGCAGCTCCGGACGGTCGAGGTCGGGCAGCAGGCCGGCGTGGTCCTGCGCCCATCGGTCGACGGCGGCGCGCACCTGCCCGCGAGCTTCCGTCAGGGCCCGCTCGGCGTCCCGCTCGGCCTGCTCGGCCTCGGTGAGCGCGTCGGCCGCGCCGGCCGCGTCGACAGCCGCCCGGCCGTGGTCGTGTTCGGCCTGTCCGTGCCGGGCCGCCTGCTCGCGCACGGCGCGCACGTCGTCGCGGCGGGCCCCCGCCCGGGCGGCGAGCCGCGCGGACAGTCCCTCCGGGACGCCGTCGGCGGCGGTCCAGGCGATCCCGGCGGTCTCGGCGTCGAGCAGCAGCTCGGCGGCGAGACGCTCCGCGCCGGCCCGCGCGTCCCGGGTCGTCAGCACGGCCCGCTCCCACTCGCCGCGCCGCCGTCCGGCGGCTTCCTGCTCGACGATGACGGACCGGCCAGCCCGTTCCGCCGCCTCGGCCAGGTAGACCGTGAGGAAGGCGGCGGTGGCGCCGTCTGCGGCGGCCAGCCCTTCGAGGGTACGGGCGACCGCCTCCATGTCGTCGAACGAGCGGGCCGCCTCCACGAGCAGGTGGTCCACCCGCAGCGCGCCCCGCTCCTCCAGCCAGCCGACGGCGTCCACGAACGCCCGCCGGTCCGCGCCCTGGTCCGGGTTCAGGCCCAGGCCGGTGATGCGGTTCGCGTCGGCGGCCACCGCATCGGCCAGCTCGCTGAGGGTGATCTGGATGCCGGCGCGGCCCAGCGCCGCCAGGCACAGGGCCAGGTACGCGTACCGCTGGCGGTCGAAGGAACGGCCGGTGCGCGACACCGCCGGTTGGGTGGGGTCCAGCCGGTCCCTGGCCCGAATCAGCCGGGCCGTGCCGCCGTGCAGCTCCAGCCGGTAGCCGAACGCCTCGGACAGGTCCCGCCGCAGGGTCGCGGAGAACCGGCGTACCCGCGGCAACGCCCGCTCGTCGGGCCAGGTCGCCGTGATCAGCGGGTGGCGCAGCACCAGCCGGACGGCCCGCTGGTAGTCGGCCAGTTCCAGGTCGTTGACGTCGGCGGCGAAGCGGTGCTGTTGGGCCAGGTCGGTCACGCCAGCACCAGCTCCCGCTCGCCGAGATCGCGGCGGTCGCACGGCGGCACGGCATGTGGATGCACGTCGACGCGTGCTACGGCGGCTTCGCGCGGCTCGCTCCCTCGGCCCGCCCGCTCTTCGACGGCATGTCGGAGGCCGACTCGATCGCCCTTGACCCGCACAAGTGGCTCTACCTGCCCGCCGACTGCGGCTGCCTCATCTACCGCGACCCCGAGGCGGCACGGCGCGCCTTCAGCATGGACGCCGACTTCATCCGGGTCATGCAGACCGAGCCGGCCGAGGCCTTCGCCTTCTGGGACTACGGCCCGGACCTGTCCCGGCGCTTCCGGGCCCTCAAGGTCTGGATGGCGCTGGCGCACGCCGGTTCGCGAGCTGTCGGCGACGCGATCGAGGGCAACCTCGACTGCGCCCGCCACCTCGCCGAACTCGTCAACGCCAGCGCCGACTTCGAACTGCTCGCCCCGGTCGAGCTTTCCATCTTCTGCTTCCGCTACCTGCCGCCGGACGCCCGGGCCGGCGCGCGATCACAGGCCGACGAGGAGGCGCTGGACCGCCTCAACGAACGGATCATGCTGACATTGCAGCAGGCTGGCAGCTCGTACCTGTCGAACGCGACAGTCAACGGCCGCTTCGCGCTGCGCGGCTGCGTGATCAACTACCGCACCACCCGCCGCGACATGGAGATCCTGCTCGACGACGTACGCCGCGCCGCCGAGCAGGCGACCGAGGAGACGCGCTGAGGGCAGCCCGACCAGGCCAAATGCTGTGCGGGGTGAGCATCGTTTCCTTCGATGCTCGATGCGGACTGTTATCGCGCCATGCGTGCGGACACGGCGATGACGAGCAGGAGCGGCACGAGCAGCAGCGCCGGCGACCAGGCGGGCAGGTGGAGTGCGACCACGGCACCGACGGCGGCGCCGGTCATCAGGGCCAGCAGGACGTGCGCCCTGGGCCGCAGTTCCCGCCACGGGCTCCGCGCGGCGACACCGGCGATCAGGCTCGTCAGCGTGCCGGTCAGGTAGGTGGAGGAGAGGCCCGGTACGCCGAAACGTTGAATGGCGCTGCTCTGTACGCCCAGCGCCGTGGCCGACAGCATGAGCAGCCCGAGGGCGACTCGCGCCGACGGGTGGGGCAGGTTGATCACCCAGACGACGAGGAAGACGACGAACACCAGGAGTTCCAGGACCAACGCGTGGGTGACCCGGCGTGGCCAGACGGGGTCGCTGGGCTGCGCCGAACCGGCGAGGCGGGCGCCCGCGAGGACGCCGGCGATGAAGCTGACGATGGCGCAGCCTGAGGTCAGGGCGAGGTCGGCGTGGCCGCTGCCCGCCGAGAGGCCGAGCAGCACCATGTTGCCGGTCATGACGCTGGAGAAGGCGCCGCCGAGGGCGAGGAAGCCGACAGCATCCGCGCTACCGGTCAGAAAGGTCAGCACGACGACCATTGCGTGCCGGCGCCGCAGGAGGTCCGGGTTGCCCGGCCGGGCTGGGCGGAAACGTACGACGTTCGGCAGCGTTCGCAGCACTCTCGGCCATCCTTAGGAAATTGTTCTTCGTATACGCTTCGTCGGGGATGTTTCACGGAGAGGCGATCAGGTTGGCTGAAGACCTGCGGGGCAAGCTCGGCGCTCGACACCTGCCGCTACGCGATCAGGTCCTCACCGCGTTACGGACCGCCATCATCGACGGCGACTACCTTCCCGGTGAGCGGCTGACCGAGGACCGTCTGGCGGAGGACTTCGGCGTCTCCCGTAACCCGGTGCGGGAGGCGCTGCGCGTGGCGGAGGCGGAGGGCTTCGTAGTGATCCTGCCCCGCCGCGGGGCGGTGGTCGCCTCTCCGAGCAGCGGAACGGTAGCGGACATGTTCGCCGTTCGCCAGCGTCTGGAGGCGCTGGCGGCCCGGCTGGCGGCCGAGCGGTCGACGGCGGCGGACGTGGCCAGCCTGCGGGTCCTGCTGGAGCAGGGCCGCGAGGCGACGGAACAGCAGGACCTGCGCCGGGTCGCCGAGCTGAACAGCGCCCTGCACCTACGGATCCTCGCGATCAGCGGGAACCCCTGGCTGTCGTCGATCGCCAAGGCCCTCTACCTCCATGTGCAATGGGTCTTCCGGCTGGGTGCGGCGCAACGGGCGCCACACTCGTGGGCCGAGCACATTCAACTGGTCGACGCGATCGAGTCGGGTGACGGCGACCGGGCCGAGCAGGCCGCGCTGGCCCACCTCGACGCCGCTTCCGCGGCGGCGTACGAGAACGCCGAAGGCGGGTACGGCCGCCGGTAGCGGTCACCGGCCGCAGGCATAGCCCTGCATGCCACGCGCGTTCGCTCCTGCCGCGAGCACGCCGGTTGCCGGATCGCGGGTCACGGCACAGAGCCGGCCGAGGCTCCACGAGCCGGACAGCCGCACCTCGTGCCCGTATCCGCGCAACGTCGCCAGCACGTCCTCGTCCAGCCGGTCCTCCATCATGAGAACGCCCGGCTCGATGTCGCGCGGGTAGAACGAGCCCGGCAGGCTGGTGGTGTGCCACGCGGGCTCGCCGTCACGGTGCACCATGGTCGGGCTCAGCGTGGTACGCGGCCGGCGCCCCGGCGCCAGCGACGAGGCGAGCCCTTCCTCCAACCAGAACATCTGCAGGCGGCTGCCGAGCGGGAAGCCCAGCTCGGGGATGGTGGGAGAGCTCTGCAGCCAGCCGCCGCTGGGCGTGGCGGAAATCATGTTGCCCCAGCGGTCGACCACGTCGACGTGGCAGGTGTCGCCGCGGGTCACCCCGTCGGCCTGCACCGTCGGCTCCCCGGTCGTGGGGTCGACCAGGTCGGCTCGGCGTCCGGCGCTGCGGCGCACGTACGCCGGGAGTCGGGGCCGCCTGCCCTCGGGGTGGCCGGGTCGCAGTTGCATCGAGGCCCGTTGGCGCATCAGGCCGGCCCGCTCCCGCGCGTACTCGGGGGAAAGGAGCGTCTTCGCCGGCACGTCACCGTCGCCGAACCAGGCCTCCCGGTCGGCGAAGGCGAGTTTCAACGCCTCGGCCTGGGCGTGGATGCCGGCTGCGGTCCCCGGGTCGTATGCCGCCGGGTCGTCGAGCGCGTCGAGGAGGGCCAGGGTCTCCAGCAGCACGGGGCCCTGACCCCAGAAGCCGGTCTTCGCCACGGTGTGGCCGTGCCAGTCGAGGGTGACCGGTTCCTCCCAGGTGGCGGAGTAGCCCGCCAGGTCGGCGCCGGTGACCAGGCCGGCGTGGGGGCGGCCGCTGGAGTCCTGGAACGGTTGTCGGCTGAACCGGTCGATCGCCTCGGCGACGAAGCCGTGGCCCCAGGCACGGCGGGCGGCCTCGATCTGCGCCTCCCGGTCGGCGCCGGCCGCCCGGCCGGCATCGACCAGCCGCTGCAGGGTCCGCGCGTACGCCGGGTTGGTGAACAGCTCGCCCGCCGCCGGCGGCTTGCCGTCGCGCAGCCAGAGCTGGGCGGAGGTGGGCCAGTGTTCCTCGAACAGGGACCGCACGGCGTCCACCGTGTCGCCGACCCGGGCCACCAGTGGGTGGCCGGCGCCGGCGTAGCCGATGGCCGGTTCCAGCACGTCCTCGAGGGAGAGCGTGCCGTGGTCGCGCAGCAGCAGCCAGGCGTCCACGGCGCCGGGCACGGCCGCGGCGAGCGGCCCGGATCCGGGGATGAGTTCCATCCCGAGGGACCTGAAGTGTGCGATCGTGGCGCCGGCCGGTGCCGGGCCCTGCCCGCAGAGCACCTTCGGGGTCCGGTCCCGGGCCGTGGCCACGATGGCGGGCACCTCTCCGCCCGGCCCGTTGAGGTGTGGTTCGACGACGTGCAGGACGAACCCGGCGGTGACCGCCGCGTCGAAGGCGTTCCCGCCGCGCTCCAGGATCCCCATGGCCGCCTGGCTGGCCAGCCAGTGCGTCGAGGAAACCATGCCGAACGTTCCGTGCAGGGTCGGTCTGGTGGTGAACGTCATGACAACACCTCACTCCGAGCCGGCGACTCGGGAAGCGTATGTTGTATACGAAGACTCCACAAGACCTCCTTCAACGGCAGCGAGCAGCCGCTCCTCCTCGCTCCTCCTCCCTGCTACGCTGCGCCGATGCTCACTGACCGGCCACGTGCCGCTGAGCTGGGGATCAGGATCGGGCGGCTGCCCAGCGGCCCCACCGGCTCGATCGTCGACGTGCCCGGGGTGGGCGTCGGCCACGCCGCCGTCTGGCGGGACGAGGCCGATCCGCCGGCCGGGCGGGGCGTCGCGCGTACCGGCGTCACCGTCATCGACCCTGGCGGCAACTGCTTCCGCGAGCCGGTTCCAGCCGGCGGCGCGGTGCTCAACGGCGCCGGCGAGTGCACCGGGTTCCTGGCCGCCGCGGAGTGGGGCCTGGTCGAGGCACCGATCTTCCTGACGTCGACGATGCAACTCGGCCGGGTCTTCGACGCCGCCTGCGAGCTGCTGATCGAGGAGGAGCCCGCGATCGGCGTGGAAGACGTCATCATCCCGGTGGTCGCGGAGTGCGACGACAGCTTCCTCAACGACGCCCGGCGGATGCAGGTCGAGCGCGCCGACGTCGCCGCGGCCCTGGCCCAGGCCCGCGCCTCGGCCCGTTCCGGCGCGGCGCCCGACGAGGGTGCGGTCGGCGCCGGCACGGGGATGAGCTGCCTCGGCTTCAAGGGCGGCATCGGTACGGCGTCCCGCGTGGTGCCGTCCGGCCACACCGTCGGCGTGCTGACGCTGACGAACTTCGGCGAGCGGGAGCGGCTCACGGTCGACGGGGTGCCGGTCGGGCGGCTGCTGCCGCCGCTGCCGCCGGGCGTCCCGGCCGCACCGCCCGCCGGCTCCTGCATCGTCATCGTCCTCACCGACGCGCCGATCGACCCGGCCGGCTGTGCCCGGCTGGCGCGGCGCGCCGGGCTGGGGCTGGCCCGCACCGGCTCCACCGCCCACCACGCCAGCGGCGAGATCTTCCTGGCCCTGGCGACGGGCCTGCGCGCGCCGCGGGGCACGTCGCCCGGCGCGGCACCGGTGCAGGGACGCGATCTCGATCCGTACTTCGCGGCCGTCGTCGAGGCGACCGAGGAATCGGTGCTCAACAGCGTGCTGCGGGCGCGGACGGTCGTCGGCCGCCACGGCAACACGTCGTACGGCCTGCCCGTCGACGAGGTCGCGGCGCTGCTGCGCGCGCACGGCCGTTGACGACACCGCAACGGTGAAGGGGCAGCCCGGGCGCCGGTTGTGTCGTCAACCCGTCGTTGCCTCGCAACAGGGTCGCCCGTAGCGTCGCGACTACAGACCAATGGCCGCGCGGAAGGACCCCTCGTGACCGAACTCGTCGCTCCGCAGCTCGTCGTGAACAGCAGGATGATCTACTTCGGCTGGCTACCCGCCGACCCCGAGGCCGTGGCCGCCCTGGTGCCCGAGGGGCTCAAGCCGATGCCGAACCGCCAGGTCTTCATGAACCAGTACGTCGTCGACGACCCCCGCCAGACCTCCGGCTTCGGCGCCTACTCGCTGACGTACATCGGACCGGATTTGTCCGGCGTGGACGCTCCCGATGGAGTCACCCCGGGCCGTTGGTGGACGCACTACTTCAACTCCAGCCCAGCGGTCCGCGAGTACGCCGCCGCCCGGGGCGTGCCGGCCACTGTGGGCACCACGACCATCGAGGTGCGGGGCCGCCGACTGGTCGCCACCACCAAGGCGGACGGCGTACCAGTGATCAGGACGACCGCCCGCGTCGGCCGCACCGGCGACGTGGTGAACCGGGGGCAACTCCGTTACCTCACCCGGCTGGACGGCAACCTGCTCAGCGGCAACTACCCCTTCGTGGCCGAGCCGGTCGACCCCTTCGAGGTCGAGTCGTTGGAGTTCCTGGAACCGGACCACCCGGTCTACGCGCTGCGTCCGGCCAAGCCGCTGGAGATCGTGTGGGGCTTCTACTCGCCGCGTTCGTCGTTCGCCTACCCCGGTGGTGAGTCGGTCCTCGATTGAACAGACCCGGATGCCCCCGCCGGACCGGCGGTACGGGTGCGCCGTGGGGCCGCCCGCCCTCCCCGCGGTCGGTCCCACGCCACCTTGCCACCGCAGCTCCGTCGGCGATACGACGGCACGGCTGTCACGCCCCCTGCCGCAACAGGTTGCCCTCCGGAATTCTCAGCTCGGGGTACCCGTGCGCCACCAGCTCGGCGGCCCGGCTGGTCAGGAACGAGGACGTCCCGGCGGCCGCCGTCGCGTAGACCCGGCTGGTGCGCTCGGCGATGAGCGACCAGGAGAAGCGGTCGACCACCATGTGCTGCGCGGTACGCGCCATCCGCCGCGCGTTTCCGCCGTCGGCCAGCAGTTTTGACACGACGGTGGCCAGCGCGTCGGGGTTGGCGGCCGAGAAGTTCATCCCGGTCCGGCCCGGCTCGACGATCTCCTTGAGGCCGCCGGTCGACGCCGCCGCGATCGGCGTGCCGGTCGCCGCCGTTTCCAACGCGATCATGCCGAACGGCTCGTAGATGGACGGCACGACCATCGCGTCGGTGGCCGCCATCACCGACGGCAGGTCGCCGCCGAGGAATCCGGTGAAGGACACCGCCTGCTCCAGCCCCAGGGACTCGGTCAGTCCCACCAGCTTTTGCCGGTGTGGGCCGTCGCCGGCGACGATCAGGCGCAGCCCCGGGTGCTGCGCACGCACTGCGGGCAGCGCCGCGATCAGGTCCTGGACTCCCTTCTCGTACACCAGGCGACCGGCGAAGCCGATCAACGGCCCGTCCCCGGCGTACGCGCGGCGGGCATTGTCCGTCCGCACCGGATCGCTGCGCCACAGCTCGGGGTCGACGCCGTTGGCCACCACGTCGACACGCTGGTGCGGAACACCGAACAGCTGGTTGACCTCCCACCGCATGTAGTGCGAGCAGACCACGACCCGGTCGGACTCGTTGGCCAACCACCATTCGGTGGAGTGGATCGACCGGTTGGTGTCCGCGGGCAGCCAACCCTGGTGACGGCCCGCCTCGGTGGCGTGGATGGTGGTCACCAGGGGGATCCCCAGGTGTTCGCGGAGCGTCATTGCGCTGTGCGCGACCAGCCAGTCGTGGGCGTGGATGACGTCGAACCCGGCGGTGTCGGCGGCCCGCAACGCGGCGCGGGTCAAGGTGTGGTTCAGCGCCATCGTCCAGGCGAGCAGCGTCGGCCCGGAGAACGCGAACTGCGGAGGGTCCTCCGCCGCCCGGATGACCCGGACGCCGTCCACGTACTCCTCGTACGCGGCACCGGGCGCGTGCCGGGTCACCACTGTCACCTCGTGTCCGGCCTGCACGAGCGCCCTCGAGAGCGAATACACGTGCCGTCCCAGCCCCCCGACCATGACCGGCGGATACTCCCAGGACAAGAAGAGCGCCCTCATCGGGCCCTCACCCCTTCAGTCAAGACTCCCCCTTGGTTGTGGACGCGGTACGCCGGCTGGCCGGGCCCGGTCACTTTTCCCCTGCGACGGGCTGCGGTGCAGCCCCAGCATGGTCACGTCGTCGAACTGCTCGGCCGACCGGGAATGGGCGGTGATCGCCTGGACGAACCGGTCGACCACGACCGCGGCCGAACCGGGCTCGGCGAGCGTCTCGCGCATCCGGTCCTCGCCGAAGAACTCACCGTCGGCGTCCTTGGCCTCGGTGACCCCGTCGGTGTAGAGAAACAGCACGTCGTCCGCGCGCAGCGTCTCGCGTCCCAGTTGGAACTGGGCGTCGTGCATCAGGCCCAGGGCCGGCCCGGTGGGCATGAGACCGACCTGCTCGCCCCCGGACCGGCGGATCATCGGCGGATTGTGGCCGCAGTTGATGTAGACCAAATCGCCGCTTCGCGGGTCGATCACCCCGAAGAACAAGGTGGCGAAGTACGCCTGGTGCAGGTGGTTGGCGGTCAGGTAGTCGTTGGTGGTGCGCACCGCGTGCAGCGCCAGGTTGGCGCTGGCGTACGGCGGCTGGGCCTCGTCGCCGCCCCGCCACCCGCCCCGGGTGGCGTCGTTGGCGACCGCGGCCTGCCGCAGCAGGCTGCGGATCAGGGCCATGAACAACGCGGCCCCGACCCCCTTGTCGCAGACGTCGGCGATGGCAAAGCCGAGAAGGTTGCCGTTGATGATGTCGTACGCGTCGTAGAAGTCGCCACCGACCACGTGGGCCGGCGCGAAGTACGCGGCGATGTCCCATCCGTCGATCGCCGGCAGCGACGCCGGCAGGAAGCCTCGCTGGATCTCGCGGCCGATCTGCAGTTCCCGCTCGAACTCGCGCCGGTGCACGGCGGCCTCAATGCTGCGTACCGCCAGGCCCAGGTCCCGGCGCTGCCGTGAGGTGGCGAGGCGACGGCGGACCAGGTGCGGCTGGAACGGCGCCACCAGGAAGTCGAGGCCGTCCTCCACGTGCATCGTCAGCGCCTCGCAGTGCCCCTGCGAGAAGCACACCACGGCGGGTGGGCGTTCGGTGGCCTCGGCGAGGCGCTGGACGAGGCCACGCATGGTGACCACGTCCAGCGCCGCGTCGACGAGCAGCACGTCCGGCGTGCTTTCGACCGGCCACGAGTCGGCCAGCAGGGTCTGCGGCGTGCGGACGACCGACGGGATCCCCTCGTCCGTCAGCGCCCGCCACAGCTCCCGGGCTGCCGGGCTGCACTCACTGACGATCAGTGTCATCCCGGCCATGGCCGATCCGTCCATCCTCGTCCGGTCGAGCCCGCCACATGACGACGGTGGTCCGGTTGGCTCCGCCGACGTACTCGTGTGACGCCGCGTCCACGGCGTGCCGGATCAGGTACAGGCCCAGTTCACCCGGCTTCCGGTCCTGCAGGGGACGGTTCAACCCGGTCGGCGTACCCGCCTGAAAGGGATCGAAAGGTGGCGCGGTGTCGATGAGACGCACCCAGGCGCGCTCTGCGGACATGCCGCCTTCGACCACGATCCGGCCGTTGGGCCGGCCCGGCCCGTACCCGTGCCTGACGATGTTGACGAACAGTTCCTCCGTCGCCAGGCGGAGTTGGTAGGCCGCCTCGGGGCTGAGGCCGGCGTCAGCGGCCAGTCGCTGGACCAGCGCGGTCACCGGCTCCAGGGACTCCACGACCGCCGACACGGTGAGGGTCGGCATGACGCCTACTCCGGCACGTTGTCGCTGAACGTGACGCTCTGGTCGAAGCCGACCAGCCGGATGGTCTGGGCCACCCGCTTGCTCGCGCCGACCAGCACGACCCGAACGTCGTCGTCCATCTTCTGCCGGGCGTAGATCAGCTGCCGTAGCCCCGCCGACGAGAGGTAGTCGAGGTTGCTCATTTCCAGCACCAGTCGCCGCGGGTGGTGCGTGGCGGCCCGGTCCACGTTCTCCTGGAGAACCGGTGCGCCGTTGGCGTCGAGATCGCCGTTCAGCACGATGATCGCCGTCTCGTCCTGAGTGCTCAGGGTCGCGGTGAATCCCATTTCGAATCTCCTCCGGTTGAGGATTTCACGGTCATCAGTCTTTCCGCAGAACCGCGATTCCTTCGGTGACGCTGTCGACCACCTGGAAGAATCGCAGAAATCCGGTCGCGGAGAGGATGCCCCGGAGCGGATGCGAGACGCCTACCAATGCGATTGGAACGTCCTTCGTCTGCGCCTGCCGGTAAACCATCAGCATGGTGCGTAGCCCGGCACTGGACACGTAGCGGAGCTCGGCGAGGTCAAGCAGCACCGCGCTGCTCGTGGACAGGCCGCTCACCAGCCGGTCCTGCACGATCGATGCGGTGCGTGCGTCGAGTTCACCCATCAGGCTGACAATGGTCACCGAATCGAGCGTTCGTTGGGCGATCTGCATAGCTTCCTCCCCGGCCGGAAAGGCTGCGGAAACAGCCCCCGGACCATTTGCACCCAGCCGCTCAATGTCTCTGTACAGAGTCTTGTGGAACGGGCGCGGCCGACGCAACCGCATCCGCCCGCTGCACCCGGTGACATGGCGATAGCCCGCCGGTTTTCGTCAAGTCGGCCGGGCAGGCCGCCAAATCGGCGCTATTCACCAGGACATCGAATGAATCGAGGCTGGGGCGAGGCGTCAGTGCATCGCCATCCCGGTCAGCTCCGCGCACGCGGTCAGCAGCCCTTCCTGGAGGGACACCGAGAGGGTGGGCTCCGGCGGCTCGAGGAGCCGCATGTGTCGGAAGTAGCGTCCCGTGACCCGGGCTGCTGGCTCATCGCTGCCGGCCAGCCAGACCTGGGTGGCCGCGCCGGTCCGCAGGTCGGTCGGTGCCGAGGGGCCGCCCATCCGGGAGCGGACCCAGCCGGGGCAGACGGCGTTGCTGCAGACCTCCGGCTGCCGCCGCGCGACGGCGAACGCCAGGGCGATATCGGCGAGCTTCGAGTCGCAGTAGGCGCCCGTGCCGTCCCAGGGGCGTCGCTCGCGCTGCAGGTCGGTCAGGTCGATCGTGCCGCCCGAGGCCATTCCCGAGGTGAGGTAGACCAGCCGGTGAGGCAGCGGCATCAGCGCGGTCAACAGGTACGGCGCGAGCACGTTGACCTGGAAGACCCGTTCCAGCCCGTCCTCGGTGAGGGTCCGCCGCCGGGACCCCGAGTCGGCGATTCCGGCGTTGTGCACCACGGTCTCGAACGGGCCGTGGTCGGCGGCGGACTTGGCCAGGACCCGGGTCTGCTCCAGCGATGCGAGGTCACCGACGAGCACCGCCTCGGCTGCCGGCACCGCGGCCAGGGCCGCCTCGGCGCGTACGTCGTTGCGGGCGTGCAGGAAGACTTGGTGGCCGGCGTCGGCCAGCATGAGCGCGGTCTGCCGGCCGATGCCGTCGGCCGAGCCGGTCACGAGGATCTTCGCCACGAGTCAGCTCCCGATGGGGTCGTGGTGGTCATGGTCGTGCCGCCACGCGGCGGGGGCGGCACGCCAGCCGCTCGGCGGGCCCGACCAACTTTAGTGGCGGCGACGCCGCCGCGACGCCCTTCGGCCGTGCGAGGCCGGTGGCACCGCGCCACGCCGGGCGCGGTTCCGTTGTGACCGCACGCACAGATCGGCGGCACCGGGCAATCCCCGGTGCCGCCGATGGTGTCGGTGCGGTCAGGCGGTCGCCATCCCCGCTTCCCCCTCGCCGAACGGAGACCGATCGCTGAACTCGACGCTGTAGTGGAAGCCGACCAGCTGCATCGTCCGCTGGATCGCCTCGTTGGCGCCGACGAGCACGATCCGGCTACCGTCCGGCATCTTCTGCCGGGCGAAGATCAGGGTGCGCAGGCCGGCTGAGGACAGGTACTGCACCCCGCTCATGTCGAGCACGAGCTGGCTCGGCTGGTGCTGGGCGGCCCGCTCCACCTCCCCCCGCAGCGCCGGCGCGGTCAGCGCGTCCAGCGCTCCGACCAGGGTGATCAGAGCCGCGGTGCCATGGCGACGAAACGTGGTCCGAAACGACGTCAATGCATCCTCCCCCGTTGTTGGTGCTTCTCCTCGGACCGGCACCCGGCCTGGGCCGGTCTACACCCGCCGTCCGATCAGGACGATCGCGGAGCGGGGCCCGAGGTGCACCGAGTGCTGATTGTCGAGCGATGCCTCGCTACCCGGGGCGACGTTGCCCGGGGCAGCCGCGAACGTGTCGGCGAACAGGTGCCAGCTGATGCCGGAAGGAAGCTCCGGCAGTTGCAGGTCGTGCCCCTCCCAGTGGGAGTTGACCGCAACGTAGACATAGTCGGCAAGTCCCTCCGTCGTCAGTCCCGTCCTGAGGACTGCCAACAGGTGGCTGTCCGGGGCCCAGTCATCCGACCAGGCATGTACGCCGTGCCAGCTGATGTCCGGGTAGCCGAGGCCGTGGTGGTCCTCGCCGGTCGGATGCTGCCGGCTCCGCAGCAGGGGGTGGGCCATCCGGAACGCGATGAGGTTGCGCACGAAGTGGAACAGTTCACTGTTCCGCTCCGTGAGACCCCAGTCGAACCAGGTCAACGCGCTGTCGTGGCAGTACGCGTTGTTGTTGCCCTGCTGCGTCCGGCCCACCTCGTCACCGGCATTGATCATGGGGATGCCCTGGCTGGTGAGCAGCAGCACCATGGCGTTCTTCATCTGCCGCAGGCGCAGTCGTTGCACCTCGGCGTCGTCGGTCGGCCCCTCGACGCCGCAGTTCCAGCTGTTGTTGTCGTCGCCGCCGTCCCGGTTGCCCTCGCCATTGGCCTCGTTGTGCTTGGCGTTGTAGGTCACCAGGTCGTTCAGCGTGAAGCCGTCGTGGCAGGTGACGAAGTTGACCGAGGCGTTCGCCCCGCGGCGGGAGTACATGTCGGGCGAGCCGACCATCCGGGTGGCCAGGTCGCCGATCGTGTCGACGTCGCCCTTGAGGTAGCGGCGGACGGTGTCCCGGAACTTGCCGTTCCACTCCGACCAGCGCCCATAGTTCGGGAAGGAGCCGACCTGGTAGAGGCCGCCGGCGTCCCATGCCTCGGCGATGAGCACGCAGTCGCGCAGGACCGGGTCGAACGAGAGCGCCTCGATCAGCGGTGGGTTGGCCAGCGGGGCGCCGTCCTCGCCGCGGTCCAGGATCGCCGCCAGGTCGAAGCGGAAACCGTCCACGTGGTATTCGCTGGCCCAGTATCGCAGGCAGGACAGCACGTAGTTCCGCACCACCGGGTGGTTGCAGTTCAGCGTGTTGCCGGTGCCGCTGAAGTTGTAGTAGTAGCCCTCGGGCGTGAGGATGTAGTACGTCCGGTTGTCCAGGCCCCGGAAGTGGATGGTCGGCCCCTCCTCGTTGCCCTCGGCGGTGTGGTTGAACACCACGTCGAGAAGCACCTGGATGCCGGCGGCGTGCAGCTCCTTGACCATGTTCTTGAACTCGTCGCACTGCATGCCGAACCTGCCCGTGGCCGCGTAGCCCGCCTTGGGGGCGAAGAAGCCGACCGTCGAGTAGCCCCAGTAGTTCAGCAGCAGCTCGCCGGTGGTCGGGTCGACCCGCTGGTTCTCGAACTCGTCGAACTCGAAGACCGGCATGAGCTCGACGCAGTTGACCCCGAGAGACTTGAGGTAGGGGATTTTCTCCACCACGCCGGCGTACGTGCCGGGCTCGGCCACACCCGAGGACGGGTCGCGGGTGAAGCCGCGCACGTGCATCTCGTAGATGACCAGATCCTCCTGCGGGATCCGCAGCGGCTGGTCGTCGTCCCAGTCGAAGTCGTCGAACGCCAGCTTCGACCGGTACTGGTAGGGATCGTGCCAGTCGGGCTCGGCGCCCCAGACGTCGCGGCCGGACATCGCCCGGGCGTACGGGTCGGCCAGTATCCGCTCCGGGTCGAAGCGGTCGGCGATGTGGGGGTCCCGCGGCCCGTGCACCCGGTAGCCGTAGTCGAGGTTCTCGTAGTCCAGGCCGAAGACGGTGATCGCCCACACCCCGCCGATCCGGAACTCGTCCGGGATCGGCAGCTCGGCCAGGGGCGTGTGCTCGCCACGCCGGAACAGGACCAGGGCGACAGCCTCGGCGGTGCTGGAGTGGAGCGAGAAGTTCACCCCGCCGGGCACGAGCGTGGCGCCGAACGGCATGTGCCGTCCCGGGCGGACGCCGTAGCCGGCGATCTGGTGGGTGGGATACGAGTCGATCCGGTCCCGGACGACGTGCACCGGCGCGGTCATGCCGCCACACCCCGCCGCTGTTCCGTCCCCGCCTCGGTCCCGAGGGCCGCAAGCCCGCCGGCGAGGTCGTCCGCGACCGCGAAGAAGCGGAGGAACCCGGTGGCGGCCAGAGCCGACCGCAAATCGCGGTTCAGCCCCACCACGGCCACCCTGCCGTCGACGCACTGGGCCTGCCGGTAGATGACGAGCATCGTGCGGAGCCCGGCGTCGGAGACGTGCGACACCGCGCCGAAGTCGAGGAGGAGGGGCCGATGCTCCATCAGCATGGGCAGGATCTCCGCGTGCACGTCCCCGGCGGTCGAGCTGTCGAGGACCCCGGCGAGCCGGGCCACCGTGACGTCGTTGACGCTGTTCTTCGATATCTCCATGGCTTCTCCTGCCAAGAATGGTGGTGAGGGCGAGAGGAGGGTGGCGCCGCCGAGCCGGGTCCCCCACCCTGCCGACGGCGGCGCGGCGATCGGTCATTCCACCGGCGTGAGCTGGACCTTGACCGTCAGCGAGGACTCCGAGTCGGGCAGCGCCACGGTCATCGCGACCGGGTCGAAGCTCTCCCAGGGCTTGCCGTCGATCTCGACGTCGGTGAGCCGGACCCGACCGGGCGGCAGCAGGTCAGGCGCGACCCGCAGGGTCCGGTCGGCGTCCGGGCGGGGCTTGAACCAGAGGCTCAGCGGCTGCTTGGTGATGAGTAGGTTGGTGTAGACCGCGGCCAGATAGCAGAGCTCCGCGGAGTGGTACATGCTCATCGAGTGGCTGCCCTTGAGCCGCTCGGTGCCCAGCAGGTAGGGCATGCCGCTGGCCAGCACGTTGAAATAGACGGCACCCTCGTCGTGGTCCAGGAAGAAGGCGTTGTAGAAGGCGGTCGCCTGTCGGCCCTCGCGCTGGTTGGCCTCGCCGCCGATGCTGCCGAAGAGGATCAGGTACGCCAGGATCGCCTGCTCCTGCTGCCACCAGGCCTTGCGGTCGTGCCAGGCGAACCGGTGCCACTCCTGGCCGTCCTGGCGCACCCGCTCGACCACGTCGTACCAGCCGCCGCGCTGCCGGTCCGAGCCGACCGGCGGCATGATCTCGGCGATCTTCTCGGCCAACTCGCGGTAGCCGCGCTTCGGCGTGTGGGCGTACATGCGCATCAGGTTCCAGGCGATCTTCAGGTTGTGGCCGACGACCGCTCGGTTCTGCTGCCAGGTGTGCCCCAGGTCCTGGGACCAGTCGGTGAAGAACCGCTCGTTGACGAACGGGCTGGCGGCGTAGTCGGGGAAGTGCTCGACGATGGTGTCGAACGTCCGCTCCAGCATCTCCGCGTGCTTTTCGTCACCCGTGGCGAGCAGCAGATTCACCAGATACGCCGGAGCGTGGTCGCCCACGGAGTTCCAGTTCTTGCGGGACTTGTTGAACTTGAGCGAATCGTGGTGCGGGCTCATCAGCAGCGGGTCGATGTGGGAGAAGTATCCGCCGCCCTCGTAGTCCCGGAAATACTTCTCGAATAGCCGCAGCGTCGCGTCGATGTCGGTCGCGATCCGTCGGTCACCGGTCACCCGGAAGGTCTGCGTGGGGCCGGCGAGCGCGTAGATCTGCTCGTACATCGGGATGGCGTCGTAGTCGTCGTCGAACTCCGAGGTCAGCAGCTTCTTCTCGTAGTCGCCCTCGACCTTGACCCCGTGGTACCAGTACACGACGTCGGCGTCCGCGTCGACGAAGCGCATGTGCTTGCGCAGGTACTCGGTCCCCGCCTCGGCAGCCGCCAGGTAATCCTCGTTGCCGGTCAGCATGTAGGCGGAGGCCATGCCGTACACCAGTCGGGAGATCGTGTCGGTCTCCTGGACGTGGCTGTCGGTCTTCTCGCCGCCGAGCCGGATGTTCGTCCGGTAGTCCCGGTAATCGATCTTGCCGGTGCCGAACTGGGCCCTACGGTAGAACCGGGCCAGCGAGTCGATCTGGCGCACCCACCAGTCGGGCCGCTCGAAGTTGAAGTCGGTGACGCCGCGGCCGAGGAACAGCAGCCGCTTCGCCTCGTAGTGGTAGGTGCCGCCCTCGGGGTAGAAGACCCCGTAGGCGAACAGCTGGCGACCGGCGGTGAGCATATCCTCGACGTGCTCGCTCGCGTCCGCGTACGGCTCGTCCAGGTTGCGGAGCAGTTCCGCCGACATTCCGTCGGACAGACGCACGTCGACCCGCCTGTCATCGATGGTACTCATCGTGAAGACACCATTGTCGGGCAGGTATTCGACGACAGTCCCGGCAATCGTGTCCATAAACGGGAATTGCATGGTCTCACCCATGGACAACCAACCTTCCTTAGCGGCGGTGCAATCGACGGGTATCGGACACCGATATTCGGAACGGGCCCGAAGACTTCTGTGTCGCCCGCCGAACACTCTCGTTCCGGTTAGGTTGAATGGTGGCGAGACGGCAGTACAGCGTCAACGAAAGTCCCGTCGGCAGACCGCGAGGCACGGGATCGAGGGACATGCTTCGTCAAGTCGGACCCGAAGATGTTCGGCGGCGAGGAAATGATTGGCGACATCCCGCCCGCTATGAAAGCGACAGGTGCCAAACGGTACTTAGTCGGCATCCGCCAGAAAGCTCTTCTACGTAACGGGCCGGGACCTTCCGGTCCCGGCCCGCCCACCTTCGTCGGCTTTCCGACTACCGCCCCGCGAGTGGCGCCTGCGCGAACAAGAGAAGGTCGGCCAGGCCGAACTTCGAACCGGCCGACGGCAGGGTGGGCCGCCAGGCCGGGTCGGAGGTCAGGAACGAGTCCAGGTCCGCCCGGATCAATCCGATCAGCACCTCCGCGACGATCCGGCCGCCGACCGGGCCGAGCCGGTCTCCTCCGCCGCAGTACTGCGCCTCCTTGAGAATGTAGAGCCAGAGCGGCGTACCGCCGGCCCACTCCTCGCCGACCTGGATTGGGTCGAGCGGCTCCGCGTCGAAGAGGTGGGCGACCGCCTCACCACTCGGCAGGGCGGTCGCTCTTCCCCGCAGCATGTCCCGTACGGCCAGGGAGCGGTGCTCGGCGACGTCCACCTCCCCGGTGATCTGCTCAGGTAATGAGATGAGGCTCGCCGGCAGGCCGCCGTCGAGCCGCTTGGCGCGCTGCGCCGGCGGCCGGGACGGCAGATCGAACAACAGCGACCAGTCGAGCTGGTGCTCCGGACGGATCGGTCCGTGCCCGAACAGGTCGGGGAAGAGCGGATACTCCGGACCGCCCGGCTGGAGCCGGTAGCCGTGCCGGATCTGCCCGTGGCCGTAGCGGTACGCCGCGTCGGCGAACTCCAGCGGGATGAAGGCGGCACCCGGATCGGGCGTGAAGTACCGGGGCCCGTCGGTAAGCAGCTCGTCGACGAGTTCCGCGCCGACCAGCCGAGGCAGGAAGTCGTGGATCACGATCCACTGGTAGTGCCAGACGAGCGCACGCCGCGCCTCCTCGAAGATCTCAGACTCGGGCACGCCGTCCTCCCGCAGGCGGTTGACCAGCCCGTTGTGCGCGCGTAGGAAGGCCAGATGCAGCTGGGCGACGAAGCGGTGGACGTCGTTGCGCGGGTCGCCGACAAGGGCGGTGCCCTGCCAGTTGCGGGGCAGGTCCAGGCCGTCCGAGCTGGTGAGCAGCTTGGCCGGGTCACTGGTGTCGTAGAGGTACGGCGTGCCGACCGGCCCCTCGGCGTGCACCATCTCCAGGTTGAGCCGCGGCGAGCGCGCGTTGCGCAGGGCGATCACATCGGCCTCGATGCCCACCGGCGAGCGGTCCGCCGTGATGTCGTGGGCGACGAACTGGCCGAAGAACGGCCAGCCGGCCGCCTCGCCGCCGTCATCGATCGCATGCCCCGGGCGGCTCGGAAACCGCGAGGCGTCGCAGGCTCCGCCCGGTGTGCCGGCGGCGTAGAGCGCCTGGGGGTCGGCGATCAGCGGCGGCAGGCCGGGAAACATCCGTCCGTAGCGTGCCCCCTGCTCGGGGGCGTCGACCATCCGCCCGGGCGCCAGGCAGTGGTCCCGGATGGCGCGGAGGCTACCGTGTCGCGCCGTTTCCACCGCCGCGGTCACAGCGCCTCCTCGGGCAGGAGGAAGAGTTCGTCGACGTAGCACCAACCCCACTCCTCCCCCGGCTCGTACGAGCGCACCAGGGTGTGCGCGGCCTTGTGCCAGTGCGCGGTCGCATGCCGTCGCGGGGAGTTGTCGCAGCATCCGATGTGCCCGCACTCCAGGCACTCCCGCAGGTGCATCCAGCGGGTGCCCTCCCGTAAGCAGTCCTCGCAACCCCGGCGGGTGCTCGGCCGGACGTCGGCGACCCGGTCCAGGTGGTCACAGGTCCTCGTCGTCGGGTTGCCGTCGGCGTCTCCGGCCACGGTCCAAGCGGTCATTGGCGTAGCTCCTCGTGTCGGTTTCGGTCCGTGGTCAGTCCGCCTTGAGCTCCGGCGGGTAGAGGAAGTAGTTGGCCGCCGAGGCCGCCTGGGCTCCCTCGTGCACCGCGGCGGTGACCTGGTGGGAGTGCAGCGAGGTGACGTCGCCGGCGGCGTAGACCCCCGGCACGTTGGTCTTCTGCTCGCTGTCCACCCGGATCCAGCCGCTGGGGGCGAGCTCGACGCCGAGCTGTTGCGCCAGGCGGGTTTCCGGGGTGGCGCCCTGGATGCTGAACAGGGAGTCGAGCTCGAGTCGCTCGCCGCCCCGGGTGATGACGGCGACCATCATCCCGTCCTCCCCCTCCACCGACCGGATGTGGTCGTGCACGACGGGGATGCCGGCGTTGTTGAGTCGCTTCTGGAACTTCGGGCTGATGTCGAGGTACTCGCTGTTGGTCAGCAGCCGGACCCGGTCGGTCAGGCTGTGCAGCTGGAGGGCCTCACCGGCGGCGGCGTCGGTGTGCCCGACGACGAGTATGTTGCGCCCGCGGTTTTCGTAGCCGTCGCAGGTGATGCACCAGAACATGCTGCGGCCGACGTACGACTCCCAGTGTGGGAAGTGCGGGAAGTGGTCGAGCACGCCGGTGGCCAGGACCAGCACCCGGCCCTGCCACCGGTGGCCGCCCTGGGCCTCGGCGACGAAGCCTTGCTCGCCGTCTCCGCTGACCCGCTCGATCAGGTGGTGCACGAAGTGGATCCGGTTGTACCGGGAGAGTTGCTGCCGGGCGAGTTCGCGCAGCCCCACCGTGGCAATGCCGTCCGGAAACCCGAGGTAGTTTCGGTTTGTCTGGTGATGGGTCGAGCGGCCCCGGCCGTTGTCGAAAACGAGCACTTCACGGTTGTATCGAGCCAGATAGAGAGCGGCGGAGAGGCCAGCTGGCCCTCCGCCCACGATGATTGCGTCGGCACTGCGGGGAACCGGAACTGATCGCGTCACGATGATGCGTCCTTTGCGGTCGGAGCTCGTGGTTGATGCCGGCGTTCGGGACCAACAACGGCCGTCCGGCGTTATGCCGCCCCACGCCGATCGCACGTCGCGAGTGAATCACACGTCCGGCGGCGCCCACCGCATTCCGGGGAAAGGCGCGCGGACTACCGGAGGTCCGGGCTTGGATTAAGGCATGTCCGCAGGCCAGGGGCCGTTGCGCCGGGCAACGCCGAACCCTGGCACCTCGTCAAGTCTCCCCGCCAAGCAATTCATTCCGGACAGTCGGTTCGCATCCCGCATTCGATCATGACGGGAGAGTGCCGGAGGCTCCGGGGGCAGTTCCGCCGATCAGTGCACATCGGATCTTTCGGTCAGGCATCTGCCCTGTTCAGCGGAGTCCTCGACCCGATTTGAAACCCACCGTCGCGAGACAATTGCGTGACGTTACCGCACGGCGTCCCTTCCGACAGGGCCGAGGAGCCGGGCCCGCCACTCGCATGTCACCCACGCCGTCAGAATGCTGACTCTAGGATCAGTCAAGAACCGGGCAGCGACGCGACCCACGATTGGATGGACTCTGTCCGGAAGTGACCGACAATTGGCACGGCCACGATCAACAGGGGGAGGCATCAAGATGGTTGTGGCATCGTGAATGGCAATAGGGCGACTGACGAGGACTTCAGGGAGTTCTGTGCCGACGTGTTCGCCACACTCGGCCGAACGGACCAGCGCCAGGCGGCCGAGACCTACCTCAACGGGCTGCTCAGCTGCACTGGCCGGAAGTCAATCCGTCGTCTCGTCGCCGCAGCGCCAGGTCGCAGCGAACAGTCCCTTCAGCAATTCATCAACCAGAGTCCATGGGATCCTGATCCAATCCGGGAACGGCTCATGTACCGACTGGCCAAGGCCATTCGGCCGACCGCCTGGGTACTCGAGGAGGTTCACTTTCCCAAACACGGCCAGTACTCGGCGGCGGTCGAGCGGCAGTACGTGCAGGCCCTGGGTCGGGTCCGCAACTGCCAGCTGGCCATCACGGTCACGCTGACCGCCGGCCGGATCACCGTGCCGGTGAACTGGCGCCTGATCGTGCCCGATTCCTGGGGCCGGGACCACGAAAGAAGGGCCCGGGCCCGCATGCCGAGCCACGAACTGCCGCGGCCGTACTGGCAGTACCACCTCGAGGTGCTCGACGACATGGCCCTGGAGTGGGGCATGCCGGTGGCCCCGGTCGTCGTCGACACCAGCAACCGCGGAAACGTGGAGGCGTTCCTCGGCGCCCTCGAGCTGCGTCGCCAGCCGTACCTGGCGCAGGTCGCCAGCACCTTCCTCGTCGCCTACGACCAGCCGGCGAGGGCAAGCCATCCCAGCCGGGGCGCAGGCCCCGTGAACGGCTCGACCTCGACCTGGCGGGGGACCGCCGGCGACCTCATCGCCAGGACCGGTCACATCGCCCGGGAGACTGTCGAGTGGCGCAATGACGAAATCGACAGTGTCATGCGCTCCCAGTTCCTCCAGGTCCCGGTTCGGTCGTCCGTACCGGGCCGGGGTGCCGGCGCTGGGTCGACGCCGCCGGGTGCGCGAACGCTCATCGCCGAGTGGCCGCTGGGCAAGCCCGGTCCCCGCAACTACTGGATCACGAACATGACCGACCCGGCCCTGCCGGAGCTCGTCGAGCTCGCGAAGCTGCGAGAGTTGGCGACGCCCCGCATCGAGGAGTTCGCCGCCACGTACGGCCTGCGGGACTACGAGGGCCGCACCTTCGCCGGCTGGCACCACCACGTCACCCTCGCCACCGCCGCGTACATCTACTGCCTGCTGAACAGGCCTGGGTGACAACCCGGCTCCCGCGGCCAATTCGTCGAGCGCGGCCGACCCGTCGAACGCTGACGGCGCCGGCCGGGCCGGACGAGCGCAGGTCGAGCCCGAGCGCCCCGCTTCGCGGCGAGGGTCCGACCGACCCCGACGGAGCAGTCAGGAAAATGGTGATGCGGTGCCGGCAACGACCGGCACCGCATCACCGTCTTGGGGCCGCGGGCGAGGATCAGGCGCGCCCTCGACCGAGGAAGTCGACCCGTTGGCCGACCGGACCGTAGACGAAATCCCGCATGGAGCTGATGAAGTCACTCGGAAACCCGAGCTGGATCGCGCTGGCCTCGTCCAGCCTCCGCACCGACTCGTCGGGAAGCTCGAGTTCGGCCGCCGCGAGGTTGTCCATCAGTTGCTCCAGCCGGCGGGCGCCCACCACCGGGTGCACGTGCGCCCGGGAGGCCATCAGCCAGGCCAGGGCGACCTGTGACGAGGACACACCCAGTTCGTCGGCGACCACGTCCACCTCGCGGGCGATCCGCAGGTCCCGCTCGCTGAGGTCGTCCTTGCTGACCCGGGTGTGCGTGGTCGGATCCGAGCGGGTGAACTTGCCGGACAGGACTCCCCGGGCCAGCGGCGACCAGGCCGCGACGCCCAGGCCCAACTCGTCGGCCATCGGAAGCAGCTCCCGCTCGGCCTCGCGTTCGAGGAGGCTGTACGGCAACTGGAGCCCCACGAAGGGACTCCAGCCGCGCAGCTCCGCGATCGTGTTCGCCCGGGAGACCACCCAGGCCGGCGTGTCCGACATGCCGACGTAGAGCACCTTGCCGGCCCGGACCATGTCGTCCAACGCGCGCATCATCTCCTCGATCGGGGTGCCCCGATCCCAGATGTGCACCCACAGCAGGTCGAGGTAGTCGGTGCGCAGGCGCTTCAGGCTCTGCTCGACCGAGCGTACGAGACTTTTGCGGTGGTTGCCCGACGCGTTCGGATCGGCGCCGTCGTTGGACAGCGTGTACTTGGTGGCGACCACGAACCGGTCGCGGTCGGCGCCGAGGAGGTCGCCGACGATGCGTTCACTCGCTCCCTCGGTGTACTTGTTCGCCGTGTCGATGACGTTGCCACCGGCTTCGGCGTACGCACTGAACAGCTTGCGGCACTCCTCGACCGGCGCTCCCCAGCCCCAGTCCTCGCCGAAGGTCATGGTGCCGAGGATCAACTCCGACACCCGTAGCCCCGACTGGCCGAGCGTTCGGTACCTCAATGGCCCTACCCCTCCCATAGCGCACTGTCTGTTATGGGCAGAGGCTACACTCAGTGCGCATCACGTTGCGGCATGCGGCCGTGGCGGTGCGCCGCGGCAAGACTGGCCGGGTCCTGGTCCCGATACCCCTGGCTCACCTCGACGACCACCCCGTCCGGGTCGGTCAGCCAGATACTGCGCCAACCCGGGATGAAGTCGTCGAATCGCAGCGGGCCGAGGGAGACGGGGACCTCCGTGCCGATCCGGTCGAGGAAGGCCGCCAGGTCGTCGGTCTGGAACGCGACGTGCCGGGCGATGCCGACGTGCGGCGGGCCGTCCCCGGTCGAGGTGATCGGTGCGGGCTCCGGTGAGGCGAACAGCTCCAGGTAGACCGACCCCTGCCGGAGGAAGATGATCTCCTGATCCCCCAGCGGTACGACCCGCGCCCGCTGGAAGCCGAACCAGCGTCGGTAGAACTCCTCGGTGGTCCGCTGGTCGGCGCAGTTGAGCGCCACGTGCGACCAGCGCAGCGCCGGCGCCGGCGCGGTCATGCCGCCACCCGCCGATCGGTGAGCATGTCGATGATCTGCCGGGCGAAGAGGTGGGCGTGCATGCCCGTCCGGCCGGTGACCAGGTCGTCGCCGTCGATCACGACGTCCGCGTCGACGTACTCGGCGCCCATGTTGCGCACGTCCCCGACGAGGTTGTTGTGGCAGGCCACCTTGCGTCCGCGGATGGTCTGCGGGATCGGCGCGAGCAGCCAGAAGCCGTGGCAGATGACGCCCTTGAGGACGCCCGGCTCCTGGAAGGCGCGCCGGAGCAGGTCGACCGCCGGCGCCAACTCGTTCACGTCCTCGGTGTAGCGCAGCCGGTCGGAGACCATGCCCGAGGGCACGATCACCGCCGCGTACGACCGCAGCTCCGCGTCAGAGATGCCCTCGACGCTTTCCCGCGCCGTGAAGGGCGCCCGCCACTCGTGACCGTGGAAGGTGATCTCGGGCTGTCCCCAGAGACGGGTGAGGAAACGGACCTCCGCACCTTCCTCGGCGAACCGGCGATGGTAGTAGTGGATCTCGGGCTCGAAGTAGTCGCTCTCCACCAGCACGGCGATCTTCGTGCCGGACAGCGGGCCGTCCCGCAGGAGAAGGTCAGACATCGCGGGCCTCCTTGATCAGGTCGGCGGCCCGCTCGGCGATGGCGACGATGGCGGTGTGGCAGTTGCCGGAGGGCACCGCTGGCATCACGCTCGCGTCGACCACCCGTACGCCCTGCACGCCGTGCACCCTGAGCTGCGGGTCGACCACGGCGAGGTCGTCGATCCCCATCCGGCAGGAGCCCGCCTGGTGGTGGTAGCAGTCGGCCCGGTTGCGGACGAACTCCCGGATCTCCGCGTCGGTCCGGACGCCCGGTCCGGGCATCAACTCGCCCTTCAGGTGCTCCTTGAACGCCGAGGTCGCGAAGATCTCCCGGCTCAGCTTGAACGCCCGCACCAGCCGGTCGAGGTCGGACCGGTCGCCGAGGTAGTTAGGGTCGATCAGTGGGTGGGCGAACGGATCGGCGCTGGCCAGCCGGATTGTGCCCCGCGAGTTCGGCCGCACCACGCCGGGCAGGATGGAGACGGCGTTCGGGTGATTCTGCCCCACGATGATGTCGAAGGGCACGTGCACGAACGCCAGTTGGAGGTCCGGCGCCACCATGCCCGGCTGTGAGACCGTGAAGAGCGCCGACTCGGACAGGTTCTGCCGGCCCGGGCGCACCGGGTCCGCGGTCTCCGCGATCAGGCCGGTGAGCACGTGGTTGTGGAAGTTCTCCCCCACGCCGGGCAGGTCCGCCACCACCGGGATGTCGAACTGCCGCAACTGGTCGGCCGCTCCCAGCCCGGACAGCAGCAGCAGCTTGGGCGACTCGATCGCGCCCATGCAGACGATCACCTCGCGGGCGGCCCGCACGTCCCGGTCACCCGGCTCGGCACGGTCGACCCCCGGCAGTTCACGTCCGTCGCCGACGGTCGCCGCTGGCGACTGCTGCCGGTAGCGCACGCCCACGCAGCGGGTGCCTTCGAAGACCAGGCCGGCAGCCTGGGCGTCGGGGCGTACGGTGAGGTTCGGGCGGCCCAGCGCCGGCTCGAGGAAGGACTTCAGCGCCCCGCGCCGTTCACCGTCCCGCACGTCGAGGTGGTGCCAGCCGGCGCCCATCATCTGCGGCCCGTTGAAGTCAGGCACCTCCGGGTGCCCGAGTTCCTTGCAGGCGTCGATGAACACCCGGGACATCGGGTTGGCGTCCGGCCCACCCGCGTTGGTCACGGTCTGCGGCCCGCTGGTGCCGATCCGCGGGTCCGTCAAGTCCTCCTGCGCCTCCAGCTTGCTGAAGTAGGGCATCAGATCGGCGTACGACCATCCGGCCGCGCCCTGGTACGCCCAGTTGTCGAAGTCCGAGGAGTGCCCACGGACGTGCATCATGATGTACAGGTTGCTGCTGCCGCCGAGCAGCTTGCCGCGCGGCTCGTAGACGGTCCGGCCGTTGAGGCCCGGCTGCGGCACCGTCTGGTAGCCCCAGTCGATCGGGCTGCCGAGCAGGGTGAACCAGAGCGGCGCGGCGTCCACGTTGGCGGGCACGTGGCTCCCGCCGGCCTCCAGGACGAGGACGGTGACGTCCGGGTCCTCGGAGAGGCGGTTCGCCAGCACCGAACCCGCGGTGCCGCCGCCGACGACGACATAGTCGAACTGTTCCATGATCCGCCGCCCTCAGTCGTTGGACAGGACGGCGCGGAAGGGCACCGTGTCGTGGAAGTTGGCCATGTACGTGATGAGCCCGTCGACCACGCGGTAGTAGTTCACGACGTCCGCCTCCACCGTTTCCCCGGAGGGGGTGGTGGCCGAGATGTGCGAGACGACCGCTGCCTGATCGCCGTCGACGACGATGTGCCGGGGCACGTTCTGGAACCTGGCGTACATTCCGGGGAAACCCTTCATCATGTCCCGCAGGGTGTCCCGGCCCTTGACGGGACCCGCGAGCTGCTCGTCCATGACCTGGTCGGCCGCGAACAGGTCACACCACGCGTCCCAGTCGCCGGCGTTGGCGAGCTCGTAGTACCGGTTGACAACTTCCCTCGTGTTCATCGGTGCCCTTCCGCATCCGCGTGGCCGCGCGCCGGCTACGCCCCGACGCGCGTGGCGTCGGTGGCCAGTTGCGACCAGAACTGGTTGAACTGGGTGGTTCCGTCACCGAAGATCGCGCCGCGACCCTCGATCACCTTGTCGTCGCGCCACCGGAGCAGGTGAACCACGTCGATCTCCAGCCGGTCGTACGGCGAGGTGCTGCCGTCCTTCGCGGTGACCCGGGCGCCCACGTTGTGCGAGACGTCCGCGGACCACTCATCGGCCAGGAGAATGGCCGAACGGGTCATCACGAAGCTGCCGCCGGAGAGCTTGCCGACCTGCTCCATGAAGCCGAAGAAGCCGTCCAGTCCCTCCCACCAGCCGGCGAGCTGGTGGTTGCCCGGGACGAGCCAACGCATGTCCTCGGCCCAGTACTTCGCGACCTCGGCCCGGTCACCGGTGGCGAGCGCCTGGTAGGCGGCCTCCACCAACTCCTTCGTGACGGCCATGGTCAGTCCTCCGCGAGCCGGCTTGCGACGCTCTTCAGCGTGAAGCGCGACCACATGTAGCGGTCCACGCCGTGCTGGTCGGCGGTGTGCACCTGGACCGTCTTGATCCGGCCGTCCTCGATCCCGTAGGTGGTGCAGGTCGGGAAGAGGTACTCCTGGCCGTCCGCGTTGCCGTGCCCGTGGTGCTTCTCCACGACGGTGCCGTCGTCGAGCTCCCCGAAGTGGACGTCGTCCACGGTGATGCCGGCCTTGAAGAGGTCACCGAAGAAGGCGATGACCTCGTCGACGCCCTTCATCGTGCCGGACAGCGGGTGGTGCCCCGGCATGGCCCAGGTGACCTCCGGGTGGAAGACCTCCGCCCTGATCTTGTCCATGGCGCCGTTGCCGAAGTGTTCGTACATCTTCAGTACGAGAGCGGTGTTGGACATTGTTTCCTCCCTGTTGGTGGATCGCCCTGGCCGTTCCAAGGCGTGACTCGCCGACACCGTCGTCGACTAGAGCGAGGCCGATCCCGGCATCGGGTCGAGGCGGTCGACGGTGTAGGTCTTGATCTGCGGCGCACTCGCCGGGCCGGCGACAACCTCCCAGGTCTGGTAGGCGTCGAAGCCCAGCCACTGGCTCTTCGCCGCGGGCGGAGTCCAGATGCTGGCCTGCCAGTTCACGACGACCTTCAGGTCGGCGCGGCCGATGTTCAGGTTGCTGACGTCGACGGAGGTGACGGTGTGCACCTCGTCGAAGAACCGGTTGGTGACGGCCTTGTACCAGTCGGCGAAGCCGCCGTGTCCCCGCGCGGTGGCCTCGGGGAAGCGCATCTCCAGCCCGTCGGCGGCGAGGTACGTCAGCGCCTCGTCGAGATCGACGTGCCGGTCCAGCGCGGCGTACCAGTCCGCCACCATGGCACGGATCGCCGCTTCGGTGAACGCCATTTCCACTCCTTCTCGGTGTTGTGCGAAGCGGTCAGGACCGCAGGGTGTCGTCGGTGGCCAGGTCGATCAGGAACGGCCGGCGGGAGGTGAGCAGCCGCCCGACCGCCTCGGCGACCTGGTCCGGCTTGTCGACCCGCATGCCGTCCGCCCCGAAGGAGCGCGCCAGCCCGACGAAGTCGACCTCGGGGTGGGAGAGGTCGAACGAGCGTGGGTACTCGTGCCGGCCGATCGCGCGCTCCGACCAGTACTGCTCGATGTTCCGGTTGAGCAGCTCGTACCGATGGTTGTTGCAGACCACGAACGACGCCGGCACGTCGTGCCGGGCGGCCGTCCACAACGCCTGATACGTGTAGAGGCTCCCGCCGTCGCCGCTGAAGCTCACCACCGTCTTGTCCGGGTGGGCGATCTGCATCCCCACCGCGCCGGGAATGCCCACCCCCAGGGAGCCGCCTCTGGTGAGGTGGTAGTGGCCGGGCAACCGTGGTCGGAGGTGACGCGTGAGGTAGGGCGAGGCGGTCAACGCCTCGTCGAACACCATGAGGTCCGCCGGCGCCCGGCGGGCCAGCTCGGCCAGGAAGGCGGCGATGAGCGTGCCGTCGTCCGGCTCGATCTCGGGTCGTTCGGCCCGACGGCGGGCGATCCGGTCCCGCGCCGCGGCGTCCTGGTCCGGGGTACGGAGCCGGTCGAGGTGATCGGCCAGCGCGGCCAGGGTGAGCTTGGGATCGGCCACCAGGCCGAGGGTGACCGGATGGTTCTTGGCGATCTCCCAGTCGTCGAGGTCGATGTGCACCACCGGGGTATCCGGGTGGAACGGGCTGCTCAGGTCCGGGAAGACCTCGGGGAAGACGTACGTGCCGACGATGAGCACCGCGTCCGCGTCCGCCACCGCGGCCCGGCTGGCCGAGCCGAACATGTGCCCCAGCGGGCCGCGTGCCAGCGGGTGGTCCGCCGGCAGGTGGGCCTCGGACGAGTCCACGAACCACACGTCGGCGCCGAGCTTCTCGGCCACCCGGGTCAGCTCCGGCTCGGCGCCGGAGACCGAGACGCCGTCCCCGACGAGGACGAGGGGGCGCTCCGCCCCGGCCAGCAGGGCGCCCGCCCGGGCAACCAGGTCGGGCGCCGGCAGCGTCCGGGTCTCCGGTACGACGGTGGGCAGCACCGGCTCGTCGTTGAGCGCGTCGAGCACGTCCATCGGCAGGGCCACGAAGACCGGTCCGCGCGGCGGTGTCAGCGCCGTCTTGACGGCCCGCCGCAGCACCCTCAGCAGCGAGCGAGGGTCCACCACCCGCGTCGCCCACTTGGTCACCGGCCGTGCCATCGACACGAGGTCGGCGGCCATCTGGGCGTCCATGGCGTCGTACGCGACTCCGGCCTCGCCGGCGATCACCACCAGCGGCGTGTGCCCCCGCTTGGACTGGTACATCATGCCGATGCCGTTGCCCAGGCCCACCCCGCTGTGCAGCTGGAGCACGGCCGGCCCGCCCGTCGCTCGGGCGTATCCGTCGGCGATGCCGGCGGCGACGGTTTCCTGGAGCGTCAGGATGTAGTGGAAATCCGGAAACCCCTCCAGGGCGTCGAGGAAGCCCTGCTCGACTGTTCCCGGATTGCCGAACATGTGGGTGATCCCGTCGGCGAGGAACTGTTCGATGATCGCTACTTTTCCGGGACGTGCCGCCATGGAAATCCCCTACCAACCGTACCGGCGGAGTCCGTGCTCCAGCATTTCCACCATTTTCTCGCCGGTCCGGAACGAGTCCGGCGTCGACCGTCCGGTGACGAACGGATAGTCGACCACGACGGACACCTCCTTGCCGAAGTTGCCGTGGTAGGAACCGTCCGGACCGGTGGCGTCCCGCAGGATGTATTCCAGCGGGTACGGCGGCGGGCCCATGTTGAAGTCGGTGTTCAGGAACCCGGTGCCGTCCTTGTAGTCGTATTCCTTGCAGTGCCCGGTGACGTGCTTGCCCCAGATGATGCTGCGGCGGTCCTCCCAGTCCCGGGCGAAGGCCAGGCAGGCCACGCCGTAGCATTCGGCGCCGATGACCTTGCCGGCTCGCAGGAAGGCCAGGATCAGATCGTGCACCCGTCCGTTGTTGGCCAGGTCGACGATCGGCCCGCTGCCGCCCACGACGAGCAGCGCGTCGTACTCGGCGATCGCCTCGACGAGCGAGTCGCCGACCGCGCGGTTGTACGCCTCCAGCTTGCGCAGGTAGCCGTTCTCGCTGGTGTACGGCCGGTCCGGGATCCACTCGGCGAGGTTGAGGGGGTTGTCCAGCCGCGCCGCCGCGTCCACCTCGCGGGCGAGCTTGGCGACCTCCTCGGTGACCACGCTGCGGCCAAGCGGCGGGTCGATGAAGTCGGGCTGCAGGCTCGGCGGCAGGGCGTGCGGCCGACGGCCGGTCGGGGTGGCGAAGACGACCTCGTAACCACGCTGGTCGAAGTGACTCAACGGGCCGACGAGCTCCTCTCCCCAATAGCCGTACTCGGACAGCAATACCAGAATTTTCTTTGTCACGGCGACTCCCGAGTTAGGGGATTTCCTGGCGGCGGCGCCTTGTGTGCCAGGCCGATCGGCTCTTTCCGAATCGGATCCTCGGTCGCCGGGCGACATCCAGTCAACGCCGGGAAAAGCCATCCGGCGCAGGACGCGGGATTCGGTCCCAAGCTTCGTCAAGTCGGCCGCATGGGGTCTGATCTGTGCGGTGGTAGTGGGCTCAACCGGGCGTATGGCCGATATGGGAGCCAGTCCCCCAGCCGACCCGCGGAACGCGTACTTCGTCAAGTTGCCGACACGACTCCCGGTAGTACATTCGCCGGCCGGAAGGACGGCTCGGAAGGAGTCTCGGATGGCACAATCAGGCGCATGACCGAGGCATACCTGACGGACGCCGAGCCGCCGAAGCCGGTATCACCGTTCGAACTGTTCTTCGACCTGGTCTTCGTGTTCTCATTGACGCGGGTGACCAGTCTCGTCTTGGGGCACCCGGATGTCGCGGGTGTCGGCCGGGGCCTGTTGGTGCTGGCGCTGCTCTGGTGGGCCTGGGGCGCGTACGCGTGGCTGACGAACACTGTGAACATCGACACGGCGTCCTCCCGGGCGGTGATCCTGGGGGCGATGGCAGCCATGCTCATCGTCGCCGTCGCGGTGCCCCAGGCGTCCGGCCGCAACGCGCTGGCGTTCGCGCTGGGCTACTTCGTCGTGCGGCTGCTGCACCTGGTGCTGTTCGCGGTGGCCGGCGGCGCCAACCGGGCCGCCATCCTGCGCCTCGCGCCGGGCAACCTGGCCGCGTCGGTCCTGCTCATCATCGGCGTGTTCACCCCGACTACCGTACAAATGGGACTCTGGGCCCTGGCCGTGATGATCGACTACGGCACGCCGCTGATCACCGGCGTCGGTGGCTTCACGGTGCACGCGGGGCACTTCTTCGAGCGGCACACCCTTTTCATGATCATCGCCCTGGGCGAATCGGTGATCGCCATCGGCGCCGGCGTACTGCACACCTCGGGCAGCATCACGCCGATCGTGGCCTGCAGCATCGTCCTCGCGCTCGCCGCGATCAGCGGTCTGTGGTGGTCCTACTTCGACTGGGAGGCCGGGGTGACCGAGCGGGTCCTGTCGAGCTCGATGGGGTCCCGACGCGCGCACCTGGCCCGCGACCTCTTCAGCTATCTGCACCTGCCGCTGGTCACGGGCGTCGTGTTCGCGGCAGTCGGAGTGGAGAGCGTGACCTCACACCCGCTGGACCCGCTGCACGGCGTTCACGCCCTGGGCCTCGGCGGCGGGGTGGGGATCTTCCTGTTGGGGCTCAGCGCGGTGTGCGGTCGGCGGGGTCACCGCCCTCGCGTCGACCACCTGATCGGGGGGCTACTCAGTCTCGCCACGATCCCGGCGTCGACCGTCCTGCCCGGCCTGCTCACGCTCGGGATCCTCGTGGTCATCCTGCTCTTCATCGCCTTCGTGGACCGCCGCGCCCACAGCCGCTCCGGGGTCGGCGAACGGACGGACACCGTCGTAGTGCCGGTCCCCCGGTGAGCGGCATTTGCCGTAAATTGCTTGCGAGACTGGCCGGGTGCCGAGGCAGGTAGATGCGATGCGACCGGACCGGATGCCGCGAGGGGTGTGGCGAGTACGGGAGGGCACCCGCGTCTCCACCACGGAACTCATCTTCGACCTGGTTTTCGTCTTCGCGTTCATCCAGGTCACGACCCTGATGTCCAACAACTTCACCGGCCTTGGTGTGGTGCGCGGAGTGCTCGTGCTGGCCGTTCTCTGGTCCGCCTGGTCGGTGTCGGCCTGGCTCACCACCCGGGTACGGGCCGACTTCGGCGTGGTACGCGTCGGCTTTCTCACGGTGATGGCGGTGTTGTTCCTGCTCGCGGTGACTGCCCCCGAGGCGTTCACCGACCTCCCCGGCGGCTTGGACGGGCCGCCGGTGTTCGCCGTGTGCTATCTCATCGTGCGATCGCTGCTGCTGGCACTGCGCTGGTACACCCTGCCCGCGGCGCGAGGCCCGCAGCTGGCGGCGCTCGGGGTGCCGATGCTCGGCCCCGGTCTCATCCTCGTCGCCGCGTTCGTACCGCAGTGGATCTCTCACCGCACCGAGCTGATCGACCTCGCGACGTCGCGGCCCTCGCCGGCGAGCAGTCCCTGCAACAATGCCCGCCCGGACAGCGGCCCAAGATCGCCCGCGACGCCTACACCTACCTGCACCTGCCGATGATCGTCGGCATCATCATCCTCGCCCTCGGACTGAAAAAGGAGCTGGGCTACGGGTCACCGGAGAGCTACCGCCCGGGAACGGCGTTGTCGGGCGCCGCCCTGTACGCCCTCTACGGCGGCGTGGTGCTCTTCCTGCTCGCCCAGATCTGCTTCCAACTGCGGGTGACACGACTGTTGACCAGGATCATCTGGCCACGACTGGGGGCCGCAGGGCTGCTCGTCGGGCTGGTCCCGATCGTCAGACGGATGCCGGCGCTGGAGGTACTGGCCATCCTCACGGCAACCTGCATCACACTGATCATCGTCGAGGTGGTGGTGGCGGACGGGCAACGACGCCGGCTCCGCGAAACCGCCCTCCTGGAGCCGCCAGAGGCCAACCGGCAACAACGTGCCGGGCCAAGCACATCCTGACCCCGCCCGTGGGCGTCAAAACGCTGTCTGCGCCTGCATCCGCCTCCCTAGATGCGCTCGCCGTACAGTTCAGCCAGCTCCCGGTACGTCTCCCGAACCGTGATGAGGGCGCTCGGATCGTCAGCGACGTTCTCGGCAGCGATAGCGGCGAGCTCGAGTGCGGTCTGGATCCGGGCCAACTCCGCCTCGGTCTCCTCCCACAGTGCCCACGCTTTATTCCGCTGTTCGGCCAGCGCCTGAGCGGCAGGACTGCTCGGCGGCGCGTTCGGTGCGAGCTGTTGCTGGCGGACAACCCGAGGGCGAAGCTGCTGCCGACGGCTGAGAACGTTGGCGGCCTCCCACAACGCCTGCGCGATCAGCCGCCCGCCCTCAGCCGGCTCGATCACTTTCGCGACGGCAGGGAGGGCACGCCCGGCACGCTCGGCCAACCCCACCAGGCCAAGGAACTCCCTGCGCTCCTCCTTGGTGTGCAGCGTCAGGTGAAGCGCCGGGAACGCCGCCCGTTCCGGTGCCACCACCTGGGGAGGCGCGGCCTCCGACATCATCGCCGCCGAGCCGAGCCCCAATACCAGCACCGCCAGGACGAAGACCGCCAGCGGCGGCATACCGCTGAGGAAGAGCGCCCAAGCGCCGATCAAGGTCAGCGTGGCGAGCACGATGACACCGGCGACATTGGGTGGCCTCTGGAGCACCGGTACCGCTCGCAGGTCGGTGATGCTTCCCCACTCGTATCTGAGCGGTGCCCGGGAAATCTTGAGCGGTGCGAGGGCGACAACCGTCGTCGAGTCGTCTGCGGCAATCCAGAGGTGAAAGGGTGGCGCGGACGGGGACACCTGGGCTCCTCTCGGCAGGGGTCGGGAAGTCAAGGATGCCCTTGTTGTGGCGGATCAAGCGAGGTCGATCAGATCCAGCACGACAGGCGTGACCTCCTTGACGAAGGGCACCGCCTTGGCCGTAACGCCCACCACCGCGACGCAGCGGAACTCCAGCCCCTTCATCGCGTGCATCGTGGCGAGCCGGACCCCTTGAGCGTCGTTCTGAACCGTGCGCAGACCGCGATCTCGCTCGGCCCGACGCCCTGTTCCAGGATCAGCCGCAGACCGTCACCCATGCACTACCTCGACGGCGACCGGTACGCCGTCCGCGCGACCATGCCGCTCGCCTGGGTCCTCAACACCAAACCAACGGAGCACGACCTCGGCTGACCAGCGGCGACGACCAAGCTGCAGCAACCAGATGGGTCGACTCTGACCCGATCCGCCACGGGCGTCAGCCACCCCGACCTAGTGCTACGCCGCGTTAGTTGGGGGCTGTCCGGCCGGGGCGTGCTGGTGGTCCTAGACAACACCGCCACCACCTGCCCGGTGTCGGACCGCTGCGCTCGGCCCAGCTGGCCGAATCGACGCTCTTGGCTGCTTTCGGATCGGCGCGCGATCATGGGCAAGCATGATGACGATCCCGGCGAAGGAGAAGTGCCATGTCCGAAAACAACCTGCAACACCGTATGGGCAAGGCCATCCTCGTCGTCCGCGGGCCTGACGGCCAGCCGCTCGCCGACCAGGTCGTGACGGTTGCCCAGAAACGACACTCGTTCGCGTTCGGCAACATCGGCTTCGACTTCGTCGACCTGGTCGGCGCCGCCGAGCCAGAGGCGGCTGCGGAGGTCGAGGGCTCTGGCGGCACTAACGACGGAGACCTGGAGGGGCTCGGCAACCTGTGGCTGAACCTTTTCAACACCGCGACCCTGCCGTTCTACTGGGGCAGCTACGAGCCACGACGGGGCGTCACCGACGCCGAGCGCCTTACGAAGACGGCCCGGTGGTTGGCCGAACGCGGCGTCACGGTCAAGGGGCACCCGCTCGTCTGGCACACCGTGCAGCCGCCGTGGCTGCTCGACCTTGACCTCGACGAGGTCGAGCGACTGCTGCGGGCCCGGATCCGTGACCTGGTCGGCGGGTTCGCGGGGCTCATCGACGTCTGAGACGCGATCAACGAGGCGGTCATCATGCCCGTGTTCGACAACGGCGACAACGCGATCACCCGGCTCGCCCGGGCCCGGGGCCGCATCTACCTGGTGCGGTTGGCATTCGAGGAGGCCCGCGCGGCCAACCCGGCAGCCACCCTGGTGCTCAACGACTTCGACCTCAGCTCCGCGTACGAATGTCTCATCGAGGGTTTACTCGAAGCTGGCGTCGGCATCGACGCGATCGGGTTGCAGACCCACATGCACCAGGGGTACCGGGGCGAAGAGTACATGCAGCACATGCTCGACCGGTTCGCCCGGTACGGTCTGCCGCTGCACCTGACCGAGACCACGCTGGTCTCCGGCCACCTCATGCCACCCCACATCGAGGATCTCAACGACTACCAGATCCCGGACTGGCCGACGACCGCCGAAGGCGAGGCCCGGCAGGCCGAGGAGATGGTGCGGCACTACCGGTCCCTGGTCGCGCACCCGGCGGTCCAGTCGATCAACTACTGGGGGCTCACCGACAACGGCGCCTGGCTCGGCGCGCCCGCCGGCCTAATCCGCGCCGACGGCAGCCCCAAGCCGTCCTACGACGCCCTCGACGCGCTCATCAACGGCGAGTGGTGGCTGCCGCCCACCGACCTGCGCACCGACGCCAACGGCACGGTCACCGTGGAGGGATTCCTCGGGAACTACACCATTACCGTCGGCGACCACACCGCACGGTTCAACCTCGGCCCCACCCAGGTTACGGCAACCGTGGACCTCGACTAAGCCGCCGACTACCGACGGTGGTCAGCGCATGGAGGCATATCGCTTTCGCGGCTTCGTCATCTTTTGGCGCAGGCCACGGCACACCTGCCCGGCTGGCAGGTCACCAACCGGCATCACCCGTACCGCAGCGGCGTCGGGAACAACAGACCGCACCACGACGGAGCTCCGTTGAGTAGCCGTGCTCAGGACGCCGTCCCAGCAGCGCCCGCATACTTTCCCAGTCGCTTGAACGAGCCCGGGAAGGCTGACAGAGATGACGAAGCAAGGCCGCACGTCGATTCTCATCGCGGCACTCGTATTGATCCTGGCCACGCCGGTCGCGTCCTGGGGGCTCATCGGCGACCTCAGCAACGCGGCGGCTCGCCAACTCGCCGCCGAGGGCGTCGAGCTGGACTACGTGATCCGGCCGCTGGGCCTGGGTCCCGTGGGCGACCGCATCGTCGGTCTCCTGGCCTGCATCGGCGCGCTCGGCGCGCTCGCCTGGTTGATGCTGGCCACCCCCAGCCGCCGGCTGGATTCCCGGTGGTGGTGGGTGCTGTTGCCGCTTGTCGTGGCCGGCGTCCTCGTCGGCTTCGGCTGGCGGGTACTGACCTCCGGGGCACTCGGCGCGAACATCGGAGCCGGCCTGACCGTAATCTTTGGTGGCCCGCTGCTTGCCGCCCTGCTGCTTGCCGCCGCCGTTGCCGCAGTACACCACTGCCTGATCAGGATGCGGCGCAACAACAGCTGTTGAGTCTGAGGTCAGGGCAGCCGTAGCCCGGGGCATGCCTTACCGCCATGGCCGTCTCGATGCCGCATCCAGAGCACGACGTCAAGGACCCGTAGTCGGCCAACCGCCGCCGGCAGGTCGGCCCGCGCGTGGAGGGCGTCAAGGCGCTGCGCCAGGACGCCACCTTCCTCACGGAACTTGCCGTGCAGCCACTCCCAGAAGCCGGTCCCTGTGCCGAGGGCACAGGACACCACCTCGTCGTAAACCGGCACGAGCTTCGGGCGTTTGCGGGCAAGTAGCTTGCCGGCGATGACCCAGCCGATGTCGTGCGCCTCGCGCAGCGTCTGCCATGCTTTGTCCGCGTGGCCGCCCTTCACGATGAGCGGGAACGCCTCGTCGGTGCCCAGCTCGGTGTCGACGGGGATGTTCGCCAGTTCCGCCGCCAGCCTTCGGCCGAGCTGTCCCTGTGACAGGTCGAGCGCCCGGCGCGGGCGTACCTGCACGCTGAGCAGTTCCACCGCGATCAGGTCCTCGGCGGTGACGGTGTTCGCGATCTCAGGACGGCAACCGCCGCCGCCGAGTCGTTCGAACTGCCCACCGGTGAAGCCGCATCGCCATCCGCCAGGAAGTAGCGCTGAAGGTCCCTTCGAGATCAGATGGGCTGGCTGCCGGAGGCGAACGACAGGAACGGGCTCGGCTCGCCGCTCCACGACACGTACAGCGCCTCCCGGGCGCGGGTGCTGGCGACGAAGAGCAGGCAGCGTTCCCTGAGCAGGTCGCTGTCGTGCTGGATCTGATCGACCTCGCTCGGCGTGACCTCCTTGGCGAAGGGCACCGCCTTGGCCGTAACGCCCACCACCGCGACGCAGCGGAACTCCAGCCCCTTCATCGCGTGCATGGTGGCGAGCCGGACCCCGTCGACGTCCGCCCCGGGCTGGTCCCGCACCCGCACGGCCGGGATGCCGGCGCCGGTCAACTCGTCGTACACGGTGTTGAGCGTGGTGTTGAACCGTGCGGAGACGGCGATCTCGCTCGGCCCGACGCCCTGTTCCCGCCACTCCCTCACCCGTTTGACCAGCGCCGCGACCTCGGCCTGCGGCGTCGGATGCCCCTGCGCGTGGGGGCGTTTGCCGTGCAGCAGCGACCGGTAGCCGGTGAGGCTGTCCTCGCCGTCGCCGCCGAGGTCGTCGACGCGCGACCCGACGAGCACCCGGGTCGACCAGGTGAGGATCTCCTCGGTGCTGCGGTAGTTGATGCGCAACCGGCTGCTGCGCCCGGTCACGGAGATGCCGAGGGCGCTGAGCGACACCCGGGAGTCGTAGATCCGCTGGTGCGGGTCGCCGGTGATGAACAGGTCATCCGGGCCGGGCGCCACCGCGGCCCGCAGCACCCGCCACTGGGCGGGGTGCAGGTCCTGCGCCTCGTCGACCACGACGTGGTCGAACCCGTGGACGGCACGGTCGGCGTCGGCGAGCAGCTGCGCCGCCCGAGCGCAGATCTGCAGGTGGGTAGCGGTGCCGGCGGCGGACAGTTCGGCCTGGAACATTTCCACGGCGTCCCAGACCCGATCGCGCTGCCGCGTGCCCAGCGCCGATCCTCTCCCGCGCCGGCTGGCTGTGCGATAGGCATCCCGGCTGCGGATGTCCTGGGCGAGGATGACGTGCCGGAACTCCTGGGCCAGGAACTGCTCGCTCCAGGGCAGGGTCAGCTTCCGGCACACCCGTCGCCAGACCTGCCGTTCGTCGGCGTCCCCGATCGGGGTCGGCACCCGGCCGGCGAGGGTGCGCACGGTGCGGTTGGCGAAGGCGTTCACCGTGGTCACCTCCACCCGCGCAAGCTGCTTCTCGTCGTCGAGGAGCAGCGCCAGGTGCTCCCGCAGGGTCGCGGCCAGGGCGTTGGTGTACGTGGTGAGCAGCACCCGGGCGTCGGGCGTACGGGACAGCAGGTGCTTGACCCGGTGCAGCGCCGCCACCGTCTTCCCGGTGCCCGGCCCGCCGGTAACCTGGGCCGGCCCCTGGTAGGAGACCCGGTAGGCGACCCGCCGCTGGGATGGGTGCAGGAAGACCCGCCAGGCGGCGAACGGCTTGTCCAGGATCTCGGCGAGTTCGTCGGGCCGGGTGACCAGCGTGATCCGGCTGGTGGTGTTCGCGATCGCCATCGCGAGGCTCTCGCTCGGCTCGGGCGTGGCGTCGGCCGGCCGACGCTCGGCGACGAGGTCGCGGTAGACCTCGTCGGGCGTGAAGCCTTCGGCGAGATATTGCAGCACCTCGAACTGGTCCTCGGGCAGCAGCGTGCCGAACGCCTCCAGCTGCGGCTTGTCGATGATCGTGCGGACCGCCCGCAGCACCTGGTCGTCGATGCCGAGGTCGCGTAGGACGGTGTCCGAGTGGCGGGCGAACAGCAGCGTCGACGCCTGCGCCGCCGCTTTCTCCAGCGCCGGCGTGAGCTGCTCGATGGCGACGGCGTTGCGGACCTCCAGCGCCCGCGTCGCCGTGTTCACCGTGTAGAGCCGCTTCGCGGCCCAGGTGTACGCGTCGTCGTGCCGCACGACGTTGAGCAGCAGGAAGGTGTCGGTGCCGTCGTCGGGCGCGAGGACCACGCCGCGCCAGAAGTCGTTGATCCGGATGGTTCGCATCCGCGGGTCCCGGGCGTTGTGCACCGACTCCAGGTGCAGGCCCTTGTCGGCGTGCAGCTCGGCGACGGTGAGCTGCTGGAACTTCTCCATCGCCTTGCGTACGCCGGCCTTGACCGGCTTCTCCAGGACGTCGAAGCTCTGCCAGAAGGTGTGGGCAAAGGCGAGCTGGGGCACGAGGGGGTCTCCAACAGGGGGCCAGGCGGGGAGGGAGGCGGCCGAGCGAGGCGAGAATCCAGACCTCGGAGGTAACCCGGCCACCCAACCAGATGCGCAACGCGAACCTGCGGATGAGTCAGAAACACGACTCAGCCGGGCCAGTCGGCCGTCCTGGTGACAGCAAACGTCTTGCGCCGGCCCCGCCAGGACCGGAGCCAGGCTGCGGGCCGGTACGATGCCGACATGAGCTCAGAGGCGGTTGGCAGGTACATGCCCCCGGTCGTGACGCTCGATGACCTGACCGCGATGATGGCCGCGGACGAACACCACCGGTACGAGATCAGCCCTGAGGGAGTCCTCTCGATCATGCCGCCGCCGGGATACGCCCATGCCATCATCGCGACCCGGCTCATGGTGTGGCTCGCCCAGGACGGTATCCCGGCGGACCGCATCGCCCAGGCAGTAGGGCTGCGCATCCCTGGTCGACACGGCGGCATCGGCGGACGCATCCCCGATCTGGTCGTCTGGAGCAGGGCCCAGGCCGACGGGGTCTGGCTGCCGGTCGCCGACGTACTCCTCGTCGTCGAGATCGTTTCACCCGGCTCCGAGGGCGTGGACACGGTGACCAAGCGCAGCGAGTACGCCGCCGCCGGCATCCCGCAGTACTGGGTGGTCGACCAGGATCAGGCGCAGACCGTCACCATGCACCACCTCGACGGCGACCAGTACGCCGTCCGCGCGACCATGCCACTCGCCTGGGTCCTCAATACCAAGCCGGCGGAGCACGACCTCGGCTGACGCGTTCGCAGGTAGGTCTCTGCCGCCTCGGGTAGAGCATCGTTGGTCATTCGAGAAGCCGTTGTCCACGTTCTAAACACGGACCCGTTCCCCGCCCACGTCCCGGTCCGGGGTTTCGAGGTGGTCGCCTGGACGTCCGGCTTCCGCCGGCCGCGCGGGCGGATCAGCAGCCTTCGCGATGCTCGGCATCGCACCGAGACCACCCTGGTCTCCGGCCACCTCATGCCACCCCACATCGAGGATCTCAACGACTACCAGATCCCGGACTGGCCGACGACCGCCGAAGGCGAGGCCCGGCAGGCCGAGGACGTGGTACGGCACTACCGGTCCCTGGTCGCGCACCCGGCGGTCCAGTCGATCAACTACTGGGGGCTCACCGACAACGGCGCCTGGCTCGGCGCGCCCGCCGGCCTAACCCGCGCCGACGGCAGCCCCAAGCCGTCCTACGACGCCCTCGACGCGCTCATCAACGGCGAGTGGTGGCTGCCGCCCACCGACCTGCGCACCGACGCCAACGGCACGGTCACCGTGGAGGGATTCCTCGGGAACTACACCATTACCGTCGGCGACCACACCGCACGGTTCAACCTCGGCCCCACCCAGACGACTGCGACCGTGGACCTCGACTGAAGCCAGCTGTCCGCGACGGCCGACTCCTTATCGGTGCGGATCGGCGGCCGTGGAATGCGCGGCCTGACGTCGGCATCGTGAAACGCCTGCACGCCTGCGCTCGCGCGACCTGGCTTCGGGTTACGGTTGTCAGGTGGACGCGGTGTCTTCGGTCTGTTCCGAATGGACATCCCCTTCCATAGACGCAAACATCGGTGCAGATCCGGTAAACGACAGGAGGCACTCATGGGACCGGAAGACCGACTGCGCGACCCGAACCTGGCGGCCATTCAGAAGGTGGGCGCCGCCATCGTACGCGACGGAAAGATCATGGTGGTCCGCAAGAAGGATCAGCCGTCTCCGGAGTACTTCATGCCGGGCGGCCGCATGGAGGAAGGCGAGACCCAGCGGGAAACGCTGTTCCGCGAGATTCGCGAGGAACTCTGCGTTGACATCGATTGCTTTGAGTACATAGGCTCCTTCGAAGATCGGGCGGTGTTCGAAGGAACGCCGATCATCATTCACGCCTATCTGGTGACCGTGATCGGCGAGCCGACGGCGGCCAGCGAGGTCAAAGAGTACAAATGGATCGATCAGCACCACGAGCGCCAGGGCCTCGCTGTCAGCTCGATCATGGGAAAGCAGGTGATTCCCGCTCTCGTCAAGGCAGGCCGTCTGTAGGAAGCATGTGGAGGTGGGCGTGGAGCACAGTCGTCCCGGCGTCGATCGGGCCAAGCTCGAACAGGCACAGCGACTGATTGCGGAAGCCTTCGGCGAGGATTCAGCAGAGGCCCTGCAGCTATCCGCCAGCCGTTTCGCTCGCTGGCAGGAAGCGGCCCTGTCCGCGCCCCGGGAAGCGTACGAGGCAGACAAGGTGCGCCTGTTCGACGCGCCAGCTGAGAGCCATGTCGGGCTCATCACCATCAAGGCCACCGCGTACTCGGCCTGCGAGCACCACTACGCGCCCGCATGGCTCAAGGCGACAATCGGCTACGTTCCAGACAAGACCTTCATCGGCTACTCGAAGATCGTGAAGATGTTCCGATACTTTGCCTGCCGATACACGATGGACGAGCGCCTGTGCAACGACTTCGTCAATGAGTTCATCGCGCGCGTGTCGCCGCTCGGGGTGGGTCTCGTGCTACGAGGCAAGCACTTCTGTGTGATCTCGCGCGGCGGGCTGGAAAGTGATTTCCCCACCGTTTCTGCCCTGTGGGGCAGCGTCAAGGACGACGAGCAGATCAGGCGGGAGTTCTATCAGCACTGCTACAGCTCATGGGAGACCGGCTCGTGATGGCGAGGAGTCAGGGCAGGTAGTGCAGGAGGTAGGTGCCCCTGCCGCCCACGGCGCAGAGCCGTAGGCCGTTGGGGTGCCACGCCACCCACGCAAGTGGGCCGTCCACTCGTAGCGCGCACACGCACGCCCCGGTCGCCACCTGCCAGAGCCGGACGGTCTGGTCGTTGCTCACCGTCGCCAGCAGCGAGCCGTCCGGCGAGAAGGCGCACCGGTCCGCCCAACTCGTGTGACCGCTCAACAACGCGTGCTCGGACCAGTCGGCGGTCCGCCACAGCCGGATGGTTCGGTCACCGCTGACCGTGGCGAGCAGGCGGCCGTCCGGTGAGAAGGCACAGCTATGGACGCCCCCCGTATGTCCGGTGATCGCTCCGGCGTGTCCGTCCCATAGCCGCCACAGGCGTACGACGCCCGCGGCCGTCCCTGCCACCAGCCACTCACCGTTGGGTGAGAACGCACAACTCCGGAAGCCGCTGCCAGGATCACCGAGGGTCGCGTACGGCTTGGCGTTCGTGACCGACCACAGCCGTACGGAACGGTCGGCGCTCGCCGTCGCGAGCAGGGTGCCGTCCGGCGAGAACGCACAGCTTCGAACCCAGTCGGTGTGGCCGGCGAGCATTGCGTACTGCCTGCCGTCGGCGGCGCTCCAGAGCCGGACGTCGCCCTTGCTGGTGGTCGCCAACAGCCCGCCGTCCGGCGAGAACGCACAACTGATCGCACGGCTGTCATGCCCGTACAGGACATGCGCCGAAGCGCCGGTGTCGGCGTTGCGCACCAGGACCTGACCGCTGTAGTCCGTTGTCGCGATGAGTCGCCCGTCGGGCGAGAAGGCGCAGCTGTTCACCTTGCTCGCTCCGCCAGCCAGCAGCCGCAGCGTCGTCCGGGCGCTCGGCTGCCAGATCCGCACGGTCTGGTCGTTGCTCGCCGTGGCGAGCATCGTGCCGTCCGGCGAGAACGCGCACGCCCAGACCGCGCCGGTGTGCCCGGTGAGAAGCGCGGGCTCCGGGCCGGCGTCCAGCTGCCACAGTTGGACCATTCCATAGCTGGTGCCGGCCATCTGGGTCCCGTCCGGCGAGAAGGCGCAGCTGTCGATCTCGTCGCCGCGTCCTCGCAGGATTCCGGCCTGCTGCCAGCTCGACGTGTCCCACAGCCGGACCAGGCCGGTGGTAGCCGCCGCCAGGAGCGCTCCGTCGGGGGCGAACGCGCAATCCCAGACCGTGCTGCCCGGATGCGGCAGCACCGCGACCGGGTGTCCGGTGTCCACCCGCCACACTCGGACGGTTTCGTCGTTGCTGGCCGAGGCGAGCAGGCGCCCGTCGGGGTGGAAGGAGCAGCTGCGGACCTCGGCCGTGTGTCCGCGGAGCGTGGCCATCGGTGACCAGTCGGTGACTCGCCAGAGCCGCACGGTTCCGTCGGCGCTGGTGGAGGCCAAGATGGTGCCGTCGGGCGAGAATGCGCAGCTTCGCACCCAGTCGGTGTGACCGTAGAGGGTGGCCAGCGGCTCTCCGGTGCCCGGGTGCCACACTCGTACGGTCCGGTCGGTGCTCGCGGAGGCGAGCATCGTCAGGTCTGGCGAGAACGCGCAGTCCCAGACACCGCCCGAATGCCCCCGCAGCACCCGCTGCTGCTGTCCGTCAGCAACTCGCCAGATCCTGACGGTCGCGTCGTCGCTCGCGGTGGCCAGCAGAGTCTGGTCGGGTGAGAAGACGCATCCGGTAACGCCGCCGCTGTGGCCGGTCGCTGCCGTCTGGTCTTCGGCCATGTCGGGAAGCGGCCAGGCCGGTTCCAGTCGAGGACGTGCCAGGCGAGCCCGGTAGGGTTCCAGCAGCTCCCGAAGGCCGTCTATCCCATGCAGTCTGCTGGCCAGCGTGGCGTCCAGCGCGGCCGGTGGGTCGATCGGGCCAAGCAGCGCCGCGGCGCGCGCGAGGTGCTGGCCGAGCAGCCGGGCGAGGGGCGTGTCGGTCAGGTCCAGGTCAGCCTTAACGGCGACGACCGAGCCGAAGCGGCGGATCTTCGCCGCCACCCACCGCAGGTCGGTGACGGTACTCGCCAGTTCTGCCGTTCTGCCCGCGTGCCGCAGATGGTAGGGAAGGTAGCGCCACAGGTAACCGGCGTCGTCGGGCAGCTGCCACCACGGCGTCACTGCTTGCTCCGGCCGCAGTCGGCTCGCGGCGGCGTCAACGAGCCGGTCGTGGGCCGCCGACCATTCCTGTGGGCTGCGGCGGCTGTGCAGGAAAGCCCGCATGACGTCGTGCAGCAATATCCGCGCCGCCGGCTCGTCGAGCCGGTAATCGGCGAGGAGACCCAGCCCGGCCAGTTCCTCGCACAGGCCGTGGACCCGCGTGCCGCCCCACAGGATCTCGAGCATGGATACGGGAATTTCCACGTCCTCGGGGAAGATGCCGAGGTCGAAGTAGCGCTGTTGGTCCTGCGGTGTGAGCATGTGCAAACTTGCCGCGACGGTCGCGCTCACGGCCCGGCTCCGGTCGGCGGGTTGCGCCGGGTCGAAGGCGGTGGGTCCGTCCCGGACGAGTTGCTCGATCAGGTCGTACGCGGCAGCTGCGGGCGGTTGCCCGCGTGTCACGCGCTGTCGCAGCACGCCGTTGACGAGATTCAGCAGGACCGGCCAGCGTCCGGCCAGGGTGGCGAGCCGCCCGACGAGTTCGTCCGGCACGCCCGGCACACCGTCAGTGACCAGCGTGCAGGCCTGCTCCAGGGACATCGCGTCCACGGGGATGCGGACCCCGTCGGACGGCAGTAGGTCGGGCATCCGGGTCGTCACCAGGCGTGCGGTGTGTCGCCCGCCGAACCGGAACGGCCGGAGCTGCGCCTCATCCCACACGTCGTCGACGACCATCAGGAGCGGCGGGTGCTCATCCAGCAGCCTCCCGAGTTCGGCGCCGGCGGCCTCCGGGTCGGCGATGATCGACCGTTCCCCGGTCAACGCGAAGATCATGTCGTTGATGCGCATGGCCAGGTCGGCTCCCCGTACCTCCTGGCCCACTGCTGTCCACAGCAGACCGCCGGGGTAGCGCTCCTCGATCTCCGGGCGGTGGCTCACCCAGACGGCGAGCCGGGTCTTGCCAAACCCGCCGGCGCCCTTCAACTCCGTCGTCAGGGCCACGTTCATCGCTCCTGGGCCGGTCAGCACCCGCAGCAACTCTGTTCCCACGTCGCGGCGCTCGATCATCCGATCCAACGGAGGCGCCATCCGTGGTCGACGGCGGGGCGGGGCCGGCAAGCCGCTTGGCGGATCCGCTGCTCGACGTTCACCGACGACGGTCAGGACGAGCCCGATCACGGTCGCCGGCAAGGCCAGGATGTTGGCCCACCCGGCGGCATCGGTGAGATTGCCGTTGGTCAGCGCCCAGACCGGCAGAGCAACGCAGACGACCGCCAGGGCGAGGGCGACCGTGCCGATTCCCAGCCGGGCCTGCCAAGATCGTACGGGCTGCGGCCTGCGCCACCTCATAGCACCATCCTGATCTGCTGGCACCGCACGGTGAATCAACTACAAGCGGCGAAGGGTGTGCATCGCTGAAACTGCCGCCCGCCGGAGGGTCTCTTCTGGCGCGTCGCCCGACACTATCCCGGCGGCGAACATCCCGGCCGCCGCATCACCCGCGCCGGAGGTATTCACGATCTGCCTGCGGCGCACCGGAATGGCGGAAACCCTGGTCTGGTGGCCCTCCCAGGTGGCCGCCATGCCGCCGGCACCCATGGTCACCAATGCGTAGGGCACGGTGACGGCGACCTGGTCGAGCAGCCGCTCAACATGCTCGTCGCCCTGTCCCACCTCAGGGTACAGGGCCCCGTACTCCTGCACGTTGCCGCACAGCGCGGTCAGGCAGCCGGTACCGATGTAGCTGCGAACCCGTCGCGCCCGGTCACCGGTCAAGATGGTGTGGTTTCCCAACGACATGAGCACCGGGTAACGCTTCGACTCGATCAGGCGGTCGAGGTACCGGCCGAACGCGTGGGAGCCAAGGTTGTAGGCGTCGACCAGCACGAGCGTCGGCGACAGAATGTCAAGATCAACGTGGCTGAGCTCGTCGGCGACGCCGGGAAACATGGCCAACGTCCGTTCCGCCTGGTCGTGACTGCTCAGCACAAAAACCATCGGATTGTCACCTACGACGGGGACGACGTGATGCTCAATCCCTACCGCTTCAATCGAGGTACGGAAAAACCCGGACAACGGATCAAGGACATCACCGTGGACGCCAACCGTGGACACGAACGTACGGCGCAGACCACTCCGAGCAGGCATGGCCGCCAGCGCGTTGGCGACGGTGGAGCCCGGACGGATGGCCAGGTCCGGGGACAGAGCCCGGTCACCCTGCCGCAAGACGTCGTTGACGTCGGCGCCGAGTATCACGGCCAAAAGTGAACTCGCAACCTTTACGTCGATGCGCTGCCATTCGCCCGGCTGGGCACCAACAAGGGCCAGGCAGTGCCGCCACGTGTCAGCAGGCAGCCTTGCCGCGATATCGACGATGCTCGGGGCCAGACCGACAATGTGCTGCGGCACCTCCGCCCCTTCCGCGAGATGAGGGCATCGCCACTAACGTCCGACGAACACGTGCTCGCCGTCCGCCGAACTGTATGCGTTCCGGTCACCCGGTAGAAGATCCTCGAAACGAAACGGTCAGGAACCCGACACGATGTCTGCCGCCATCGACCAATCGTTGGTCGAAGAAAACGAATGGCCGCTTCCGGGGCGGCCCAGCCGCCGCATAGCATCGAATGCCTTACCTGGCCGGGCCAACCCCTTACTCGGGTTGTCTTGCGCGGCGCACCGCAACGGAGACAGTTGGGCGTAACGGGGCCTTGAGTGACAACGCGCGTTGGCCGGCTGCGATCGGCGCGATCGCGGCGATGCTAGGCGTCGTCGTCGCGGCGGCCGCCTATCTGTGGCCCCGCGAGGCCGTCCCGCAGTCGTCCCATCAGCCGCAGACCACCACCTTGACGACCGCTGACGCCGCTGCCCCCGCAACCGCCCAAGAGGACCGTCCCACACCCACACCCACGCCTCCACCTCCACCGAAGCACGATGTGATCCGCTGGCAGGGCCGGATCACGATCAACACCATCGGCAAGTCGACCAACGGGACGGAACTTGACCCGGTCCCCCCGCACCCGGGAAATGGCACCTCGGCCGACATCAGCAGCTGGCTTGAACCAGGGCAGATCAGCGGCAAATGGGAGGAGCTCAACCTGGCGGAATGGACCGGCTCGGCGTTCCCGACGCCCAAGCAGTGCTCCGATCAGATCGACGCCAATCCCGTGATGTACCTCCGGGTTCGAAAGGGTTCCGTGGTCTGCGTACGGACGGCGGAGGGACGCATCGCCGCCCTCAAGCTCGTGAAGGTGTCTGCCGAGTTCCTCGAGCCGCATACGGCGGACGCGACGATCTGGGAGCTGCCCTGAGCGGTCCGGGCAGGCGGCTCGGCCCGTCGACGTTGTGCCCCGCGCCGCGTCGGCGCGCTTCGGGTGGCCTGCCGAGTTCGGCTGCTTCAGAAGGAACCAAACAAGACTATGCCAACCGCAGCACCCGGAATAACACCGAACAGCGCCGACACAGTGCCGGTGAGGACCGAGGAGGCAATCCAGCGCCTGAGCAGGCCGATCGTCAGCATCGTAATGACCAGCGAGCCCGCGAGAATCAACCCGCCGAAATACACGGTCAGGGTGATCCAATCCAGGCAGATCCGTGAGCAGTCCCGGACAGCCGGCGCCCTTGGCGCGAGAATCGCAATGCTCACGGCCAAGTGCCACACCAGCGCGACCAGGAGGCTCCACCCGAACGATGCTGGTCTCCTCGGGAGGCCACTCACTCGACGCCCTTGATCACCAGGTCGAACAGCGGCAGCTGGCCCACCTCCGTTGACTCCTTCACCGCCTGCTCGGCGGCGGCTTTCAGCTCCGGTGTGAGCTTCGCGGGCAGCTCGACGTGCAGCGTGACGCGCTCCGGTGTCGCCTTAATCATCCGGTAGTACACGTTGGGCGCTACGGGATTGGGGTCGCGGGCGGGCATCCGCGATGACGGGTTGTGAATGTCGTTCCACATATCATTCAACGCGCGCTTGACGACTTTGCGCACATGCTCCGGATTGACGTTACCGGGCTTGATGGTCTTGATGCTGATCCACCGACCGCCCTTGATTGTCTGGTTCACGATCATGACCTGGTTCTTCTTCGGCCCCTCGAACGTCAACTCCTCCGCCGCCACTCCGCCCTCAACGCCGTCGAATGCCGGGAATTTCGGCGGCGCACTGCGCGCGTTTGGGTAGTCCCGGCGCAGGATCACCGGCTCCGCCAGCTCGCCGATGCTGGTGGCGTAGCCCGAACCGGGCGCCGTCGGCGGCATTCGCCCCTTCACGACCTGTGCGCCCTTCATCCAACGCGAACTCAGCCGCGCGCCCTTGAGCGTATTCAGCGAGTTGATCGCGGTCGCCTGCGCGAACGGCAGCACCACGTCCAGGAAGAACTGCACGACGAAGATCCCGTTCGCCAGCACGTCGTCGAACAGCACGGTCTCCTGCTGCCGGCGGACTTCCTGCTTGACCTGCCACAGCACGGGCAACGTGCTGCGGTTGCGCACGGCGGGCCACAGGAACCCGCCAGGCCCCGGGCGAGCCTGCCGAAGCTGTTGATCGGCGTCCTCGGGCGTCATCTCGTCGTCGGTGATCGAGTTGATGTCGATCTCCACGTCGAACAGGTCGCCGAACCGGACGATCCGCGACAGCTCCCGTGCGTCAACAACCTTGTACTTCGGCTGCCACGAGTACCCGGTGACCGACGCGTCCACGTACAGGCTGCGCCCGCCCGGCGTGGACACGCGTTCCAGCAGGTAGCGGATGCGGTCCGGGTCGGCGATGCCGTCCGCGGCGCGCAGGTTGTCCCGGATGCGCGGCACGGCGCCGGGCACGCCCCGCAGGAACCGCAACTGGTCGAACTCCTGCATCCCGTTGAACTCGCGGAAGAACTCTGCCCACGCGTTGCCGTCGACCAGGTCGATCAGCCTCCGCTCCCGACTGTCCGGCCCGGCGAGCCCGCGTTTGCGGTCGATCTCGGCCAGCGCCGTGCTCGCGCCCCGGATCCCCGATGCCTCTTCGCGGTGGTCCAGCAGCGCGTCCAGCGCGTCCCGGTTCATCGCCGACACCAGACCCGCCTGCTGGCCCGGTGTCGCCCGGCCGAGGATGTGGAACGCGGATTCCGGCGGCGTGGCGAAGTTGCCGCTGCGGATCGCCCAGAGCAGCTTCCCGCTCAGCCCCTGGAACGCCGGGTTCGCCTGCGGGATCGACGCGTTGGTCAGGCCGAGGTGGATGCGCGGCCGGTCGAAGCCGCCGCCGTGCTCTTCCAGGTTGGCGGCGAGCTTCTGGCGCTCGGCGGCGGTGAGCTGACGCAGCAGCCGAACCATGTCGTCCATCGAAAGCCCGTTCAGCACGTAATACGCGCCGGGCGGGTCCGGATTTTTCCAGTTGTCGGCGGCAACCGCAGCCTTGACCCATCCGACCCGGTCTCCCAGCCACGACCGCTGCACGACCAGCCGCGATACGGCCGCGTTACCCGCCGCCCGCTGGAGCCCATGCAGCTCCGATGTGGACATGGGCTCGTACGGTGGTCGCGGTTCGGGCGTAGGCACGTGCGATGGCCGCAATGCACGTTTGTGGTTCCATCCGTGGGCCATGACGCCTCCCCTTTGGATCGTACGGGCCGCGTGGCGGTTCCCGACGGACCAAATGGGCAGACTCCCAGCCACTGAAGTGCTCTCGGCGAGCCCGACAACGTCGGGATGCGAACGACCCGATGATTACGTTGAATGACGGCGGGCTGCCCCCTCCAATGCCGGTGGCCCTGGCCGGCGCTGCTGGCGCAGGCCCTCAAATCAGCAACAAGGTCTTCCCCACGGCGGTGCGGTTCTCGACTGCGGTGTGCGCGTCGGCGGCAGACTCCAACGAGAAGGTCTGACCGATGATCGGCCGGATGAGTCCCGCTGCAGCCTGCGACATCATCCGCTCCGCCCATCTCGCCACATTCGGCTGGAAACCGAAGAGCTGCTCGATGCCGATCACCCCCACGTCCCTGCGGCCAGCCTCCGCCGGATCGATGCGCGTGATCTCGCCGCTGGAAGCGCCGTGTATCGAGAAGCGGCCAGCGTGGGCCGTCACCTCGAACGCGGCCCGCCCGATCTGGCCGCCGACACCGTCGAACACCACATTCGGTCCCGCGCCGCCGGTCGCCTCGCGCACCCGCTCGGTCCAGCCTGGTTCGGAATAGTCGACCACCGCGTCGGCGCCGAGTCCCCGAACCACATCGAGCTTCCGCGATCCGCGGGCGGCTCCGACGACCTGCGCACCCGCCGTACGGGCGAGCTGCACCAGCAGGCTGCCCACCCCACCCGCCGCCGCCTCGACCAAAACCCGGTCACCGGAGCCGATCCTGGCATGTTCGACCAGCCCCTGCGCAGTGCTGCCGTCGCTATAAAGAGCGGTGGCCTCCGACAGGCCAAGACCGTCCGGAACCGGGAACAGTTCCCCGATCGGCGCCACCGCCCGCTCGGCGAAACCGCCGGTCTCTCCCGTGCCGGCGATGACACGCCGCCCCAGCCACATCGGATCTACCTGCGCGCCGACCGCACTCACGCGCCCGGCCACCAAGCCGCCCGGCACATACGGCAACCGCGGCCGTTCATGCCACCTGTCGGTGCCACGCCGGATCTGGGTCTCGACGAACGTCATGCCCGCCACCGCCACATCGACCACGACCTCGCCCGACCCGGGCACCGGATCCGGCGCGTCGCCTGGAACCAGCACCTCGGGACCCCCGAAACCGATCGCCCGAACCACCCTCATACCACCTGCTCCCATCCGTTCGCCGACGCGAACACCGACAGGATGGAACCTCAGGTTCGGTTGAGGTCAACCGGGCAACACTTACGAGACCAGGTCCCACCGACTACCTCTCCTGCTTCCGTTTCCAGTGTGGTCCCAGGGTCAGGTGTGCGCACCGGCCGCGATCCGCGCGCTACGCAGGGTTACGTGACCGCTCGCGACTCACAGTGATCTTGCGGGCGGAACATCGCACGACGGCTCGGCGCATGAGGCAGACTGGCGGCATGGCTGACTTGGGCGATGCGAAGGCCGCGCTGCACCACTACCTCCAAGCGACTCGCGAAGACCTGATCTGGAAGCTCGACGGGCTGAGCGAACGCGAAGCCAGGCTGCCTCGCACCGCGACCGGCAACAACCTGCTGGGAGTCCTCAAGCACTGCCTCAATGTCGAAGCCGGCTACTTCGGGCCTACCTTCGGGCGCGAGTTCCCGACGCCTGAGGAGCTGGTCCCCATGCAGGCGTTCGAAGAGGACCCGCAGGCAGACTGGTACGCACGGGAGGACGAGACGAAGGATGGGCTGATCGACCTGTATCGCCGTGTCGGGGTGTTCGCGGATCAGACGATCGAACAGCTACCGCTCGACGCGCCGGGGCGGGTGCCGTGGTGGCCAGGCGGACAAGCCGTGACGCTGCAAAGAATCATCATCCACGTGACCTGCGACCTCGCTCGTCACGCCGGCCACGCCGACATCATGCGCGAGCAGCACGACACGGCGATTGGCCTGCGGCGGGAGAACACCAACATCCCTGACAACTATGACTGGCCGGCGTACGTCACCAAGCTGACGAAGCTGGCTGACCGCTTCGGATAGCCGCCCGGCCCGGTGGCCGCGGAGCCGGACCCACCGAGCACGGCTCCGTCCGGGCCTTGCGTGCCGAGCCCCAAGACCAGGGTCGCCAGGAAGAAGGCCGCCAAGAAGTCGTCCCGCGCGGCCCGGCAGTCGCCGGCGGCACCCCTACCCTGCGCTGCCGGTCGCCGGGTCGAGCTTCCGGCGCAGATCGGCTGCCTCATCGGTGCGGCCGAGCCCGTCGTACACGTCGGCGAGCGTCTCGTACGCCGCGCGCAGGTATTCAGCGAGCACCTGCGGCGGTTGCTCGGCCAACGACCGGTAGAGACGGATCGCATGGGTTGACGCCGGACGCCAACGAGGTCGTCTCGGGCTCGCCACGTGGATCGGGTAACCGACAGTGGGTGGTTCGCACTGTCCCACGCCCATCTCTGCCCCTCCTGACATGGGAAGACATCAACTTTGACAGCCGGTACGGCCTGAAAACGCCTCATGGCGAATGAGTGATCATGTTGCTAGCGTCATGCCCTGTCCCGCTGGTCGACGCGGTGACCCGACATCTCTTCTCCCTTCCGGCCACTGGAGGAACCATGACGACGACGGCTACCGCAGGCCTGGTGCTGAACATCGACGGCAAGGAGGTGCTGCTGGCGCCGCGGGATGTGTCGGACGCGCTCAAGAAGGGCGCGAGGTACACGCTGGCCGAGCGGGTGTCGCTCGGTACGCCGGGTGAACTCGTGCACTTCCTGGAGGGCAACTTCGGCGCGTCGGGCTTCTCGGTGCCGTCGCTTCCCGCACCGCTGGACTCGATCGCGGGCAAGCTCGCCAACCTCAACGTCTCCATCGAGAAGTTCGACCTCACGATTCCGCCCAGCAAGGACGACAAGGGGGTGGACCTGCCGGAGGGCACGCGGAAGGAGACCTCCTTCACGATCGGGATGGCCGCCGTGTGGTCGGACGACGAAATGGTCAACCTCATCCCCGGCAAGCTGGCGGTCAAGGGCGTGTATCTCCAGGTGGTCAAGGACGACGCGCCCAGCGCCTAGCCAACGATGACGACGACCAGCGCCCTGTTCCTGCTGTACACGCTGGCCTTCGATGCCGGCGGCCAGCCGGTCCGGCTCCGTGGTGTCCTGGCGGTCGCACCGGGTGAGGCGCGCTTCGTCGTCGGGGCGGCCGTGCCGTTCGACGAGATCGGCGGGTCCTGCCCCGAGGCTGTCACGACCCGGATCGACAGTCCGCTCGGCCTGACCGGGGTGACGCTGACGGAACTGGCCGCGGAGGGCAGGATTTACCGGCGGCCCGTAGGACCAGACGCGGGCGAAACCGCTGTCGACCTCGCGGTGCGAGCGACTGCGGTTTTTCCCGGGCTGCCGGGGCTGGAGCTGGCCGGCGCGATGGTGCTGGAGGACGGCGACGTACGACTGGTGCTGGTCCACCTGTCCGCCGACCGTCCGATCACCATGACCGAGTTCCTCGGCTCCATCCTGGGCAGCGCCGTGCGTTGGGCGGCCGTGGTGACCGACCAGCTCGCGTTCCGCGCCGGGCATCTCTACTGGTTGCAGACACCCACGGGAGGCGGTGACAACTACACCTACGACTACGCGCCGACACCGAACGCGGCACCGGTCACCTTCCAGCCCGGCTACCACATCGAGGGCACCTTGCGGCTCTTCGACCAGTACGACTTCCTGGTCTCCCTGGTCGTATCGAACGGCGAGACCAGGTTCGGCGCCACCACCCTGAACCCGATTGATTTCGACTTCGTCACCCTCCACGGGCCGTACCTGGAATTCGCCATCGCGGGCGGCGACCGCTACCTGCGGGCGCGCACCACGGTGAGCATCCTGGGGACCCCGATCCAGGGGGAGATCCGCGCCGAGTACGACACCGGCCGCAACGCCTTCGCCGGCCGGGTGACGGCGGAGCTGACCGGGGTCCGCCTGCCGCTCCGTGACACTCCCGTCGACCTGCGACTGGGGGTGGCCTTCAGCTGGGGGCGGGGCGGTGCGGGCGACTCGGGCTTCCGGATCACGGAGATCAGCGGCCTGCCGGATGGTGCGCTGGACATGCTGGACCGGTTTCGTTACCTACTCAACCCACCCTTCGGCTCGTGCGGGAAGATCGTCGAGGAATGGCTCGGCGAGACGCTGCGGGCCCGAATCACCCCGGCGTTGGACGGCAGCCCGACCCGGCAGGGCACCAACACCATGCGGGTGCCCCTGAAACTGGCCTACGCGCTAGAGGTAGACGGCCATTCCATCGTCGAGAACTCGATCAGCTTCGCGGCGGTCTTTGACATCCCGGTCAGCCTGGACGAGCTGCCCCGCAGCATCTGGCTGTCGCTGTTCAACAGCATCGCGGACATCGCTCAGTCGGTTATCGCCCAGCCGGCCACGTACGAGGCACTCGCCCTTGAGGCGGGTCGCCGAGGTGGCGCGTCGGCGTTCGCCCGCTTCATCTGCCGCGCGCTGGAGAAGGGGCTGGAGGATGTTGCCAAGACCCTCGCGAGGGTCGCCAAGACCATCGTCGCGGACACCATCGCGGCCATGGCCGAACTGGCCGGCGCACTGGTCGCCGTGGCGCTGCTGGGCGTCGCCGCCGTGGTCAGCTTCTTCGAGATGGTCTGGGCGGAGATAAAGAGCTGGTTCGGTGGCGGCGACAGCAAGAAGGAGGAGGCTCGCGAAAAGGTACGCGCCGTCAGGGCCCAGGTGGAGGAGGCGGTCAACGACGCCAACCGGCAGATCGACGACGTGTGCCAGCGGATCAGCGCCTCGACCCTGCGCACCACCCTCGACGACGCCGGCCGGGTAGCCACCAGGGTCACCTGGAAGGTGTCCGAAGCCGATCTGCGGGACACCGGGAGGCTCTCCTGCCACCTGCAGTACCTCTCCGGAGAGGCCGGTGAGCCGAGCGGGACGCTGCTGCTGGACGTACCCGACCCGGCGTTCCCGGACACCCGGTCCGTGGCCTTCGGTGCCGGTGTCGACTACCGGATGAACGCCCGGATCCAGACCGCGCTCACCGGGATCACCTTCATCCGGCCTGAGGTTCTTGCCAGGATCGACGAGGCCGTTGATCAACTCCGCGGCGTCGGTGACCGCGTGGCCGCGGACTTCGCCGACTACCTGCAGTCCCTTCGAAGCAGGTACGACGGCTACAACCGTAACGGCGTCCAAGGCCCCTGGGTGTACGCGACGACGGACGTGCCGACGTGGCTGACCATCGGTCGGAGCCGGATCGGCTTCAACACCCGCCTCTCCAGGTGAGCACCAGTCTGCGCGCGGACGGCGCGCGGGAAAGGACAGGAACGTGACCGACGGCCCGCCACCGCTGATCCTGCGGCCGGTCTACCAGCACAATCAGCTGCTCACGGTGGACGATTTCGTCCGCGAGCAGACCCTGCACGTCGCCAGCCGGCAGTTGCAGACCCGTGCCCTTTTCCGGCCCGGGACCTTGACCGGGCTCACCGTCGCCCCCGGGCCGTCGCCAACCGGCACGGGCGCCGTCGCGAGCGTGACGGTGTCATCGGGGGCGGCCCTCGACGACCAGGGCCGATTGATCCTGCTCATCGACCGCGCCCAGTTCGAGGGGGCCGCGATCACCGCGGTCGACGGCCAGTTCACGCTGCCGCTGCGCGCACCGCGTCCCGTCTCCCCCGGGCAGCAGGTCAGCGTGCGACTTGTCGTCGGGTTCCGCGAGGAGCCCGTGCCCGGGGCGGCCAATCAGGCTCGACCGACGCCCGTGTTCTCGCTGGTCACACCGGAGCGGCCGGAACCGCCCGAGTCGGCCGTCGTGCTCGCCGAGGTGACCCTGACCGCCGCAAACGCGGCCGAGCAGCCCGGAACGCCGGACGACCTTCTCCTGGCCGTCACCGTGGACACGGCGGTCGGGTGGACGGCCACGCTCAGCCCCGGGCGGCTCCCGCCGATCCCCGCGCAGCGGATCGTGGGCCCACTCGGGCCGGAGCAGATCCCCGCGCTGTCGGAGATCCTCACTCGCCTCGCGGCCGTGGAGGCGGGGCGGACGCCGCCACCGGCACCGGTCCCGCCCACCCCACCGTTCCGTGGGCTCTATTTCAACGGTACGAACGCCAGCGTCGACCTGGGCAACCCGAGCAAGATGGCGAAGTTTCCGGCGCTGACCGTGATGGCCTGGATCCGGCCAGAGGCCGGCGACGGCATCCGCAACATCGTGGCGCACGGCTACGCCGACCCGCCCGCCACCGAGATCTACTTCCGCCTCAACGGCGGGCGATACCAGATTGGCTGTTGGTCGCCGGACTCGTTTGCCGAAGCGCCGATCCCCGGGGGCGACCTGGGACGGTGGGTGCACCTGGCGGGCAGCTACGACGGCGCGACGTGGCGCCTCTACCGCAACGGAATCCAGATCGCCAGCAAGGCCATGGCACCCGGCCCGCCGGTCGTACCGGGGCCCTGGTCGATCGGCGCCCGAGGTCCCGCGACCGAACGCTTCTTCCAGGGGCACCTGTCCGCCGTGTCGCTGTGGCGGGCGGCGCTGGACCGCACCGAGATCCGCCGATGCATGTCGGGCCTCCGCCCGGAGCAGCCGAACCTGGTCGCGTTCTGGCCACTGGATCCGACCATTCCCGTCCCGCCGGACCCAATTCTCCTGCCGCCGCCCTCCGGACCGCCCGTGATCGTGCAAGCGGCCAGGCCGCCTGCCATGCAATTGAACTTTCGCCCGCCCGAAGGAGGATTCAAGCCGGCTCTGGTCCCGGTGCCCGCCAAGCCCAGCATTCCCGCGAACGCCACAGTGGCGGATCTGGGGCCGGGTGACCCGGCGCGGGGAACGGTACGCGGAGCTGAGTGGCGGACGGTGGAGCCGCCCCCAACGGTCGTGCCGCAGCACGTCGTCCGTACCCGCTGGCGACGACTCGCCGGAGTCAGCGCCGCGACCGCCCGCAACGCCGCCCACGACGACGGCTGCGCCCCGGGGGCCTTTCCCGCCGTGGCCACCCTCGTGGCCGCCGGCTACAACCTGCCCGAGGCCGTCGCCGCAGCCGGAGCCACCGCGCCGGGTGACCTGCCCGGCGACCTGGCACGAGTGCTCGCCGACCCGAAGGCTCTCGCCGTCGAGCTGAAACGGGCCGAGGTTTCCGGCGGTGAGGCGTTGCCCATCCTCAGCGGCTGCTGCGCCACGACGCCACCGGCCAGTCTGCTGAGCGCCGCCTCGGCCGCCGGATACCTCCCCGGCCAGCTCATGGACGTGGCCGTGGCACTCTACGTCGACCTGGACCCGGCCGCCGTGCAGCAGTTCGTCGGCACGCTGCCCGGTCACTGACCGGCGGCTCGGCCCGTCGAGCGGCCAGCACCACGCCGGGCACGAGGTCGGGGCGGGCGTCGGCGCGGATCGTGTCCGCCTCGAACGTGGAGAACCCGAGCCCGCTGATCCGCACCGTGCTGCCGGTGAGCTGGCGGCGATGGAATTCTGTGATTCAGCGGGCGCGGCGGTAGTGCATGGCCACCGCGCCGTTGCGGAGCGGCTCCGCCGAGAGCAGCTCGAGCCGGCGTGTGCCGGGCAGCCCGCCCTGGTACAGCGTCGGGCCGTGGCCGGCGATCCTGGGATGAACGAGCAGCTGGTACTCGTCGATCAGGTCCAGCCGGTCGAGCTCGGTCGCGAGCTTGCCGCTTCCGAGGAGGACCCCGGCCGGGGTCGCGTCCTTGAGCTTCTGCACGCCCTCGCGCAGATCGCCGGCGATGTGGTGGCTGTTGGTCCACGGGAAGTCGTTACGTGTCGACGACACCACGTACTTGGGTTTGGCCTCCAGCTTGACCGCCCACTCGCGGATGGCCGGCGGCGCCTCCTGGTCGCCGCGCGCGACGGCTGGCCAGTAGCTCTCCATCATCTCGTAGGTGACGCGACCCCACAGCATTGCCCCGGCTGCGTCCATGAGACGGGTGAAGAGGGCGTGCGTCTCATCGTCGGCGATCCCCTCCTGGTGGTCGACGCAGCCGTCCAGGGTGAGGTTGAGGCTGAAGGTGAGGAGACCCATAGCCGGCGAGTCTAGTGCCACGACACGGCGTCGCGGCCTATCGGCCGCGATTATCCGCGCCGTTCAGGAGGGGTACGCGTTGCCAGGCGTCGTTGCGATCAGTACATCGGCAACCGGCTGCCAGCCGAGCGTCCTGTACAGACGCTGACCGTCCTCGCTGGCGACGAGAATGCCCTGCTCGGCGCCTTCACCGATCGCGGCACGGGCGAGTGCACTCATGACCGCGCTGGCTAGGCCCTTGCGGCGATCAGCCGGCATGGTTTCGATCCGGTCTGCGACCGCATCCGTACCGGCCAGTCCCATCGTCCCGCGCGCACCGACCTCTCCCGACTCTCGCCGTACCGTGGCTGTGACCACGCTGTCGCCTCCAGGCGAGTCGACCTGGGTCAGTAGCCGGTACGGTGCCGCGAGCATGTTCTGCGGATGCCCGCGAAGATCGGCCGTCATCAGCAGTTCCGAGTGCTTAAGCACAATCAGGCCGGCAGCCGCCAAAGCCGAGGCCGCCCTCACCGGGTCGGTGGTGGGCACGGTCAGCCACGTGACGGCGTCCTCGCCAGCGACCAGCTCAGCCAGCGTGGACAGCGACGCGAGGTCCTCGCCGGCATCGAGCGCGACATACTCGATGTCGCGGCCGGGCTGCATGCACCGGACCCGCAACGCGCCGCCTACGTCTTCCGCGACGGGCAGCGCACGAGCCACGCCCCAGCCGCGCTGCCAGCGGACGATCAGATCTCGCAGGTTGCTCACCCAGCGAGTAGATCACCTGCACCTGAGTGACCCGCCACACTCTGAGACGCAATGAGCCCGAGATCACGTGCGCGGATCTGGCACCGCGATCCGAGCGGCGGCCGACGATGACGGTCGCCTGACGGTCAGCGCGTCGCTGCCGGGTGCGGCGTTCTCCGGAGCCCGCCACCGATCCCAGCGGGGGCTCCGGAAAGCCGCTGTTTCGGCGGGGGCGATCTGATCAGCGGTGATCAGGGCTTGGCCGGCGGCGTGGTGGTCGCCGAGGTCGTGGTAGGCGCGGCTGATGTCGATCAGGTGGGCGGCGCGGTGTTCGGCGGGTAGCCGACGCCGGTGTCGGCCGGGCTGGTGGTGGTGAGGTGGCGGGCGTTGTCGAGTAGGTCGGGCAGCATTCGTAGTACCTGGGGGTGGTGGGCGTGTCGATAGGCCTCCCACGCATGCCCGACCTGGCGGGTCAGCTCGTCGGCTGAGGACAGTGTCGTCCGGCCGGCGGTGAGTGCGGTGGTGTCGTAGCGGGCCAGTGCGGCGCGTACACGTTTCAGGGCTTCGGCGGCGGGGCCGGTTGGCTCCGGCCATCGGGCGGCCTTGGAGAGCAGGATTTCCGGGGTGACGCCGAGGACCTCGGCGACCGTCTCGATGGTGGAGAAGCGGTCGAGGACCGGCAGGCTGTCTCCCTCCTGATATTGCACACGGGTGGCGGCGCCCCAGGCAGCTACGTCGGTTGGAGTGGCGTCCGGTCGTCAGCCGCTGCCCGTCCACCACCAGATACTCCGCGACCCCAGTAGGGCCGTTGTGGGGCTGGGCGCGAGCACGAGGGAACTGATGGAGTGGGTGGCGTTCGCGTCGTCGAGCCGGTCCTCGGCCAACTTCAGGATGTCGTTCCAGAGCCGGAGCAGCGCTAATCGGGTTGCAAACAGCTCGCTGGGCAGGGTGGAGCGTCAGCCGGGGGTGATCGAGGCTAGTGGATCATCAGACTGGAGTCAATGGCGGATTCCCGTCATTTCATTTGCTGATTTCAATAGATAGCGTTGGCTGCATTGCAACTTGCAAGAAGGGAATGCAGATGACAACACGGAGCTACCGTTATCGGCTAGCCACGGTGGGGCTACTGGCGACGGCACTCGCCCTCTCCGCTACGGGCACCGCTGCCGCCGCACAGCCTGAAGGTGAAATCGTCCAGGCGGGCGGCCCTACCGCGGTGCAGGACAGCTACATTGTCGTTCTGAAGAAAGACATGGTCACCCGCGCGCAAGTCGCCGACAAGGCGCGGGACATGGCGCGCACGCACGGCGGCAAGGCCGGCTTTGTCTATGACGCGGCACTGCGCGGTTTCGAGGTTTCGCTGAGCCAGTCGGCGGCCCGCCGGCTGGCCGCCAACCCGGCGGTCGACTGGGTGCAGCAGAACCATACTGTGTCGGTGCAGGGAGTCCAGCCCAACCCCCCATCGTGGGGGCTGGACCGCATCGACCAGCGCAAGCTTCCGCTTGACTCCAACTACTATTACCCGAACAAGGCCAGCACCGTAAATGTCTACGTCATCGACAGCGGCATCCGGCTACGCCACACCGATTTCGACAATCGCGCCGTAACGGGGTTTGACGCGATCACGCCGGGTGGCGACGCGAATGACTGCGACGGGCACGGCACGCACGTGGCCGGCACCATCGGCGGCACCAACCACGGAGTGGCCAAAGAAGTCAAGCTCCATGCGGTTCGCGTGTTTGACTGCGCGGGCAAAGGCACAGTGGCTGACGCCATCGCCGGTGTCGACTGGGTCACCAAGAACCACGTCAGCCCGGCCGTGGCCAACATGAGCCTCCGCGTTCTCTACGGCAGCCTCGCGCTCGACACCGCAGTGACCAACTCGATCAACTCCGGCGTCACCTACGTGGTCGCTGCGGGCAACGACTACATGGAAGCCTGCGACGTCTCGCCGGCGCGGGTGAACGAAGTGATCACCGTCGCGGCCACCACCAACAAGGACGCTCGTCCTTCGTTCTCCAACTATGGCAAGTGCGTGGACATCTTCGCGCCCGGCTCGGACATCACCTCCGCCTGGGCCACCAGCGACACCGCTACCGACACGAAAAGCGGCACCTCGATGGCCTCGCCGCACGTCGCCGGGGCCGCCGCGATGCTGTTGCACAGCCACCCGTCCTGGACACCCGCCCAGGTCAAGGCTCAGCTGATCAAAGACGCCACCCCAGATGTGGTGACCAACGCGGGCCCCGAGTCGCCGAACCGACTTCTCTACATCCCGGGGCCGCAGATCAAGCTCGAGATTCCCTTTGTGTTCGTCAGGGACCGCTTGGACAAGGACCCATTCTGGCGCTTGAAGGAATACGTAGACCTCGGATTTGGTCCCATCGTGATCTGCCCTCGCTGCTTCGGACCAGTGCTCGGAGTCCCGAAGCTGGATCTCCCTCTCGACCGGGAACGGATGCTGTACGGCATGGTCATGGCCGGGATGCAGAACCTCGGCCGCGCCCACACCACCGAAAGCCCTGAAGAAGCCCGCCGCTACCAGGAGGAGGCACAGGCCAGCTTCCGCAAGGCCGTCGAACTGACTGAAAAGCAGTCCTTGCGGTTCAGCCCCGTCGGCTACCAGTCGGACGAGAAGGAAGAAATCGTCCCGGCCGAGAACCAACCACTGGCCAACCTCGCCAGCAACCTGACGGAGGGACTCGCCGTGCTGCGGGAGGCCAACGCAGGCGGATCACCCGAACTCGTCGACAAGGCCATGCGGCTGCTCAACACCGCCTACGCCGACTTCGTTAACGCCGCCGAACTGGGCGGCCTAAACATCGACCGCTAGCGCCACAGCCGAACTCCCGCCCGACATCCGGTCTATGCGTCGGGCGGGAGTTCGGTGGACTACACCCACGCGGCGCAGGCCCGGACGGCAACCGGGCCTGGGCCCGCACGCTTTCAACGCGACGAGGAGGCCACGCGGACGAACGCGGCCCAGGAGTCGGGGGCGAAGACGAGGACCGGACCGGTGCGGCGCGCGCCGGTCAGGCTGGTCCAGACCTCCTCGTACGCGGAAATCTCCTTCTTGCGGTCGAGGTAGAGCGCGCCGGTCAACAACTCGCGGTAGACCACCGACGGCTCCGGCTCGACGCGGTTGCCGGGCGGTCTGCAACAGCGCGGGGATCCGCGCGTCGGCGTGCTCGCGGAGCCGGCCGGCGGCGGCCTCCAACCCGGCGTACAGGTCGAACCAGCGAACCCCACCCCTCGGCCGGGCCGCTCCCCCGGCGCTCGTCGTGCCGCTCGCCGGACGGCCGCGGATCGTCACGGTCCGCGCACCGGTTCCGCGCCGCAGCCGCCCGCCGCCGCTCGGGCCGCTCATAGACCACCGCGCCGTCGCACCGCGACGTCACCAACCCATCGGGTACGCCGCCCGCAGCGCCCGGCCGCCGCCAGCGCCCCGGCACGTTGTCATCCGGCACGGCCCCCGTGGTCTCTGATCAGCGGGAATTCTACCCGCCACATCGATCGGTGCCGCTTCCTGATCTGCCGCTGACTGCGTGTTACGCAGCGTCACTGTCGATCGATCAAGAGGATGCTCGCTCTTGGTCGATGAGCGGGCGTGCCGGACGCCTGGGTCGTCAACGCCCACCGCAGCGCGGCTGCCTCGGCGTGATCGCTTGATCATTGGCGGTGGCCTCGGTTCGTCCAGCGAGACAAAGGTCATCGCCGCCCGAGCCGGAATTTTGCCCACGAAGCGGACAGCGGTTCGGAGCTTCTTCAAACGCCCTCCGCTGGTTACGAATTGATTCATGTGATCGAGTCATGTCGATGACAAAGTATCGACAATTACCGGACACACTCGAATGGTTCCGATCCGCCCCGGCGGCGGGCATGCTGTATTCAACGCCTCGAAAGGCGTCAATGTCATCTGTGGGAGGAGTAGAATGCAGCTTCCGGAATTCCGGCGTGTGGCCATGGTTGCCACGTCTGCCGGACTTGTCACGGCGCTGGCCCTGGTGGGCGCCGCCCCCGCCCAGGCGGCACCGGCGGGCGCCGCCAACGACGTATCGGTCAGCACGGTGGCCGCGAGCGCGTCTGCCGCGGCGCGGAGCGGACTGCAGGTCGCCGACCAGTCCAGCAACTACTGGACGCCAGAGCGACTGCGTACCGCCGAGTCGGCGGACGTGCTGGTCGAGAAGGCCGGGGCAACGTCCGGCGCGGGCTTGCAGCCTACCGGTGCGGCCCAGTCCACGCCGCCCGCCGGGCCCAGCGAGCGGGCCGCCACCGGCGGCCGGGCCTCCGCCGGCGGCCCGATTTCCACCCAGGTCAACGCCTCTACCACGGTTGGTAAGGTCTTTTTCTACAATCCAGCCGACAGCAAAAACTACGTCTGCTCGGCGGGCACGGTGAACAGCGGTTCCAAGTTGCTCGTGATGAGCGCCGGGCACTGCGTGCATGGCGGCAAGGGCGGCCAATGGATGCAGAATTGGATCTTCATCCCCTACTACAACTATGGTGCCGAACCGTACGGCCGGTGGTCGGCCAAGTATCTGACCACGTTCAATGCCTGGATCAACGACAGCAACCTTGACCGGGACGTGGCCTACATCACCATGTGGCCGAATGGTTCGGGTCAGCGGCCGGTGGACGTACTCGGCGGAAATGGCATCTCGGTGAATTACAGCTACGAGCAGGCGGTCACCATCCTGGCCTATCCGGCGGCGCCGCCGTACGACGGTGGGTGGCAGCAGTACTGCCAGGGCACCACGTATCGGCCGGGGATCTGGCCGTTCCAGGAGAACAAGATCGCCCTCAACTGTGGCTTCACCGGCGGCTCCAGTGGCTCGGTCTGGCTGCGGCTCTACAACGGCTCCGTGGGCTACGTCAACGGGATCATGAGTACGTTGGGCAGCGGCGGGGTGAACAAGAGTTCGTACTTCGACACCGCCGTGATGGACGTCTTCAACTCGGTGGCGGATCGCACCTGAGTCACCGACCGGGTGACGCCGGCCCCTGACCGTGATCCGATGGATCCGGTCAGGGGTGGCGCGCGTCCAACAAGCAGATCGTCATGCCCTACTGGGAGCAGCTGATCCGGCTGGGCCGTGTCGACGGAGAGGGGCGAGCCATGAAGCTGGGCTGGGTCGCGGCGGCTGGTGTGGCCGTCGCGGTCATCGTGGTGGCCGTCGCGGTCGGGGTGGTGACCGCACTCGGTTCCGGGCCGGAGGAGCAGTCGCCGGCCCCGTCGAGCACCGGCGTCGACTCGGGCACGACAAGCACTCGGCTGCCCGTTCCGGACGACTCGTACTGGGATCCGGCTCGGATGGCCAGCGCCCAGCCGGCTCCGATGCCCTCCGACTGACGTCGGCGCCAGCGACCGGGCTTGGCGCTCTCGGCGCGGACGCGAGAAGGATCAGGTGAGAAGGCCGTCGGATCATGGACAAGCCCGCCGCAAGCGCGAGGCGTGGCCGTCGATTCGGAGTGGGTCGCCGGGTGCTGGGCGGCGCTACCAATTACCGCCGACTACATCCGCATCGCCGATGAGATCGTCGCCGACATCAGAGCCAAGAAGCTCAAGCCGGGGGACAAGCTGCCCTCTATCGCGCAGCTCGCCGCGATGCGCAGGAGACCCCGGCGACTGGCGACATGGTACGTCGACGACATCGACCAGATCGTTGACGAACTCGTCTCGTCCGGCGTCGAGTTCATCCGCTATGACCAGTTCGAACACGATGCCAAGCGCATCACCGCTCGGGCCGGCGGTGGACGTATCGCGTGGTTCCAGGACCCAGACGGCAATACCTTTGCCCGCGAAGCCGACGACTGACAGACAGGGCGTCCGCCCTCTCCTGCTCGGCTACGCCCGACGCCGAGCCCACCGAGCCGGTAACCGTGACCAGACCCCCGCTGCAGCCAGGTGACGCGGACCCCGGTCAGCGGTCGGCATGCTCGCTCATGCTTGATGTGCAGGTAATCCGAGGGCCGCGGATCAGGCCGCCACCGAGCCCGGCGACGGGTGCCCGAATCCACGCCACGGGCAGACGACTCGGCCCGTCGATTTGCGTGTCAGCGTTGGATGAGTCCGATGGTGGTGTCCGCGGCCAGTGAAAGATCCCCATAGGCGGCCATTTACCGCCCCGCTGATGGCCAGGGTTCTCCCCGTGGATGGCCAGATATCTCCCCGCTG
>NZ_JBEYIX010000011.1:59194-135112 GCF_040636055.1 Micromonospora sp. NPDC006766 | reverse complement strand
CTGGACCGGGCCGGCATCACCGGCCCGGACGGGCCGAGCCACTACGGCATCTGGGACATGTCGGTCTTCGCTCTGGGCGATGCGGGCGTACACCGCCGCGCTGAACCATCCTGGGCATCACCAACAATCCGGACGCCTACGGAACTTGATCAAAGCCCTGCGCCGCACGAGCATCGCGCGGCGCAGGGCTTTGATCAGCATCGCCTTACGAGGTGCCGGAGATGTACCACCAGCCGGTCCGCGACGACGCGGGCACGTCCGGGCCGACGCTGCCCTTACCCCAGAAGTAGTCGTCGAAGTTGACCAGGCCACGCGGTCCGGTTGGGCCCATCGTGGCCCACACCACCGACGCCGGTTGGTCGTCGATGGACGCCTGCGCCCACGCCTTGCGTACCGGCATCGGGTTGTTCCACCAGAGGAACGGTTTGCGCAGCAGGTAGTTGGCGAAGGTACCGCCGTGACTGGCGCTGTGGTACGACACCGTGTGGAAGCTGTTGATCTGGTGGAGGCCGTCGAACGCGCCGCCCCAGCGCTGCCACCACTGCTTCCCGCCGGACTCCTTTGCCAGCACCAGGCAGGTGAACAGGCTCATCCACTCGGCGTCACCGTTGCCCCAGCGAGCCTCGGTGTTGGCCAGGAAGGTGTCGTCGCTGCTGCTGCACCCGCTGAAGCTGAACCCGGTCGGGGAGCCGTGGCCCTGCCAGTAGGTCATGTCGACGTGGTCGGTCCAGGCGCTGTCGTTACCGCGGTACACCGGGTCCTTGAAGTCCCGCTCCCAGGCATTCTGATCCAGCCAGCTGAACTCCACGGGGATCCCGTGCGAGCTGAACTGGTTGTTGAACGAGGCGAGGTTTTTGCCGGTCCATGGCAGACCGGAGCAGGGCCCGGTTCCCTCGCTGCCCACGTCCACGCGGCCGTACGCCTGAGTGCCGAGCCCTGCTCCGGTAGCCGGGGCAGCCTGCGGGCGCGGCGGCACCGGCGAGGGCACGGGCCCGGGCAGCTTCGCGTCGACCGCCGCTGGCACGAATACGATCTGGGCCGGGGTGCCATCGGCAGTGACGCCCGAACAGCTGAAGCTCGGCTCCAGCCGCTCCAGTTTCGTGTCCAGCGCAGGGGCATGGTAGGCGTAGGCGGCCGTCTCGATGCGCACGGCGCCGCCCATGGCTTCGGCGCACCGCTCACGCCCGGCCTTGAGGTCGAGGACCGCCACGGATCCCTCGGCTTTGAGGGAGCGGGTGTTGTAGGACAGTTGGGTAACCTTGCCGTCGGGGCTGAAGGCAACCCGGACCTTGGCGCCCGGCCCCTCGTAGGGCAGGCCGCCGAGCGTGAACGCGAACGAGACGGTGGTGTCCAGGGCCGCCGAGACGGTGCTCCGTCCCTTGGCGTCCACCATTTCCAGCGTGGTGTGGCTGGCGATCGCCTCGCCCTGTTTGGGGTACAAGTCGGCGGCGGTCAGCGCCTTCTGGGTGAGGCTCAGCGCCTCGTCTTTCGATACCGGCTTCAGCTTCGCCAGCGCGGCCTCGTCCACCACGGACGCGACGGTCTCATTGCCGTCCTCGTCCTTGCCGGCTGCGCCTAGCTCGATCGACGGGATGTGCAGGAAGCCCTGCTCGTCGGCGAAGCCGACACTGCCCTCCTTTGTTCTCGTCAGCTGTTCGATGCCGAACGCCTTGCGCAGCGCTTCGGTTTGCGCCTCGTCGAGCCCGGTGGCGCTGACTCGGTAGACCGGCAGCTCACGGATCTCGGCGGCCACCACCGGTGCACCGGCGACGGCAATGGTCATGGAGCTGGTCGTCAGGATGACGGCCATTGCGACGGAGAGCCTTCGCCGCCAGTGGCGAGGGACATGGCGTGACATCGATCCTCCTGCGTGACGGGTGCGAGTGTGCGGCACCTCAAGATGATCGAAGGTTATCTACGGATGCAGGGTTGCTGTGTCCGCTACCCGACGTACCGGCGGGCCCTGATATGCGGCGGTCCTCTGCGTGGCGTCGGGGATCGCGGTACGTCGGCCTCCCGAGGTCGCCACGAGGGTGTATCGGGTTGTCGTGGAGGCGCTCACCAAGGTCCGCCGGCACGCCCAACTCGACCATCACCGACCGGGTCTTGGACTCGTTCGGCGAGTGGCAGAGCGGCCCCTCGACAGCGTCTACCCGGTTGTTCTGCAGGGTAGCGACGGCGCATTGCTGCGCCGTCGCCCCCTCAGAACCGGAGGTGCGCGGTGGCTACGCACCCAGGGCTGGTGGGGTGACGTGACCGTCGGTGACATTCAGTTCGGCTTCGAGGTGACCGGCACCGCTGGCCAGTCCTCCTTCGTCTGCAACAGCTTCTCCCTCAGCTACGCCTGAGCACGGCCCCCGCCGTGCGGTGGCCACGACCGATCGGCCGTGGCGGTCGACCCGAACGGCGGGGCCCGCGCCGCGTTGACCGGCGGGGACGTCGCGCCTCGGCGGGCGGGGTCGCACCGTACACTGGCGCTGGCCTTGTGCGGGCTGCTCTGGCCTGGCGCCAGGGTGGGTGCAGGGCTGCGGATGGTGCGTCCAGCCGCTCCGGCGTCGGCCGCCGGGGGCGCGGTCGGGGGCCTGGCGGGGAGGGTGAGTGCCGTGCGTGGTCCCGCGATGACGGATGTGGCCCGCCTTGCCGGGGTTTCCCATCAGACCGTGTCGCGGGTGCTGAACGGTCACCCCAACGTCCGCGAACAGACGCGGCTGCGGGTGCAGGCGGCGATCGCCGAGTTGGGCTACCGGCCGAACCGGGCGGCTCGGGCTCTGGTGACCGGCCGGTCGCAGGTCATCGGTGTGGTAGCGCAGAACACCACCTTGTACGGCCCGGCGTCGTTGCTGACGGCGTTGGAGCAGACCGCCGCCGAGGAGGGCTTCGCGGTCAGCGTGGGCAGCGTGCGAGACCTGGACATGGTGTCCATCTCGGCGGCGGTGGAGCGGCACCTGGCGCATCGGGTGGCGGGAATAGTCGTGATCGCTCCCGTCGAGTCGGCCGGTGAGGCGCTGGAGCATCTGCCGAAGGATGTTCCCCTGGTGACGGTCGACGGTGATCCGCGGCGTCCGGTGCCGCTGGTGACGGTGGACCAGGTGGCGGGCGCGCGGGAGGCGACGCGGCACCTGTTGGCGGCGGGGCACCGTACGGTGTGGCACGTGTCCGGGCCGGCCGACTGGTTCGACAGCGCCGGGCGGATCGAGGGTTGGCGAGAGGCGTTGTGTGCGGCGGGTGCTGAGGTGCCGCCGCTGGTGCCGGGAGACTGGTCGGCGGCCTCGGGTTACCGGTGCGGGCAGATGCTGGCGCGGATGCCCGAGGTGACGGCGATCTTCACGGCCAACGATCATTTGGCGCTGGGTGTGCTACGGGCGTTGCACGAGTACGGCCGCACGGTGCCGGACGAGATCAGTGTGGTGGGCTTCGACGACGTGCCGGAGGCTGCCTACTTCATCCCGCCGCTGACCACCGTTCGGCCGGACTTCGCCGCGGTGGCCCGGGCCAGCTTGGACCTGCTGCTGGCCCAGATCGAGTCCGGTGTGGTGGGTGACCTGCGGCAGACCATCGCGCCGACCCTGATCTCCCGGCAGAGCGTTGGTGCTCCGCCGCGGCGGTGACCGCCTTCATGTGAGCGCTAACATCGCGCCTCTGATGGCTTCGCTGCGTGGTCACTTCGCGGGGCCGATCACCCACCGTTACCGCACTGTTGCGATCATGCCTTGACGGGTGCCGATGTGAGCGCTAACAATGTGAGCCACGGCACGCGGAGGTAAAGATGATGGGTGTGGACGGACCGGGGGACCGGTACGTCGTCGGGGTCGACTTCGGGACGCTGTCGGGCCGGGCGCTGGTGGTCCGGGTCGGTGACGGAGCGGAGCTCGGCACCGCGGTCCACGAGTACCGACACGGGGTGATCGAGTCCACGCTCCCGGACGGGACGCCGCTCCCACCGGATTGGGCCCTGCAGGATCCCGAGGACTACCGGGACGTGCTGCGGCGCGCGGTGCCGGCCGCCGTCGCCGCGGCGGGGATCGACCCGGCCCGGGTGATCGGCATCGCCACCGACTTCACCGCCTGCACCGTCCTGCCCACCCTGGCGGACGGCACCCCGCTCTGCGAGGTGCCCCACCTGCGGAACCGGCCGCACGCCTGGGTGAAACTGTGGAAGCACCACGCCGGGCAGCCGCACGCCGACCGGATCAACGCCCTCGCCCTGGAACGACGCGAGCCATGGCTCAACCGGTACGGCGGGAAGCTTTCCGCCGAGTGGCAGTTCGCCAAGGGCCTGCAGCTCCTCGACGAGGACCCCGAAATCTACCGGCGCGCCGTGCGGTTCGTCGAAGCGGCCGACTGGATCGTCTGGCAGCTGTGCGGAGCCGAGACCCGCAACGTCTGCACCGCCGGCTACAAGGGCGTTCGCCAGGACGGTCGGTACCCGTCGCGGGAATTCCTGGCGGCACTGGACCCAGGGTTCGCCGACTTCGTCGCCAAGCTGGACGGTCCGCTGCTGCCGATGGGCGCCCGGGCCGGTGCCCTCACCGCTCAGGCCGCGGCGTGGACGGGTCTGCCCGTGGGCATCGCGGTCGCGGCCGGCAACGTCGACGCCCACGTCACCGCCGCCGCCGCCCAGGCCCTGCGGCCCGGCCGTCTGGTCGCCATCATGGGCACCTCGACCTGCCACGTGGTCAACGGCACCGAGCTGGTCGAGGTGCCGGGCATGTGCGGCGTCGTCGAGGGTGGACTCAGCCCCGACACCTGGGGGTACGAGGCCGGGCAGAGCGGCGTCGGCGACATCTTCGGCTGGTTCGTCGACCATGCCGCGCCAGCGGGTGTGGACTCGCACGAGCGGCTCTCCGAACTGGCCGCGGCGCAGCCGGTCGGCGCCCACGGGCTGATCGCCCTGGACTGGTGGAACGGCAACCGCTCCCTGCTGGTCAACCACGACCTGAGCGGTCTCATCGTGGGGCTGACCCTGGCCACCCGGCCGGCGGACGTCTACCGGGCGTTGCTGGAGTCGACAGCCTACGGCACCCGCATGATCATCGAGGCGTTCGTCGAGGCGGGGGTGCCGATCCGCGAACTGGTGATGGCGGGCGGCCTGACCGCCAACCGGTTGCTGATGCAGATCTACAGCGACGTCACCAACCGGCCGTTGAGCGTCATCGGCTCGGCGCAGGGGCCCGCGTTGGGTTCGGCGATCCACGCCGCGGTCGCCGCCGCCGCGTACCCGGACGTTTATGCGGCCTCCGCCGCGATGGGCCGGGTGGACCGCGATGTCTACCGGCCGGATCCCGAGCGGGCGCGGGCCTACGACGCGCTGTACGCCGAGTACCGGTCCCTGCACGACCATTTCGGACGCGGCGGCAACGAGGTCATGTCCCGCCTACGTGCGATCCGCAACGCCGCCGTCGACCGGTCGGCGGCGCAGGCCACGACGTCGGTGGAGGTGGTCGCATGAGTGGCGAGCTCGGTCAGCAGCTCGAGCGGCTGCGGGTGAGCGTCGCCCGGTTGCACGCCGAACTCACCCGCTACGGGTTGGTCGCCTGGACGGCGGGGAACGTCTCTGCCCGGGTGCCCGGCCACGGCCTGATGGTGATCAAGCCGAGCGGCGTCGACTACGACGACCTCGCGCCGGAGAACATGGTCGTGTGCGACCTCGACGGCGTCGTGGTCGAGGGGGATCTCTCGCCGTCGAGCGACACCGCCGCCCACGCCTACGTCTACCGGGCACTGCCCGAGGTGGGCGGGGTGGTGCACACCCACAGCGGGTACGCGACCGCCTGGGCGGCCCGCGGCGAGCCGATCCCCTGCCACCTCACCGCCCAGGCCGACGAGTTCGGTGGCGACATTCCGGTCGGCCCGTTCGCCCTGATCGGCGGCGACGACATCGGCAAGGGGATCGTGGAGACCTTGGCCGGGCACCGCTCGCCGGCCGTGCTCATGCGCAACCACGGTGTCTTCACCATCGGCCGGGACGCCCGGGCCGCGGTGAAGGCCGCGGTGATGTGCGAGGACGTCGCCCGCACCGCGCACCTGGCCCGCGCGCTCGGCGAGCCGCTGCCGATGGCGGCGGCCGACATCGACGCCCTGTACGACCGATACCAGAACGTCTACGGACAACGACCCCCCTCACCCGCGAGCCCTTGACGGCCGCCCCGATCGCGCGGCGTCCGCACCCGGGACGGTCGCGCCGCACCACCACGGGCACCACCTCCGACAGCACCACCACCAGCGCAGGGCGTACGCCGTCGGGGCGTACGCCTCGCGGAACGCTCATCCCGAGGAGATTTGCGGTGAAGAGAATGAATGCTCACCTGCCGTCCCGCAAGGTCATCGCGGTGCTCACCGCCGCGCTGCTCGCCACCGGCATGGCGGCCTGCGGCAACAGCGACACGGGCGGCGACACGGGCGGCGACAAGGGCGGCGACGGCAAGATCACGCTGGGCTTCTCCCAGGTCGGCGCGGAGAGCGGATGGCGTACGGCGAACACCACCTCGATCAAGGACGCCGCGGCGGCGGCCGGGATCGACCTGAAGTTCGACGACGCGCAGCAGAAGCAGGAGAACCAGATCAAGGCCATCCGTAATTTCATCCAGCAGAAGGTCGACGTGATCGCCTTCTCGCCGGTGGTGGAGTCCGGGTGGGACACCGTGCTGAAGGAGGCCAGGGACGCCAAGATCCCGGTCATCCTCACCGACCGGGCGGTCGACTCGGCCGACAAGTCCCTGTACAAGACCTTCCTCGGGTCGGACTTCGTGAAGGAGGGGCGGCTCGCGGGGGAGTGGCTGGTGGAGCAGGAGAAGGCTGCGGCCGGCCCGGTCAACATCGTCGAGCTGCAGGGTACGACCGGTTCGGCGCCGGCGAACGACCGGAAGAAGGGCTTCGCCGAGGCGATCGCGACCAACCCGAACCTCAAGATCATCGCTTCGCAGTCCGGTGACTTCACCCGGGCGGGCGGCAAGCAGGTGATGGAGCAGTTCCTGAAGGCCAACCCGAAGATCGACGTGCTGTTCGCGCACAACGACGACATGGGCCTGGGCGCGCTGGAGGCGATCACCGCGGCCGGGAAGGTGCCCGGCAAGGACATCACCATCATCACCGTCGACGCGGTGAAGGACGGCATGCAGGCCCTTGCCGACGGCAAGTTCAACTTCATCGCCGAGTGCAGCCCGCTGCTCGGTCCCCAGCTGATGGAGCTGGTCAAGAAGGTGCACAACGGCGAGGAGGTCCCGGCCCGGATCGAGACCCAGGAGACCACCTTCACCCAGGAGCAGGCCAAGGAAGCGCTGCCCAACCGCAAGTACTGACGGCACCACCACCACCGGGGCCGACAGCCCCGGCATCCGATGCGGCGGCCGGGCCACGGGCCCGGCCGCCGCGCCGGCCCCGCCGTCCCACCAATCCCAGGAAAGGTCCGGTGGCATGACCCCCAGCCAGCCAGTCCTGACAATGACGGGGATCAGCAAGTCCTTCCCCGGGGTACGCGCGCTCGACAACGTGGACTTTCGCCTCTTCCCGGGTGAGGTGCACGCCCTGATGGGCGAGAACGGCGCCGGCAAGTCGACCCTGATCAAGGTGCTGACCGGTGTCTACGACACCGACCACGGCACCGTCACGCTCGGCGGTGAGCAGGTGTCGTTCACCGGCCCGATGCAGGCCACCAGCGCCGGCGTCAGCACCGTCTACCAGGAGGTCAACCTCTGCACGAACCTTTCCGTGGCCGAGAACATCTTCATCGGCCGGGAACCGCGCCGGTTCGGCGCGGTCCGCTGGGGCGAGATGCGCCGCCGGGCCCGGGCCCTGCTCGCCCGGCTCGACCTGGACCTCGACGTCAACGCGCAGCTCGGCAGCTACTCCCTGGCCGTGCAGCAGATGGTGGCGATCGCCCGCGCCATCGACATCAAGGCCCGGGTCCTGGTCCTGGACGAGCCGACCTCCAGCCTCGACGCCGGTGAGGTCGCTCAGCTGTTCCGGGTCATGCGGCACCTGCGCGACGACGGCATCGCGATCCTGTTCGTCACCCACTTCCTCGACCAGGTCTATGGCATCGCCGACCGGATCACCGTGCTGCGCAACGGCCAACTCGTCGGCGAGTACGCGACGAGCGAGCTGCCCCAACTCGGTTTGGTGGAGAAGATGATCGGCACGGAACTGCGCGTGCTGGAGCGACTCGACGAGCAGCCCCGGCGCGACCTCGCCGACCGGGCGGAGGGCCCGCCACTGCTGGACGTACGCGAGCTGGGGCGCCGCTCCGCCGTGGCACCCTTCAGCCTGACCATCCGCGAGGGGGAGGTCGTCGGCCTCGCCGGCCTGCTCGGCTCGGGTCGTACCGAGGTGGCACGGCTGCTGTTCGGCGCCGACCGCGCCGACCACGGCAGCGTTCGGGTGAACGGCACACCCACGACGCTGCGTACGCCGGTGGCCGCAGTCGGGCACGGCATCGGCTTCTGTTCGGAGAACCGGCGGGCCGAGGGCATCGTCGCCGAGCTGTCCGTGCGGGAGAACCTCATTCTGGCCCTGCAGGCCGCCCGGGGCTGGCTGCGGCCCGTGCCGCGCCGTCGGCAGGACGAGCTGGTCGAGCGGTACGTGCGGGCCCTGCGGATCCGGCCGGCGGACCCCGACCTTCCGGTGGGCAACCTCTCGGGTGGCAATCAGCAGAAGGTGCTGCTCGCGCGCTGGCTCATCACGGAGCCTCGCCTGCTGATCCTCGACGAGCCGACCCGGGGCATCGACATCGGCGCGAAGACCGAGATACAGCGGCTGGTCGCCCGGCTCTCTGACGGCGGAACGGCGGTGCTGTTCGTCTCCGCCGAACTGGAGGAAGTGCTCCGCCTCAGCCACAAGATCGCAGTGATGCGCGACCGCGAGATGGTCACGCAACTCAGCAACGACCAGAGCCTCGACGCCGACCGGATCATGCAGAGCATCGCCGTCGGCGCCCAGCGCGAGGGGACGCCGTCATGAGTAACCGACAGGCCGGCTACCGGGCGCTGACGACCCACCGGCTCTTCTGGCCGGTCGTCGTCCTCGTCGTCCTGCTGGCCGCGAACACCGCCTACCGACCCAGCTTCCTCTCGCTGCAGCTGCGGAACGGTCACCTGTACGGCAGCCTGATCGACATCCTCCGGCTGAGCGCGCCGTTGATCCTGGTCGCGCTCGGCATGACGCTGGTGATCGCCACCGGCGGTATCGACCTGTCGGTCGGCTCGCTGTGCGCGATCAGCGGTGCCATCGCCTGCCTGCACATCAGCCGGCAGCCCGACCAGAACAGCCTCGGCGGGGTGCTGACCGCGCTGGGCCTGGGCCTGGGGGTGGCGCTGGTGCTCGGCGCCTGGAACGGCCTGCTGGTCGCTGTCATCGGCATCCAACCGATCATCGCCACGCTGATCCTCATGGTCGCCGGCCGGGGCCTCGCCCAGCTGATCACCGAGGGGCAGATCCTGACCATCAACGCCGAACCGTACAAGGCGATCGGCGTCGGTCACCTGCTGGCCCTGCCGCTGGCCATCTTCCTCGCGCTCGCCGTGGCCGTGTTGATCGCGACGGTGACCCGGCGGACCGCCCTCGGGCTGATCATCGAGTCGGTCGGCGGCAACGCCCGGGCCAGTCGGCTGGCCGGCATCCGGTCCGGGCGGATCACGTTCCTCGTCTACGTGCTCAGTGCGGCCTGCGCCGCGGTCGCCGGCTTCATGATGACGGCCAACGTGTCCAGCGCGGACGGCAACGCCGCCGGCCTCTGGGTCGAACTCGACGCCATCCTCGCCGTGGTCATCGGCGGCACCTCGCTCGCCGGTGGCCGGTTTCACCTCAGCGGCACCATCCTCGGCGCGCTGCTCATCCAGACCCTCACCACCACGGTGTACGCCATGAACATCACCCCCCAGACGGCGCTGCTGTTCAAAGCGGTCGTGGTCATCGCGGTCTGCCTCATCCAGGCACCGGGCTTCCGGGCCCGGTTCGCCCGACGCCGAACCCCGGTGGCTGCCTCCGCCACCATCACCGAACAGCCGAAGGCGCAGGTGTCAGCATGACCACCCTGTCCCTGCTGGCCGCCCGCACCTGGTCGCACCTGCCCCGGCGGCACATCCCGGTCCTGGCCACCCTCGCCCTGCTGCTCGTCCTGTACGGCGTCGGGGTCTCCCAATACCGTGCGTTCTCCAACATCCAGGTCGTTTTCAACGTCTTCATCGACAACGGCTTCCTGCTCGTCGTCGCCGTCGGGATGACCTTCGTGATCCTCACCGGCGGCATCGACCTCTCCGTCGGCTCGGTCGTCGCGATGACCGCGATGGTGTCGGCCTTTCTGCTCAGGGAGGGGCTGCCCGCGGCGCTGGTGCTGCTCATCGCGCTGCTCGTCGGGCCGGCGCTGGGGTTCCTCATGGGCTGCGTGATCCACTTCTTCGACATCCAGCCGTTCATCGTCACCCTCGCCGGGATGTTCTTCGCCCGCGGCATGTGCACCTTCATCAGCGACTCGTCCATCCCGATCACCGACGGGTTCTGGACCAGGATGTCCCAGCAACGCATCGGGAACCCCGGCGGCAACTTCGTCTCGACCAGCGTGCTCATCGCCTTCGCGGTGGTCGCTGTCGCCGCGTACACGCTGGCCTACACCCGGCTGGGCCGCAACGTGTACGCCATCGGCGGCAACCCGCAGTCGGCGCGGTTGATGGGGCTGCCGGTGGGGCGGACCCGGATCGCCGTCTACACCATCAGCGGCCTCTGCGCGGCGATCGGCGGCATCCTGCTGTCCTTCTACACGCTCTCCGGCGCTCCGCTGATCGCCGTGGGCATGGAGCTCGACGTCATCGCCGCCGTGGTCATCGGCGGGACCGTGCTCACCGGCGGCTCCGGCTACATCTTCGGCACCGTGCTCGGGGTGCTGGTCCTCGGGGTCATCCAGACGTTGATCACTTTCGACGGAAGCCTCAGCTCCTGGTGGTCCAAGATCGTGATCGGCGGCCTGCTCTTCGCGTTCATCCTGCTCCAACGTCTGCTCGGAATCCGCTTCAAATGACCGACCATCTCGCGGAAGGCAACACCATGGCAACGCACGCTGAGCCTGAGATCTGGTTCCTCACCGGCAGTCAGGCCATGTACGGCGAAGACACCCTTCGCCAGGTGGCCGACCAGTCGCGGCAGATCGCGGCGACGCTCGACGACTCGCCGCACATACCCGCCCGGGTCGTGTGGAAGCCGGTCCTGACCACCAGCGGCGATATCCTGCGGGTCTGCCGTGACGCCGCCGGCCAGGGGGCCATCGGCGTGATCGCCTGGATGCACACCTTCTCGCCGGCGAAGATGTGGATCGCCGGCCTGGACGCGTTGCAGACACCGTTGCTGCACCTGCACACCCAGGCCAACGTCCTGCTGCCGTGGGACGAGATCGACATGGATTTCATGAACCTCAACCAGGCGGCGCACGGCGACCGGGAGTTCGGGTTCATCCAGACCCGCCTCGGGGTGGCCCGCAAGACCGTCGCCGGGCACGTCACCGACCCGCGCGTGGTGTCCCGCGTGGCCGCCTGGGCGCGGGCGGCACTCGGCCGGTCGGCGATGCGGTCGCTGCGGCTGGCCCGCTTCGGCGACAACATGCGCGACGTGGCGGTGACCGAGGGCGACAAGGTGGAGGCGGAGCTGCGCTTCGGTGTCTCGGTGAACACCTACGGCGTCAACGACCTCGTCCGGGTGGTCGGCGAGGTCACCGACGCGCAGGTCGACGACCTGGCCAAGGAGTACGACGACAGCTACCGGGTGGTGCCCGAGCTGCGCCCCGGCGGCGACCGGCACGAGTCCCTGCGCTACGCCGCCCGGTTGGAGCTCGGGCTGCGGGCCTTCCTCGAAGCGGGTGGGTTCCGCGCCTTCACCACCAATTTCGAGGACCTGGGCGGGCTGCGGCAACTGCCCGGCATCGCCGTGCAGCGCCTGATGGCCGACGGCTACGGCTTCGGCGGCGAGGGCGACTGGAAGACCTCCGTCCTGGTGCACACCGTCAAGGCGATGTCGGTCGGCGTCACCGGCGGCACCTCGTTCATGGAGGACTACACCTACGACCTCACCCCGGGCCGGGAGGTGATCCTCGGCGCGCACATGCTCGAGGTGTGCCCGAGCATCGCCGCGGACGTGCCCTCCGTGGAGATCCACCCGCTGAGCATCGGCGGGCGGGAGGACCCGGTCCGGATGGTCTTCGACACCGAGCCCGGTCCCGCGGTGGTGCTCGGCCTGGCCGACCTGGGGGAGCGGTTCCGGCTCGTCGCCAACGAGGTCGACGTGGTGGCGCCACCGCATCCGCTGCGCCGGCTGCCGGTGGCCCGGGCCGTCTGGCGCCCCCGCCCGCACCTGGCCGGCTCCGCCGAGGCGTGGATCATCGCTGGCGCCCCGCACCACACCGTGCTGTCGCAGGCGGTGGGGGTCGAGGAGTTGCACGACCTGGCCGAGATGATCCGCACCGAGCTGGTCGTCATCGACGCCGACACCAACCCCCGCCGATTCGCCGACGAGCTCCGCTGGAACCAGGCCTACTACCGCCTGGCCAGGGGGTTCTAAGCTGCAGTCTTCCCTTGGCCGGCACTGCCCGGCCCGAAGAAAAAGCAGTGTTGCCCGGCGCCGGGTGTTCACTAGCATCCCGACCGTGGACGACATGCGCTGGCGCGATCGGGAGTGGCTGACCCGGGTGCAGGACTGGGTCGACGGCCAGCTCGGCGAACTCGGGGTGACTCGGACCGGTCCGCCCGTCCAGCCGCACGTCTACCCGTGGTCGACGGTGCTGCGCATACCGACGGACCGCGGTGACGTCTGGTTCAAAGCCAACACCGAGTCGCTGCGGCACGAGGCCGCCGTGGTGCGGCGGATCGCCGTCCGCCGGCCCGACGTGGTGTCGCCGCTGCTGGCCGCCGACAGTGGCACCGGTTGGATGCTGATGGCGGACGCGGGGGAGACACTGCGAGTGGTGACGCAGCGCGAGCAGAGCCTGGACCGGTGGCGGGCCGTGCTGCCGCTCTACGCCGGAGTCCAGCTCGACCTGGCCGACGACGTCGACGACCTGCTCGCCCTGGGGGTGCCTGACCTGCGGCTCGCCACCCTCCCGAAGGCGTATGAACGCCTGGTCGACGAGGTCGGCGCGGAGCGGCGCTTCCACGACGCGGCACCGATGGTGGCCGACCTGTGCGAAGAGCTCGCGGGCTACGGGCTGCCGGAGCTGCTGCAGCACGACGACCTGCACGACGGCCAGGTCTTCGTCCGCGACGGCCGTCACCTGGTGATGGACTGGGGAGACGCCTGCGTGTCGCACCCGTTCTTCACCCTGTCGGTCACCCTCGAAGGTGGGTTGGCGTGGGGCCTGGAGGATGTCTGGAACTCCGTCGACACCACGCCCTTCCGGGACGCGTACCTCGCGCCGTACGCCGAGCGGTTCGCCGGTGACCTGGTGGCCGCCACCCGGGTGGCGCTGCGCCTGGGCTGGGTCTGCCGTGCCGTCAACGGGCACGTGCCCGGCGACGACGAGCGGACCTTGACCCGGCTGCGGATGTTCCGCGACGGCCGGCCGTAGCCCGGTCGGGTCGACTGTTACGGCTTGACGCCCGGCTTGTTATCGCTCACAGTCGATATATACGCCGCTGCATCTGACGGCGACCGCGTCCCGGCAACGACGGCCAGTCTCCCGTTTTCTCCTGCCCCAGGTAAGCGATCGCCATGGATGTTAGCGCTAACAACCTAAGGAGGATCATGACAGCCATCGGGCAGGCCGCACCCGGCGCGCGAGGGCGCGGCTGGTTGTCCCGCAGCATCGCCGCCGCGACGGCGATGCTGCTCGGCGCCGGCGTCGTCAGTGTGCACCCCACGCCCGCTGCCGCCGCGACAGTGGACACGAGCGCGTGGTATGTGCTGGTGAACCGGAACAGCGGCAAGGCGCTGGACGTGTACAACCAGGCGACGAACGACGGTGCGCGGATCGCCCAGTGGGCGCGTAACGACGGAGCCTGGCAGCAGTGGCAGTTCGTCGACTCGGGTGGCGGATACTACCGGCTGCGGTCGCGGCATTCGGGCAAGGTGCTGGACGTGTCGGGCGCGTCGACGGCGGACGGGGCCGGACTGATCCAGTGGCCGGACACCAACGGGGCCAACCAGCAGTTCCGGTTGGCCGATTCGTCCGGCGGGTTCGTCCGGCTGATCGCGCGCCACTCGGGCAAGGCCGTGGAGGTGCAGAACGCCTCGACGGCGGACGGCGCCAACGTCGTGCAGTACACCGACTGGGGCGGCGACAACCAGCAGTGGCAACTGGTGCGGCTCGGGGACGCCGGCGACCCGGGCGGCACGACCTACACCAACCCGGTGCTGTGGCAGGACTTCGCCGACGTCGACATCATCCGGGTCGACGACACCTACTACCTCTCCTCGTCGACCATGCACTACTCCCCGGGCGCGCCCGTGCTGCGCTCGTACGACCTGGTCAACTGGGAGTTCGCCGGGCACTCCGTACCCCGCCTGGACTTCGGCGCCAAGTACGACCTCACCGGCGGGCGGGCGTACGTCAACGGCATCTGGGCCTCGGCTTTGAACTACCGCCGCAGCAACAGCACGTTCTACTGGATCGGCTGCATCGACTTCAGCAAGTCGTACGTGTACACGTCCACCTCCGTCGGCGGCACGTGGCAGAAGCGCTCCGAGATCAACAACTGTTACTACGACGCGGGGCTGCTCGTCGACGACAACGACACCATGTACGTGGCGTACGGAAACAGCAACCTGCAGGTGGCGCAGCTGTCGCCGGATGGGCTGAGCCAGGTGCGGACACAACAGGTGTTCAGCACACCGCCGAGCGTCGGCACGCTGGAAGGCTCAAGGTTCTACAAGCGCAACGGCTACTACTACATCTTCGTCACCCGGCCGGCCAACGGTCAGTACATTCTCCGCTCGACCAGCCCATGGGGCCCGTACGAGATGCGCCAGGTCCTGCTGAACATGCCCGGGCCCATCTCCGGCGGCGGCGTGCCGCACCAGGGCGGTCTGGTGCAGACCCAGAACGGCCAGTGGTATTACCTGGCGTTCGTGGACGCGTACCCGGGCGGTCGGGTGCCGGCGCTGGCCCCGATCACCTGGACGGCGGACGGGTGGCCGCAGATCCAGACGGTCAACGGCGCCTGGGGCAGCAGCTACCCGTCGCCGCTGCCGATCCGGCCGGTCGCCTCCATGACCGGCACCGACACCTTCACCGGCGCCACGCTCGGACCGCAGTGGGAGTGGAACCACAACCCGGACAACACCCGGTGGTCGGTCGGCAGCGGGTTGCGGTTGCAGGCGGCCACCGTCACCGGCGACCTCTACAGCGCCCGCAACACGGTCACCCGCCGCATCCAGGGTCCGACCTCCACCGCCACCATCGAGCTGGACTACTCGGCCATGCGGGACGGCGACCGTACCGGCCTGGCCATGCTGCGCGACGCGTCGGCCTGGATCGGCGTACGCCGGGACAATGGCGCCACCCGGGTGGTGATGACCAACGGTCTGGCCATGGACAGCAGTTGGCGGACCACCAGCACTGGCACCGAGATCGCCAGCGCGTCGATCAGCGGCGGCCGGATCTGGCTGCGGGCCACCGCCGACATCAGACCCGGCAGCGGACGTCAGGCGTCCTTCTCCTACAGCACCAACGGGGTGACCTTCGTCCCGCTGGGCAACGCGTTAACGTTGAACAACGCCTGGCAGTTCTTCATGGGATACCGGTTCGCGATCTTCAACTACGCGACGCAGGCGCTCGGCGGGGCGGTCACCGTCCGCCGGTTTGACCTGACCACGCCGTGACCGGCACCGGGCCGGGAGTACGCGGTACGCCCGGCCCGGCAACGGGTCTCGCCGGCGTCAGCCGACCGTGCAGGCGGGGGTCCCCGACGGGCCGACGCCGGTGCCCTGGAAGCCGAAGTCGGTGCTGCCTCCGGCACCGAGCTGGCCGTTGTAGTCGACGTTGCGGAAGGTCACCGTGCCGGTGCTACCACTGGCCTGCGCGTTCCAGGTGCCGGTGATCACCGTTCCGGACGGCAGGGTGATCCGCACGGTCCACCCGTTGATCGCGGTGGAGCCGGCGGTGACCCGGACGTTGGCGACAAAGCCGCCGGCCCAGGACTGCAGCGACAGGCTCGCCGTGCAGCCGCTGCCCGAGGGCGGCGGGGTGGTGCTGGGTGGTGCTGTCGTACTGGGCGGCGGCGTGGTGCCCCCGGCGTTGAGCGCGTTCAGCACGGCGGTGTACGCGGCCTTCTTGTTGCCGCTGTTGTCGAAGAGCAACGGGTTCTGCCCGGTACGCCAGGAGTCGCTGTCCCGGATGCCCCACACCGTGATCCCGGTGCAGCGGGACACGGCCAGGCACGCCTTCGTCACCGATCCGTACAGGTTGGCCTGGTTGGACCCCTGCTCGATGTCCAACTCGGTGATCTGCACGTCGACGCCGAGGTCGGCAAAGCGCTGGAGGTTGGCCTGGTAGTCGCCGGGCATCGAGGTGCCCAGGTGGGACTGGAAGCCGACGCAGTCGATCGGCACGCCCCGGGACTTGAAGTCGCGGACCATGTTATAGATCCCGGTCGACTTCGCGTTGATCCCGTCGGTGTTGTAGTCGTTGTAGCAGAGCTTCGCGCCCGGGTCGGCGGCCCGCGCGGTGCGGAAGGCCACCTCGATCCAGTCGTTGCCGGTGCGCTGCAGGTTGGAATCGCGGCGGGCGCCACTGGCGCCGTCGGCGAAGGCCTCGTTGGCCACGTCCCAGGCGTAGATCTTGCCCTTGAAGTGGGTGGCGACCTGGGTGACGTGGTTCACCATGGCGGACCGCAGCGCGCTGCCGGAGAGGTTCTGCGCCCAGCCCGGCTGCTGGGAGTGCCACAGCAGCGTGTGGCCCCGGACCTTCATGCCGTGCGCCTGGGCGTGGCTGACGATCTGGTCGGCGCCCGGGTAGCGGAACTGGTTCTGGGACGGCTCGGTGGCGTCCCACTTCATCTCGTTCTCGGGCGTGATGGTGTTGAACTCGCGGTCGAGAATCCCGGCGTACTGGCTGTCGGAGAGCTTGTTGGCGGCGACCGCGGCGCCGAAGTAGCGGCCCTTCTCGGCGGCGGCCGAGCCGAGGGTGGTGCCGGCGTGCGCGGTGGTCGCCGCGGTGATCGTGGCGGCCACCGTGGCGATCGCCGCGCCGGCGACCATCAGCAGCCGGGTTCGGGAGCGGGACTCGGGTGTGCGGCGGTGGAACAGGTCCATGCGATGTCGCCTTTCGAGGTGGGGGCCCGGCAGGCGGGTGGCCCGTCTGCCGGGCGCAGGGGGCGGGTCAGCAGGTGGAGTTGGTCTGGGTGAGCAGGCCGAGGCGCCAGGGCAGGTTGTTGTAGTCGCCGCCGGCGTTGGGGTCCATGCCCTGGTAGAGGTAGCGCAGGTTGCAGGGGCTGACGGTGAGGGTCTGGTCGTAGCCACTGCGGATCATCTCGCCGTGGCTGATGTCCCGGCTCCAGGCCGTACCGCTGAACGTGACGTTGTTGGCCCGGGCGAACGGGTTGCTCTCGCTGTCGGCGAGGGCGGTCCACGGTCCGGTGAGGACGGGTGCGGTCCAGGAGCGGAAGTAGCGGCGGCCGTCGCCGCCGATCGCCTCGACGAGCAGCAGGTACTGGTTGCCGACCCGGTAGACGTTCGACGCTTCGAACAGCCGGTTGCGGTTGCTGTCCTGCATGGCGATGACCGTGTTGGTCATGCCGTTGGGGAAGTTCGCCAGTGTGGTCTGCGACCGGTAGAGGTGCCCGTTGTCGTCCGAGGAGAACAGGTAGCAGTTGCTGCTGTCGCAGATGACCCACATGTCGACCCAGTAGCCGTTGCCAATGTTCTGCTGGATGATCGCCGGCATCGACGAGTAGAAGTTCTTCGGCGCGCTCCACCCGGCCGGGTTGCTGATGTCCGGATTGGTGGAGTAGGACGCGTTGCCGGTCTGGTAGACCAGGTACCACAGTCGTTGTGGGGCGAAGTAGAACACCTGCGGGGCGGCGCGGTAGCCGGCGCCGATCGGGGTCTGGTCGAGGTAGGTGAAGGGCGCCGAGCCGGCCTGGGGCCAGTCGGTGAAGCTGGTGTAGACCAGGTTGTAGCCGGCGGAGCGCGCGGTGCTGGCGAAGACGTGGTATTTGCCGTTGTAGTAGACGACCGAGGGGTCCTTGATTCCCGCGATGCCGCGGCCGTCGTTCTTCGGGCCGATCAGCGCGCCGCTGGAGCTCCACCGGAAGGTGTTCGGCAGGCTACCCGTCGGTGGGGGCGAGCTGGGCGGGGCAGTGGTGGGTGGGGCAGAACTTGCCGGCGGGGTGGTGCTGGGCGGCGGGGTGCTCGTGCCGCCGGTGCAGGTGGTGCCGTTGAGCGCGAAACTGGTCGGCGTCGGGTTGCTACCGGTCCACGAGCCGTTGAAACCGAACGACACGCTGGCGTTGGTCCCGATGCTCGCGTTGTAACTGACGTTGGCGGCCCGTACCTGGCCGCCGCTCTGGGTGACGGTGGCGTTCCAGTACTGGGTGACCTGCTGCCCGGCGGTGTAGGTCCAGGTGAGCGTCCAGCCGTTGACCGGGTCGCCCAGGTTGGTGATGGTGACGTTGGCGCCGAAGCCGTCCTGCCATTGCGATGACACCTGGTAGGTGACCGAGCAACCGGCGGCGGCCGCGTCGGCGGGCAGGGTCACGGCGGCGGCTGTGGCGGCGGCGACCAGACCAGTGGTGGCGGCGAGCGTTGCCGCCCTGGCTTTCCAAGTGGTGCGCATCAGGGATCCTTCCGTGGTGGTGGAGTGCCGGCCCGGACGGCGAGGAAGAAGAGCTCAGGCGGAAGTACGGCGGGGAGGGAGCCGGCCGTCCAGATCCGAGCACCGTGGCCGCCGGGTGCCCTCGGGGACTGCCGATACGGCCGCGATCGTTCGATGGCGGCGTGGGACCGGTCGGGACTCTGTCACCACCCGTCGATCCGGATGTGTCCGGTGCCCTTCGACGGCCGGCGATCCCGAGCGGGAGGGTGCCCTCGACTCCTGAGCGCAGAACATAGCATGTTATCGATAACAAGCTCAAGGTTGGACGGTCTGGTGCGGAGCTTTCGCGGCGATGATCGAGCCCGCGTCGCTGGTGGCAATCCATCCATGGATTGTGATGTTAGCGTTCACAGGGTACGTTGCCCGATGGGATCCTGAAGCATGTTCCGCCGGAAGGAGATTCGATGAGACAGCTCACCTCGGGCCGCCGCTGGGCGGCCGGCGTCGCAGCCGGGCTGCTGCTGGCCGGCACCCTGATCGGGCTGCGCCCACCCGCCGCGCTGGCCCTGGACAACGGCGTGGCCCGCACCCCGCCGATGGGTTGGAACAGTTGGAACTCGTTCGGCTGCAACATCAACGAATCGCTGATCCGGCAGACCGCCGACGCCATCGTGACCAGCGGTATGCGTGACGCCGGCTATCAGTACGTCGTGGTCGATGACTGCTGGTTCAACCCGAACCGGGACTCCGCCGGCAATCTTCAGGGCGACCCCGGTCGGTTTCCCGGCGGCATGAAGGCGCTCGGCGACTACCTGCACAGCAAGGGCCTGAAGTTCGGCCTCTACCAGGTGCCGGTCGACAAGACCTGCGCGCAGTACTTCGGTGGCTACCCAGGCGCCACCGGCAGCCAGGGACACGAGGCACAGGACGCCCGGCAGTTCGCCGCCTGGGGCGTGGACTTCCTCAAGTACGACTGGTGCTCCCCGAGCGGCACCATCGACCAGCAGGTGGCCACCTTCGCCAAGATGCGCGACGCCCTCGCCGCCACCGGCCGGCCGATCGTCTACAGCATCAACCCGAACAGCATCCACGCGAAGACCGGGCCGCAGCGCAACTGGGGCGACGTGGCCAACATGTGGCGGACCACCGAGGACATCACCAACGCCTGGGACACCGGCCAGACCAACGGCTACCCGATGGGTATCCAGAACATCATCAACGTCACCGTGCCGCTCGCCGGGTACGCACGCCCCGGCGCGTTCAACGACCCCGACATGATGGAGGTCGGCCGGGGTGGCATGACCGACGCGGAGATGCGCAGCCACTTCGCGATGTGGGCGGTGCTCGCGGCACCGCTGATCGCCGGGAACGACGTGCGGTCCATGACATCGGCGACTCAGAGCATCCTGACCAATCGGAACCTGATCGCGATCAACCAGGACAGCCTCGGCCTGCAGGCCACTCAGATCTCCTTCGACGGCACCCGCCGTGTGCTGGCCAAGAAGCTGGCCAATGGCGACGTCGCCGTAGCGCTGTTCAACCAGGGCAGCACCACCACCACGATCTCCACCACCGCGTCCGCGATCGGCAAGAGCGGCGCCAGCTTCACCCTGCTCGACGCGTGGACCAACGCCACCAGCACCACCGGCGGTACCATCTCCGCCAGCGTCCCCGCGCACGGCACGGTGGTCTACCGGGTCAGCGGCGGCGGCACTACCACCCCACCCCCGACCACCAGCGGCACGCTGGTCAGCGCCGCTTCCGGTCGCTGCCTGGACATCCCCCAGAGCAACACCGCCAACGGCACCCAACCGGTGATCTGGGACTGCAACGGTGGCGCCAACCAGCGCTGGACCATCAGCGAGGACACTCTTCAGGTGCTGGGCAAGTGCCTGGACGCGCCGCTGAACGCCACTCCGGGCGCCAAGGCGCAGCTCTGGGATTGCAACGGTGGTGCCAACCAGCGCTGGAACCGGAACTCCGACGGCACGATCCGGGCCCAGCAGTCTGGTCTCTGTCTCGACGTCAACGGCGCGGCCACCGGCAACGGCACCACCGTGATCCTCTGGACCTGCACCGCCGCCGCGAACCAGCGGTGGACCCTCAGGTAGGGCCCGCGGAGCACCCGGCATGACTGCCTCGCCGTTCGGCGTCGCCAGTTTGGCATCCGATATCGCGATTCGATATCTGTCCCCTAGTGTAGGTGGGGATGCGGGCGCGTCGGAGGAGGGCACATGGGCGGGGGAGCGACCACGGCGGCGGCATCGGGGGAGCTGCGACGGCGGTTGGGGACGTTCGACGCGGTGGTGATCGGTCTCGGGGCGATGATCGGCGCGGGCATCTTCTCCGCCTTCGCTCCGGCCGCGCGGGCCGCCGGCTCCGGTCTGCTGGTGGGTCTGGCGGTGGCGGCGGTGGTGGCGTACTGCAATGCGACGTCGTCGGCGCGGTTGGCCGCCCGCTATCCGGCCTCCGGCGGCACCTACGTCTATGGGCGGCAGCGGCTGGGTGACTTCTGGGGCTACCTGGCGGGCTGGGCGTTCGTGGTCGGCAAGATCGCCTCCTGCGCGGCGATCGCGCTGACCGTCGGCCTCTACGTCTGGCCCGCTCAGGCGCATGCGGTGGCGGTGGCCGCCGTGGTGGCGCTGACGGCGGTGAACTACGTCGGGATCCAGAAGTCCGCCCTGCTGACCCGGGCGATCGTCGCCACCGTGCTGGTGGTGTTGACCGTGGTGGTGGCCGCCACCCTCGGTTGGGGCGCGGCGGACATGACCCGGCTGAACGTCGGTGCGGACGCGACCGTCGGCGGCGTGCTGCAGGCGGCGGGCCTGCTGTTCTTCGCCTTCGCCGGCTACGCGCGCATCGCCACCCTCGGTGAGGAGGTCCGCGACCCGGCCCGCGTCATCCCGCGCGCCATTCCCCTCGCGCTCGGCATCACCCTCGCCGTCTACGCGGTGGTGGCCGTCGCGGTGCTGCTGGTGTTGGGCCCGCAGCGGCTGGCCGGCGCCGCCGCACCGCTGTCCGACGCGGTCCAGGCCGCCGGTATACAGCAGTTGGTGCCGGTGGTGCGTCTCGGTGCCGCCGTGGCGGCGCTCGGCTCGTTGCTGGCGCTGATCCTCGGCGTGTCGCGTACCACCCTGGCCATGGCCCGCGACCGTCACCTGCCGCACGCGTTGGCGGCCGTGCATCCCCGGTTCGCGGTGCCCCACCGTGCCGAGCTGCTGGTCGGAGCCGTGGTCGCGGTGCTGGCGGCCACCGCGGACCTACGCTCCGCGATCGGCTTCTCCTCCTTCGGCGTCCTTGTCTATTACGCCATCGCCAACGCCTCGGCCTGGACGCTGTCCCGGTCGGAGGGCCGTCCGCCCCGGATCATCCCCGTCATCGGGTTGGCCGGCTGCCTGACACTCGCCTTCGCCCTGCCGGCCGCCTCGGTGATCTCCGGGGCGGCCGTGCTGACTGCCGGCGCCGCCGCCTACGGCATCCGCCGCCTGGTCACCGGACGCCGGCACCGGTAACGATCGGCCGCTCAGGTGCGGGCGTCGTCGCCGAGGACCTCGCGGGCCAGCTCCCGCAGCGCCCGGCGGTCCTCGGCGAGCGCCTGCTCACCGGCCTCGGTCGCCCGGTAGACCCGGCGGGTACGCCCCTCGACGACTCGCTGCTCGGAGACCAGCAGCCCGTCGGCCTCCAACCGGTGCAAGGTCGGGTACAGGGTGCCGGGGCTGATGTCGTAGCCGTGGCGGGCCAACTCCTCGGTCATCCACGCGCCGTGGATCTCCTGCTCCGCCGCGTGGTGCAGGATGTGCAGCCGCACCGCACCCCGCTGAAACTCCCGCACCCGGTCCACCCCCATGCGCAAGAAGTCACGAAACCGATATCGGCATCCGATCTTACGCCGGCCGGGAGCGGTGCCCCTACCCTGCCGTCAGCGCGCCTTCTTCGTCGCCCGCTTCCGGGGCGGTGTCAGCAGGTCGGCGATCGTCGCGATCGCGGACGGCACGAGCCGGTAGTACGCCCAGACACCCCGCTTCTCGCGCTCGAGCAGGCCAGCCTCGGTGAGGATCCGAAGGTGATGACTCACGGTCGGCTGGGAGAGGCCCAGCGGCGCGGTGAGGTCACTCACGGACGCCTCGCCCTCCGGGGCGGACTGGATCAGACTGAGCAGTCGCAGCCGGGCCGGATCGGCAAATGCCTTCAGCACTCCCGCGAGCCGCTCGGCATCGGCGCGCTTGATCGGCTCGCCGGCAAGCGGCGAGACGGCAGGTGCAGTAGTTTTCGCAGTTCCCACGCCTTCTATCGTTGCACCAACACCATCGATAGGCCGGTCGAATCAGGACCCAGCCATCATCAATTTCCGACGCCGAAGGACCGGCCACGGCTGAGGTCGGCCCGAACGTGAAAGGATTACGGCACGGCGGCGGAACCCGTTTCGGGGTCACCGGTACATCAGGTGCAGCAGCATCCCGGCGTCGGCATGCGCCAGATTGTGGCAGTGGTTGGCCCACATCCCGGAGTTGTCGGCCAGGAACGCCACCTCCCAGACATCGCCGGGGCGTACGTCGAACGAGTCCAGCCACAGCGGACTTCCGGTCGTCGGCTTCCCGTTGCGAGACAGCACCAGGACGTGATGGCCGTGCAGATGCCACGGGTGCACCACCAGGGATCGGTTCACAATCGTGAACTTGACGACGTCGCCGAGGCGTACCACCTGCGGCGGGATGTCCGGATCGGCCGCGCCGTTGACGGTGTGGGCGTACCGCGGAAGCAGCCCGTGCAGGTCGAGGCCGCGATCGAGAACCAGGGTGAACTCCCTGTCGAACCGGGACCACGGCACCGGAGAACTGACGCCGTAGGCGAGTGGATCCAGCACCGGCCACGCGCCGGTCGCCGTGGAAACCGGTCCGGTCGAGTAGACCGGCCGCCCGTCGACGAACAGCGCCACCGGCGTGGCGGGCGCGGTGAACACCAGGTCGTAGCGACCCCCGGCCGGGATCAGCACGGCGGTGCCCACCAGCGGCGTCGGGCCGCGCAGGTCGGACCCGTCGATGGCGGCGACCCGGAACGGGGCCCCGGCCAGGGCGTACCGGTGGGTCGTGCTGTCGGTGTTGATCAGCCGCAGCCGCACGGGCACCCCGGCCTGGACGGGCTCCGTCTCCGGCGCGGGCAGCGGAAGCCCGGACAGCGTGTGCACCGGCACCGTGACGTCGACGCCGGTCACCGGCGCCGGGCGCACCACCAGGACACCGTAGAGCCCCATGCGCACCCCGACGTCGGATACCGCGTGCGTGTGATACCAGTACGTGCCGGCCTGATCGGCGCGGAACCGGTAGACGAACTCCTGCCCGGGCAGCACCGCGGCCTGCGTCACGCCGGGCACCCCGTCCTGACCGTTCGGCACGTCGTACCCGTGCCAGTGCAGCGTGACGCCCCGGGCGATGTCCCGGTTGCGGAGCGTCACCGCCAGGACGTCGCCGACGGTGGCGGTCAGTTCGGGCCCGGGAACCTGCCCGTTGAACGCCCACGCCGCGACATCACGCCCGCGCACCCGCACCGTGGCGGTCCCGGCCGTCAGGGTGACCCGCCTGGTCGGTTCGCCCACGGCCCGCGCATCCCCAGGTCGATGATCATGTCGTACGGCGGGAGCAGCGCCCGGGGCGGCGGCCAGCCCGGTTCCGGTCAGCAGCGCCGCGACCGCCACCACGAGGGCCGCCCGGGACACCGACCGCGACGGGCGCGCGCCCAGGGCCCGCCACGAGACGGCGGTGGCCGCGACGACCCCGGCGACCGCGAGCAGTCCCACGCCCGCCGACGCCGGATAGCCGTGCAGAACCGTCACGAGCAGGGCGGCGCTCTGGGCGTACCCGGCGAAGAGCAGCGAAACCGCGGCGGACCGGATGTCGGCCGGGGCACGCAGCAGCCGCGACCCGGCCACGACCACCGCCGCGAGTGACAGCGGGGCGGCGATGAGGATCTTCTCCGCCGCGAACCACCAGCCGGCCCTGGCGAGCGCGGTGATCGTGATCGCGCGGGCCACCGTGGCGAGCAGCGCGAACGCGGCCAGCCCCAGCGCGAGCCGACGGCGCCGGGCGGCCGACGCGGCGCCGCCGCCCAGCCACCCGGCGGCCGCGAGGACCGCGATCAGGAGGTCGGCCACGACCAGCGAGCCGACGGTCACGCGGACACCTCCTGCCGAACGGTCACCGGGGCGGTGTCGGCCGGCACCGGACGGGCCAGCTTTCGCGCCGCCCGGTGGACGCCGACCACGACATGCACCGCGATGATTCCGTTGAGCGCGTGCAACCCGGCGACGGTCAGGCCGACCCAGGTACTCGTGCCGGCGGCGTCGGTGGACGCGTTCGCGAGCATCGCGATGAGCCCCTGCAGGACGACGAGACCGAGCGGCAGGATCGCCAGCCCGATCAGCCGCCCCGGCGCCTTCGCCAGCACGGCGAACAGGGTGGTGAGCAGGATGAGAACGGGGATGACCGCCATCCCGGTGACGCTGTGCAGGGCATACGCGCCCTCGCCCGCGGGCCTGGTGAACGCGCCCACGGCGGCGAAGACGAACTGCAGAACGAACGCGACGAGCAACACGGTGGTGACGACGACGAGGGCCTTGCGCATGGTGACCTCCTACAGATGAGCCGGGGACAGGGCCTGGGCGACGTGATCGGTGGCCGTGATCGCCCCGTACGCGACCAGCCGCACGAGGTCGGCGTCGTCCGGACGGGACAGCCGCCACCGGGCGACGTCGTCGGTGCTGATCGCGTCGGGCGCGAACGCCGCCAGCAGCGCGATCCGGGTCCCGACGCGGTCCGCGCCGGGCAGATCCCGGATCAGCTCGGCGGCCCACTCGGCGGGCCGGGCCGGGTGCCGTCCGTCCTCCCACCGCACGGTGGCTGTCACGGTCCGACGCGCCACGTCGCCCAGAAGCTCGCCGCCCTGCGAGGCGACCTTCCTCAGCGACGCGTACGCGACGCCGACCGGACTGTCCCCGGCCCAACCCGGTGGTGCCACCGTGCCGGCGTCGAGGAGCGACAGGCCGCGACCGGGCTCCTTCGGCTCCCGAGCCGTCCTGGCGTAGAGCCGGCCCCCGACGGACCGCACCATCGGGGAGCGCTGCAGGCCGCCGGGCAGCAGATCCGGATCGAGCAGCGCCGAGACGATCCGGTTGATGAAGTGAAAGGCGAGCAGCGTGCCGGTGACCTCAGGCCGGTGCGGGCTGGACCAGTCGGCGGCCATCGGGCTGCGGCTGGCCTCGGCCCAGGCGACGAACTCGGCGTGCCTGGCCTCCGGTGGCGTCTCGCCCCGGGCGACGACCTCGGCCAGCTCGTGCTCGCCGAGCGCGTGCAGCAGCATCACGTGCGCGTCGACGCAGAACCGGCAGCGGTTGGCCCGGGACACCGCAGCCGCGACGAGCTCTCGGTCGACCCGGGAGGCGTCCCCGGCAAGCAGGGCCTCGCGCATCAGCGCCCACGTCGCGGCCAGCACCTCGGGCGCGGCCGAGAGCGCCTGAAAGGTGGGCACCGGCCCGAGGAACTCGTCCCGCAGCTGCCGGTAGACCTCGGCGGTGAGACCGGTCGCCGCCGACGCCTTCGCCGGGGTGAAGAAGCGGTATGTCATGGGATCGATGCTCGCCTCGACGGGCCGGGAAAACGTCGTGCTGTCATAGGCACTTGCCCGGCCCTCGATACCGCGTCCGCGGTACGTCCACCTACCCCAAACGCGGGATGCCGCCGGGCGGCGGGCGTTCTACAGTTCGGCCATGCGCCGCGACCTGCCGTACGCTCTCAGCGGTTTCCTCCTCGGCGTCTTCCTGCTCGGCACCACCGCGCTCGCGGCGGACGCCGCACCGGTGCGGGCGATCGACGTCGTCCTGGTCCTGGTCATGGCGGCGGCCCTGGCGGCGTGCCGGCGGTACCCGGTGGTGGCGCTGACCGTGGTGGGCGCCGCCATGCTGGCCCTCCACGTCCGGGTGCACCCCGGGGCGCACGCCGCGTTCCCCGTCCTCGGCGCGGTCTATGTCGCCGCCTGGCGGGGCCATCGATTCGCCCCCGCCCTGGCCAGCCTCGTCTTCCTCGGCGGCTTCCTCGCCCACGACATCTCGACCGCGTCCGCCGACCAACCCGGCGAACAGATCGTCGAGCGGACCGCCCTGCTGTTGGGCTGGTTCGTGGCGGCCAACGTCGCCGGGCTCGTCTCAGGCCAGCGCCGGGCATACCTGGAGCAGGTCGAGCAGCGGGCGATCGAGGCCGAACGCACCCGCGAGGAGGTGGCGTTGCGTCGCGCCGGGGAGGAGCGGCTGCGCATCGCCCGGGACCTGCACGACTCGCTGACCCACAGCATCTCGGTGATCAAGGTGCAGGCCGGGATCGCCGTGCACCTGGCCCGCAAGCGCGGCGAGGCGCCGGCGGCCGCGCTGCTGGCGATCCAGGAGGCCAGCGGCGCCGCCATGCGGGAACTGCGGGCGACGCTGGACGTCCTGCGCTCGCCCGAGGACGGCGACCGCGTCGGGCTGGCCCGGCTGGGCGAACTCGCCGAGCGGACCCGGGCGGCCGGCGTGCCGGTGCAGGTGACCGCCGTCGGTCAGCCCCGGGACCTGCCCGCCGAGGTCGACCAGGCCGGGTACCGCGTCGTCCAGGAGGCCCTGACCAATGTGGCCCGGCACGCCGGCTCGGCCACCGCCCAGATCCACATCGAGTACGCCCCGGCGCAGCTGACCGTCTCGGTGACCGACGACGGCCAGGCGTCGCCGCTCCGGCCGGTGACCCAGGGTGTGGGCCTGCGCGGCATGCGGGAACGGGTCACCGGCCTGGGCGGCACGCTGCACGCCGCCGCCCGCGACGACGGCGGGTTCGCGGTACGGGCCACCTTTCCGTTGCAGGAGCCGGCATGATCCGGGTGCTGCTCGTCGACGACCAGGCGTTGATGCGGGCCGGCTTCCGGGCACTGCTGGACGCGGAGGACGACCTGGCGGTCGTCGGTGAGGCCGCCGATGGGGCGTCGGCCGTCGAGCTGGCGCGACGTCTGCGGCCGGACGTCGTCCTGATGGACGTGCAGATGCCGGGGCTCGACGGCATCGAAGCCACCCGGCGCATCGCCGCTGACGGCGACCTCGCCGCGATCCGCGTCCTCATCCTCACCAACTACGGGCTCGACTCGTACGTCTTCGCCGCGCTCCGCGCCGGCGCCAGCGGGTTCCTCCTCAAGGACGCCGACCCCGCCGACCTGCTGCAGGCCGTCGCCGTCGTCGCGCGCGGCGACGCGCTGCTCGCCCCGGCGGTCACGCGTACGCTCATCAGCGAGTTCGTCGCCGGCCCGCCGCCGGCCGACCCGACGGTCGGGCGCGACGTGCTGACCGCCCGCGAGCAGGAGATCCTCGAGCTCGTCGCCCGAGGCTTGAGCAACGACCAGATCGCCGAGCGCATGGTGATCAGCCCGTTGACCGCCAAAACGCACGTCAACCGGGCGATGACCAAGTTGCACTGCCGCGACCGTGCCCAACTGGTCGTGTGGGCGTACGAGTCGGGTCTGGTCACGCCGCGTCGCCGGTGACCCCACAACCGCCGCGCGGCGCGCCTCGTCTGTTCCGTTCGTGAGAACCGGTCGGGAAATACGGCTGGAACTGTGCGCCCTCCGGTGGTTGCATGATCTTCATGGTGTCTGCCGACCGATTGCTCGCTTTCACGGCCATGTCGTTCCTGCTGATCCTGATCCCTGGGCCCAGCGTCCTGTTCGTGATCGGACGAGCGCTGGCGCAGGGGCGCCGCGCCGCACTGACCACGGTGGTGGGCAACACGGTCGGCGCGTACACCCTCGTCGTGGCCGTGGCCCTGGGGATCGGCTCCGTCGTGGAACGCTCGGTCGTCGTCTTCACCGCGCTCAAGCTGGCGGGAGCCGCCTACCTGGTGTACCTCGGGGTCAAGGCGTGGCGCGAGCGTGCATCGCTGCAGGCCTCCTTCACCGATGTGGGGGCATCGCGCGGAAGCCTGCGCACCTTCTGGGAGGGCTTCACCGTCGGTGTGTCGAACCCCAAGACCATCGTGTTCTTCGCCGCCGTGCTGCCGCAGTTCGTCGACCGCGCTCAGGGTCATGTCGCGGTGCAGATGCTGGTGCTCGGCCTGGTCTTCAACCTGGTCGCGGTCGTCTCCGACAGCGCGTGGGGTCTGGTTGCGGCCACCGCACGGGACTGGTTCGCCCGCTCACCGCGACGGCTGTCCCTGATCGGCGGGGTCGGCGGGCTCACCCTGATCGGCCTCGGCGTCACTGTGGCCGTCACCGGGCGCAAGGACTGAACCATCTGCCGCCGTCCGTCCGTGCGAGCTGGATTCGCGCGAGGAAGCGGGCATAGTCGCCGATCAGGTTGAGCGCGTCGTCCTGGATCTGGAACGCGGCGCCCAGATAGCAGCCGTAGCGGTCCAGGACGTCGACCCCGTTGTGCTGGCCGGTGGCGGCGACAAGGATTCCCGTGCGACACGGGTAGATGCAGGTGTACCAGGAGGTATTCTTCAGGCACATGCGGTAGTAGTCATCAGCGTCGAGGTCACACACGTTGTCGCGGATCCACCCGATCTCGATTGCCTGCCCTTCCAGCGAGTGGCGCAGCATGAGCTCGGTCTCTTCGAACAGCCGCCACGCGATCCCTGAGCCGAGTGCACCGCGGTTGGCGGCGAGCCGCTGTAGCGCAAGCAGGTTCGTCATGTTGCCGACGTTGAGGGCGACGCCGACGCCGTACTCGGCGTGCAGGGTCTGTGCCCCGCGCCGCTGCTCGCTCTCGTCCTGAATGTCGTCGTGAATGAGGAACGCGTTGTGGAACAGCTCCACGGTTACGGCGGCGTTGAGCCCCACCGAAGGCGTGCCGCCGAACGCCTGGCAGGTCGCGAGGCAGAGTGCGGCGCGCAGCCCCTTGCCCCACCGCCGTGGGTACTCGGCCACCAGGTCATAGAGGTAGTGCGGCCCGCCCTCGGGCACGTCAGCAAGCAGCGCGCCGATCGCGAGTGTGCGATAGCGCTCCAGCATGGCCGTAACGTGGCCGTCAGCCTCGCCGGTGGTCGACACGTCACTTGTCGGACGACGCCGGGTTCTGCGACGCCGACGAGGCGAGCCGGTCCACCAGCCCGTTCGCCATGTCCGGTACCAGCCGCGCGAGGTTGAGCACGCTGCCGAGGGCGTCGTGTGCGTCTGACGTGTACCGGCGGATGACCTCACCGCGCTGGTCGTCGGACGTCTTCAGCTGTGCCACGACGGTGTCGATCAGTGCGTGCCCGTCGGTGCGGACCCGTGTCACCAGTTCGTCGAACGCCTCCGGGTCCACCTTACGGTCGGCGCTCAGCTTCTCCTCCAGCCGTCGCGCGCTGGCCAGGCCCGCCGCGAGCTCCTCCTCCAGCACGGTGGCCGCATGTGTCACGGTCTCTGAAGGGTTGTGTCGAGCGTGTCCGCGCCCGGCGGCGCGGGCTGAGGTCAGCGCCCCGCGGGGCCTGTTGTCACGCGGTCAGTTCCACAGCTGGAAGAGGTCGCTGCCGGAGCAAGCCCACTGGATGATGTTCCCGTTCTGGCCGACGTCCGATGCCTGAGCGTCCAGGCACGTCCCGCTACCGGCGTTGTGCAGCCCGGCGTTGGCGTCACCGTTGGTGTTGAGCTGCCCGCTGCCGGAGAACCACCACCGCTGGAAGGCATCGCCCGTGGTGTTGCAGGCCCACTGGAAGATCGCGCCGCCGTTGCGTACGTCGGACGCGTTGGCGTCCAGGCAGGTGCCGGCACCGACGTTCTGGAGCACCGGGTTGTAGTTGTTCGCGCCGACCACGACGCGCCACTGCTGGTAGCTGTCGTTGCTGTTGCAGGGCCACTGGGCGATCCGCCCGCCGTTGCGTACGTCCGACGAGATGGCGTCCAGGCAGGTGCCGGCGCCCCGGTTCTTCAGCTGGAACGAGAACCCGGTGATCGCGTCGCGGGCCGTGTCCAGGTAGTTCCTCCACGCCCCGTTGTTGTACGTCGACCACGGGGTCCAGTTGCTGCCGTGGCTGGAGATGTTCCACGCCGCGTTGGCGTTGCACTGAACCTGGTAGGCGCAGGCGTCACTGACCTCGGAGTGCCAATAGTTGTTGATCTGCCACAGACCCCGGTCGATCGAGCCGGGGTTCTGGCCCTTCGCCGACGGGTTGCAGCTCGACTCGGCCATGGCGACCGCAACGGCGACCACGATCTTCCGGACGTTGCCCGCTGAGGTGCTGATGTTCTCGGTGTACGAGAAGCCGGCCTTGGCGGCCACCTTGGCGCAGACCGTGGCAGCGGCGGAGGCCGCAACCGTCATGCCCGTGGGCGTATCCGCCCCTGCGCCCAGCGACGCCGGCACCTGCCCGGCGGGGGCGACGGTACCGCCGGCGGCCGAGGCCGAGGCCGCACCCAGCGGGACCATCAGTACGGTGGCCAGTGCCGCGACCAACAGTCGCCCCGGCCGGATCAAGCCGGCGCTCCACCGCCACGGGATCCTTCTGCTTACCGGCTCAGATCGCACACATGCCTCCTCAGACGAGGTTCTGTCCGTTAAGGACTGAGGCGGTCGCCCCGCATCTTTGATGCGACGGGCTCGCCGCGACCATGTTACATGGAGGCATTTAAATATAGGAATTATGACTCGGGTCGGTTCACCCGCGAGTTCGCGCGGCCGACCTGGCTCTGCTGCGGGCACGAGAGCCCTGAGCCACCGTCCGGCGAGGGCGAGGAAGTCGTTGTGGTCGGCGACCGTTGACCAGCCAGTCGCGCCAGTAGGCACGAGCCCGGTATGGGCGCGCTCGGGAATCAGGCGTGGCAGTGAGGCAGGCCGTCATCGGCCGCAGCGGAGTCGACGAGGGAGAGCCGCAGCGGCGGGGCCTGCCAGGCGACCGCCGTGGCCCGCAGCACCCGGTACACGCCTGTTCCGGCTGCGGGTATCTCCTCGCCGTCAAGAAACGCGACGATCTGTCGCCGGACGTCACCGCTGTCGTACGCGCCGCCGTGCAGGGTGTCCACCAGGACGAAGGGCACCTCGACCGGGCCGCCGGGACGGTCGGCGAGGGCGGCGTCGAGGGTCACGAACGCTACGAGGCGGGTTCCGGGGACGGGGCAGAACATCTGGTCGCGGTAGCGCTGGGGGTTGTCCAGGAGCGAACGGAGGAACGGTGCGTCGGTGTCGATCCGCAGGCCGCTGGACCACCTGACAGCCGCCATGATTGCCTGCAGTTGGGCTCCGGCGGCCAGCCCCCAACCGTGCCGGGCGCCGGGCGGCGGATAGTTCGCCACGGCGGGATTGGGCAGGGCATTGAGCAGAACGGCCGCTACCACGTCCGGGTGCGGGTGGGTCTGCAGGTAGGTTCGGACGACGAGGGTGCCCTCGCTGTCTCCGAGCAGCGCCACGGGTTTGCCCGTGCGGCCGTGCAGCTTGGTGACCTGGACGTCGAGCAGTGCCGCGCTGCGTTCCAGCGACTGCTGAGTCTGCTCGGGCCGATACGGCAGCGGTCGCCCTTGTTCGTCGACACCGGCGTAGGAGAACAGCTCGATCGGAATGCTGTCGGCAACCTGCCGGCCGCCATCGATCGAGCCGCCGTCACCGGCGGAATCAAATCCGTCGACGTAGATGATTGCCGGGGGCGGGTCTCCGTTCTGCCGGGCAGGTAACGGTGCCGGCGGTTGCCGTTGCCCGGCATCCTGGACGGCGGCCCGGCCCAGGAACCCTGCCGGGGCGATGCCGACCACGAGCCCGACGGCAACCAGCGGAGCGACCGGGACCCGGGCAAGCCGGACGCGAGCCGCGAGCGCCGCTGCGAGCAGGCGGCGCCACAGCCAGGCGTTCACCGCGCCGGCGGCGGCTGCCAGCACAATCGGCAACGGGCCGGGCGTGGTGGACACGAGCACCGATGCGGTGGTCAGGATCAGGAACGCCAGCACGATCCAGAGCGCGCCGGCCAGCGGCGGCGCCCCCTGCCACCAGGTGGACACCAGGCCGGCCCGCTGCATGACGAGGGCAAGCACGAATATCGAACCCACGTCGCCGATGAAGAACCAGGACAGGGATGTCGTGCTGAGTGCCACCGAGATCGCAGCCCAGGGCAGCATGACGACCGCCAGCGCAGCGCTGCCGGTGACGCCGGTGAGGAGCGCCCGGCCCCACGTTGGTCGGGGTCGTAGATGTGACGGCCAGGCAACCAGCACGATCGCGGCGGTCCACAGGCCCCGTACCACGACCACGACGGCAAACTCCCCGGCGAACTGTGGCCACGAGTCGTGGTAGACGGAGATCCATCGCAGGTCATGGAAGATCGCGAAGGGAGGTGGGGCACTGGCCTGCGGGGCGAGCCCCACCGCGGAACGTAGCCCGTAGCTGGTCGACAGCGCCGCCGCCAACGTTGGCGGAAGCACGGTGAGGAGCAGGAGCGCCAGGATGCGTCCGGACGCCGGTCGCAGCCGAACCATCGCGCCGACCTCCTGCCCGCCGGCCATGCCGCCTCGTGGGCGCTGCTGCGGCTACTCCCACCTGCGCCGTCCCGGAGCGATCACTGACCGACCTTGACGCCCGGTTCACCGGACACGAACTGGATGACCTGCCGCGGCGACCGGCCCGGCACATTCGGGCCACGCCGCTTGCCCAATGGCAGGACGACGCGGCGCCAGGTTCCCTCCAACATCATCGCCGTGGCCACATACCAGCCCAGAATGGCCGAGGCGATGAAGAACCAGGCGCCCGCTGTCCGCCAGCCCGAGATGTTGGCGATCTGACCGATCGCGAGGCAGGTGGCACCGGCGGCGAGCGTCGCCAGCACGGCGGCGAGCCCGAGATTCTCCGCCAGCGCGGCCAACGCCCCGGACCAGGTGATGGCGGCGAGGGCCACGAACCAGTACCCGAGCGCCACGAACGGGGTCGGCGGCGCCAGCACCCCGACGGCCACCAGCAGGTACAGCAGTCCGTACGCGAGCCAGAACGAACCCCAGATGCCGCGCATCGCGGTGGCCAACCCGTCCCGTGCCCGGTACGCCCACATGCCGGCCAGCAACTGGGCCAGTCCGCCGGCGAACGCGGCGAAGGGGAACAGGAACACCGGCGTCGTCGTCGTGTTGCCGTACCAGCCCGCGAGGTTGGTGGCGACGATGAAGGTGGCCGCGGCGAAGCCGAAGAGCCCCAGGATCGAAGGCGCCGCGACGGGTTGCAGGGAAATCTGGGCATGGTTGCGCCAGAAGTCGAAATCACCATCAGCGTCCGGCTGTGCCATACGAGTCATCACAAGCCTCTCTCGTACGCTTCCCCTGGGTGGAACGCCGTCGATAGTTGCGCGCGCATACCCACCGCGAGCGGCTCTACACAAGCCCGCGCCCCCGGTGGCCGGTTGCAGGCCTCTTCGCCGAATCGTGAAACCTCCGGCCAAACCGGGGCAGTTGGCGGTAGACAGAGTAGCCGGGGCCGGCTGTGCCCGAAGGCGCCGCGACCAAGCAACTGGTCACCAACCCGCTGCGCCAGACGCGGGTGCGCTACCGCCGGCCCTACGGCACCCGGTGGGAGGACCTGGACCTCGACACGGCGATGGACATGATCGCCGACCGGGTCATCGCGACCCGCGCGCAGACCTGGACCGACCGCGACGAGCAGGGGCGGCGGCTGCGCCGCACGATGGGCATCGCGGCGCTCGGCGGCGCGACGCTCGACAACGAGGAAAACTACCTGATCAAGAAGCTCGGCACGGCGCTGGGCGCGGTGCAGATCGAGAATCAGGCCCGCATTTGACACTCTTCCACCGTTCCCGGTCTGGGAACCTCGTTCGGTCGCGGCGGCGCCACCACCTTCCAGCAGGATCTGCAAAACTCCGACTGCATCGTGATGCAGGGCTCGAACATGGCCGAGTGCCACCCGGTGGGGTTCCAGTGGGTCATGGAGGCGAAGGCGCGCGGCGCCACGCTCATCCACATCGACCCTCGGCTGACCCGCACCGGGGCGCTGGCCGACGTGCACGTGCCGATCCGGGCCGGCACCGACATCGCGCTGCTCGGCGGCCTGATCAACTACGTGCTCAGCAACGGCCTCGAATTCCGCGAGTACGTGGTCAACTACACCAACGCGGCGACGATCATCAACGAGGAGTTTCAGGACACCGAGGACCTCGACGGGCTCTTCTCCGGCTGGCGGGACGACACCTCAAGCTACTCGACGGACAGCTGGCAGTACGAGGGCGTCCGCGTGGCGAGCGCGGCCGGCAAACGGGAGCAGGGCGCCAAGCAGCGGCGGGAGGCCGGTGAGCAGCGGTCGCACCAGCGGCACGCGACCGAGCGGGGCCACGAGCACGGCAGCCACGGCGCCTCGTTGACGGACCTGCACAAGCTGAGCCGGGACGAGACCCTGCAGCATCCGCGATGCGTGTTCCAGCTGTTGAAGCGGCACTACCGCCGCTACACCCCGGAGGCGGTGGCGAAGATCTGCGGCATCCCGGAGGAACTGTTCGGGCAGCTGGCGCGGGCGGTGACGCAGAACTCCACCCGGGACCGGACCACGGCCTGGGCGTACGCGGTGGGGTGGACCCAGCACACCGTGGGGGTGCAGTACATCCGGGCCGCGTCGGTGCTGCAACTGCTGCTGGGCAACATCGGGCGGCCCGGCGGGGGGATCATGGCCCTGCGCGGTCACGCCAGCATCCAGGGCAGCACCGACATCCCGACGCTCTACAACCTGCTGCCGGGCTACCTGCCGATGCCGCACCCGGACACCCACGGCAGCCTCGACGCGTACGTCGCCGACGACTCCGCCGAGACCGGCTACTGGGGCAACATGCGCGCCTACGCGGTCAGCCTGCTCAAGGCGTACTGGGGGGATGCGGCCACCGCCGACAACGACTTCTGCTTCGACTACCTGCCGCGCATCACCGGCGACCACAGCACCTACAAAACGGTGCAGGCGCAACTCGACGGCACCTGCAAGGGCTACTTCCTCAACGGCCAGAACCCGGCGGTCGGGTCGACCAACGCCCGGGCGCAACGCCTCGGCATGGCGAACCTCGACTGGCTCGTGGTCCGGGACTTCGCCCTGATCGAGAGCGCCACCTGGTGGCAGGACGGCCCGGAGATCGAATCCGGCGAGCTGCGGACCCGGGACATCGGCACCGAGGTGTTCTTCCTGCCCGCGGCCGCGCACACCGAGAAGGACGGCAGTTTCACCAACACCCAGCGGATGCTGCAGTGGCACCACAAGGCGGTCGACCCGCCCGGCGACGCGCGCAGCGACCTGTGGTTCTGGTATCACCTGGGCCGGCGGATCCGGGCGAAGCTGGCCGGTTCGACCGCCGACCGGGACCGCCCGATCCTCGACCTGAACTGGTCCTACACCACCTCCGGCCCGCACGAGGAGCCGAGCGCCGACGAGGTGCTGCAGGAGATCAACGGCCGGCGGGCGGACGGCTCCTGCCTGTCGACGTACGAGGAGCTCGCCGATGACGGCTCCACCGCCTGCGGGTGCTGGATCTACTGCGGCGCGTACGCGGCCGGGGTGAACCAGACCGCGCGGCGTAGGCCGCACACCGAGCAGAACTGGGTGGCGCCCGAGTGGGGCTGGGCCTGGCCGGCGAACCGCCGCCTGCTCTACAACCGCGCCTCCGCCGATCCGCAGGGCAGACCGTGGAGTGAGCGTAAGGCGTACGTGTGGTGGGACGCCGAGGCGAAGAGGTGGACCGGGCACGACGTGCCGGACTTCCAGCCCACGAAGCCGCCGGACTACCGGCCGCCCGAGGGCGCGAAGCGGCAGTACGCCCTGTCCGGCATCGACCCGTTCATCATGCAGGCCGACGGGAAGGGCTGGCTCTACGTCCCGGCCGGGCTGTCCGACGGGCCGCTGCCGACCCACTACGAGCCGCAGGAGTCACCGGTGCCGAACCTGCTCTACGGGCAGCAGCAGAACCCGGCCCGGGAGACCAGCCGGCGGCGGGACGTCGACCCCTACCAGCCCAGCGGCGACGACACGGGCAGCGGCGTCTTTCCGTACGTGCTGACCACGTACCGGCTCACCGAGCACCACACGGCCGGCGGGATGAGCCGCTGGCTGCCGTACCTGTCGGAGCCTGCAGCCGGAGATGTTCTGCGAGGTGTCTCCCGAGCTGGCCGCCATCGTCGGGCTGGACCACCTCGGCTGGGCCACCATCGTCACCGCCCGCAGCGCCATCGAGGCGCGGGTGCTGGTCACCGACCGGATGGTCCCGGTGCGGGTGCACGACCGGATCGTCCACCAGGTCGGGCTGCCCTACCACTGGGGCCGCAACGGCATCACCACCGGCGACTCCGCCAACGACCTCACCCACATGTCCCTCGACCCCGATGTGCACATCCAGGAGGTCAAGGCCCTCACCTGCGACATCCGGCCCGGCCGCCGTCCCCGCGGCCCCGACCGTCGTCACCTGGTCGAGGATTACCTGCGGCGTGCCGGGATCACCGCGGCGACCGGCACCGCGCACCGCACCACGGAAAGGCACGGCGAACCGGCATGACCGACAACCTGCTGGAGGGTACGAGGGACCCGGCTCCCGACGCCGGCTACCCGCAGCCGCCACCGCGCATGGGCTTCTTCACCGACACCTCCGTGTGCATCGGGTGCAAGGCGTGCGAGGTCGCCTGCAATGGAGTGGAACCTGATCCCGGAAGACGGGCTCTCCCTGCTCGGAATGTCGTACGACAACACCGGCATGCTCGGCGCCGACACCTGGCGGCACGTCGCCTTCATCGAGCACGACCGCCCACTCGGCCGGCAGAACAACGCGATCGCCCTCATGCCGACCGGCCCATCCGCGGGCGCGCACAACGAGCTGATGGTGGCGGACGGGCGTACCGAACTGCGCTGGCTGATGGCCAGCGACGTGTGCAAGCACTGCACCCACGCCGCCTGCCTGGACGTGTGCCCCACCGGCAGCCTGTTCCGCACCGAGTTCGGCACGGTGGTGGTGCAGGAGGACATCTGCAACGGCTGCGGCTACTGCGTGCCCGCCTGCCCCTACCCGCCCGGGCATGCGCCGCGCCGCCCGGCTCATCTCGGGCGGCGCGACCGGGCTGTCGCTCGCGGTCCTGATCGGTGACCTCGGCCGGCCCGGGCGTTTCGTGCACATGCTGCGCGTCGTCAAGCCAACCTCACCGATGTCGATCGGCACGTGGCTGCTCGGCGCTTTCAGCCCGCTCGCGGCGGTCGCCGCGCTCGACGAACTCTCGGCCGTGCTGCCCCGCCGCGGGGCGGACCTCGTCGGGCGCCTGGCCCGTCCGAGCGGCCTGGCCGCCACGGCCGTCGCCCCCGCGATCACCACGTACACCGGCGCGCTGATCGCCAACACCGCCGTGCCGGTATGGCACGAGGCGCACCGGGAACTGCCGTACCTGTTCGGGGCGAGCGCGCTCGCGGCGGCCGGCGGCCTGGTGGCCGCGACCTCTCCGGCGCGCGAGGCGGCACCCGCCCGGATCGCCGGCATCGCCGGAGCCGTGGCGGCGCAGGAGCTCCACCGGGCCATCCACCGCCGGCTCGATACGGTGGCCGAACCGTTGACCGACGGGCGACCGGGCCGACTGCTACGCGCCTCCCGCTGGTGTGCCCGCACCGGAACAGCTCTGCTCGCGACCTCGGCGATCCGGCCCAGCCGGGCCCTGGACGTGGTAGGTGGACTGGCGCTGGCCGCCGAATCCGCGCTGACCAAGTTCGCCTACTTCCATGCCGGCACCGCGTCCGCCTCGGATCCGAAGTACACCGTGCTGCCGCAGCGCGAGCGGTCGCAAGGAGGTTGAGCAACTCGCCTGAGTCGCACCGGCGCGGGTCGGGTCGATCTAAGCGATATGCCCCTGAGTCATATCTATCTCTCAGGGGCATATCGCTCAACAGGGGAGCGGCTGGCCCAGCGGACGCCGCGGACCGCCGTCAGACGGCGGCCGGCTCGACGACGTTGCTCGTGGCGACCTCGCTGCGGTCGCGTACGGCGTAGACGCCGATCGCGAACAGCACGGCGAAGAAGACGTCGTCGGGAAGGATGAACCAGGCCCCGGGCAGCCCGAGGGCGCCGAGCAGGCACGACACGATTAGCGCGACACCGATCCACCACGGCAGCGCCCGGGCGCGCAGCACCGCGATGCCGAGGCAGATCGCGCCGACGACCAGGCTGAGCAGCGCGACGCCACCGAAGATGGTGAAGCCGGTGGGCTCGTCGGTGGGGATGCCGCCGTGGTCGACCAGGTACGGCTTCACGAACGCCTCGATGACGCCCTCGCCGATGTCCAGCATCAGCAGCGCGGCGGCGATGCCGACGTAGCCGACGATGTGCAGCTTCGGTGCCCGCCCGGCGAAGGTCAGGATCACCGGCAGCCCCAGCACGATGATGACGTTCCCGCCGATCGCGATCCCTTCGAACAGCGGCCAGAGGTGGTAGCGGAAGACCTCGTCGCCGCTGCCCGGCGCGAGAAGGTTCGCGGCGAGGTAGCCGAACGCCGCGACGATCGTGCCGATGATGAGCGCCCATCCGGCCAGGCGCTTGAGGTTAACGGTCATGGTCTCCTCCTGGGTCGCGCCGCCCCTCGACAGCGCACCATCAGCGTCGATGCCGCCGGGCCGGAACGTCGTCGTGCCTTGGTTGGTCGCGGGTAGTTCCCGGGTCGCGACCGGTGCGGGACGAATACGACCTGCGGATGACGCCGCCCGGGTCCGCCCGTCGGTAGCGTGCGGGTGTGATGCTGTGGACGGCGCCGGCCGAGTCGCCGGCGCGAGCCGAGTCGGAGGCGCGGGCGTGGCTGCGGCGCAGGCCGGCGGCGCTGCTGCCGGACGCTCTGCTCGCGCTCGCGGTCGCCGTCTTCGCCCAGCTCGACATCCTCTTCGACCTCGACAACTCGACCCGGTACGGCCCCATGCCGCCCGTGGTCGTGTCCACCCTCGTGGCGGCGCTGGTGCTGGCGCTGCGGAGGCTGGCGCCGCTCGCCACGGCTGTGGTCGTCGCGGTCGCGATCACCGCACCGATGCTGGCCACCCCGCTGACGTTCACCCTGTGGGGCGGCTTCCTGCCGCTGCTGATCGCCACCTACTCGGTGGCCCGGCACAGTGAGCGCACGCCCGCCTGGCTCGGCGTCGCGGCCACCGCCACCACGGTCGTCGTCGTGATGCTGCGCAACCCGGACGCCGGCACCGTCAGCAACATCCCGTTCGCCGCGGTGCCGTTCATCATCGTCCTCGTCGCCGGCCGGGTGCTGCGCGCCCGGGCCCGCAGCCACTCCGACGACCGGGCCCGAGCCCAGCGGCTGGAGGCCGAGCGGGAGGAGGCGATCCAGGCCGCGCTCGCGGAGGAGCGCTCCCGCATCGCCCGCGAACTGCACGACATCGTCGCCCACTGCGTCAGCGTCATGGTCGTGCAGGCGGGCGCCGCCGAAGACCTGCTCGACCGCGATCCCGCCAAGGCGCACGCGCCGCTGCGCTCGGTCCAGGAGACCGGACGGCAGGCGGTCGGCGAACTGGGCCGGATGCTCGGCCTGCTACGCGGGGAAGGGACGCGGCTCGCGCTCACGCCGCAGCCGGGCACCGCGGATCTGGCCGAGTTGGTCGACCACATGGCCGGCATCGGCCTGCCGGTCACGCTCACCGTGGCGGGCCCGGCGCACCCACTGCCGCCCGGCGTGGACCTGACCGTCTACCGGATCGTGCAGGAGGCGCTCACCAACGCCCTCAAGCACGCCGCGCCCACCACGGCCCACGTGATGCTGCACTACGACGAGCAGTCCGTGCGGGTGAGCGTACGGGACACCGGACGCACGGGCGCGCCGGCGGAACCGGACCCGAACGGGGTCGGCCACGGGCTGCTCGGAATGCGTGAGCGGGTGGGACTCTACGGCGGCACCCTGGAGGCCGGACATGCCAGCGGCGGCGGCTTCGCCGTGGCCGCGAGCCTGCCGTTGCAGGCGGCCCCCCGATGATCCGGGTCCTGCTCGTGGATGATCAGGCGCTGGTGCGCGGTGGATTCCGCTCCATCCTCAGCGGTCAGGAGGACATCGAGGTCGTCGGCGAGGCGGCCGACGGCGCGGAGGCGGTCGACAGCGCGTTGACCCTGCTGCCCGACATCATTCTCATGGACATCCGGATGCCACGCATGGACGGGATCGAGGCGACCCGCCGCCTGCTGCGGGGCGGGCGCTGCCCGGCGCGGGTGCTCATCCTCACCACCTTCGACGAGGATGAGTACGTCTACCAGGCGCTGCGCGCCGGGGCGAGCGGCTTCCTGCTCAAGAGCGCACCGCCGCGCGAGCTCGCCGGAGCCGTCCGCACGGTCGCCGCGGGCGACGCGCTACTGGCGCCGGAGATCACCCGGCGGATGATCGAGGAGTACGTACGCCGTCCGCGACCCGGCTCGGGCCGGCCGGCCGGGCTGGAGGCGCTGACCCCGCGTGAGCTTGAGGTGCTGGGTCTCATCGCCCGTGGTCGTTCCAATGCGGAGATCGGCGCGGAACTCTTCCTGAGCGAGCCGACGGTCAAGACCCACGTGACCCGCATCCTCGCCAAGGTCGGCCTGCGCGACCGGGTCCAGGCCGTCGTCTTCGCCTACGAGTGTGGTCTCGTTCAACCCGGCCACTGACCCTTGTCGGTGACCAGATCCAGATTGACGGCCGAACCCGGCCATTACGTGGCGAACCCGATGTCTGTCCCATTTCCGGGGTCGTGGGTGCTGCGGCTGGACATTCGGATCTCCGATTTCGACGAGACACCCGTACGTGTCCCCTTCGCGGCCCGCTGAGAGCCATCCGTGCCGGAGCCGAACGCGCGCTGACCAGGCTATTGCGCACCGGCGATGCCTCCAGCATGATCACCCGTTAAACAGCCTCTGGCTGCTTGGTTAATCACACCACCACTGTGGTGCAGCTTTCAGTCACGCTTCGTGGCGACATGAAGCCCGTCTATTGAACGTTCGGAGTAACGGATGAGATTACCCGTTGGAAGAGCGGGGAGGGGCAGAGCCCTCCTGAGAGGCGCGATCGTGCTTGCCACGGCGGCCGCGCTGCAGATGTCGTGCCTCGGCGCGGCCCACGCGGACCCGACCGGTCCCGTCAGGCCTGGCACGGTCGGGGCGGCCGAGGCCGACGCGACCAGACTGCAGAACCAGGCTGACACGGCCGCGAAGAACGCCGCGCGGGCAGCCACCCAGCTGGACAAGGCCAAGGCCAAGGCGGAGGAGGCGGCGCAGGCGGCGGCTGCCGCCGCCGCAGTGGCCGAGCAGTCGGGCAAGAACGGCGACAAGCAGAAGGCGGACAACGCCGCCGTCAAGGCCGCGAACGCGGCCGCCGAGGCGGCGCAGGCGCAGCTGGAGTACAACGAGAAGGCCGCCGCGGCGGCGCAGGCGGCTGCGGCCGCGGCGGAGGCGGCGACCAACGCCGAGCGTGAGGCCGCGTCGCTCGCCGGCATCAAGCCCGGCGTCGACATCGCGGGCACGGAGACTCTTCCGGACACCGGAATGTTCCCGGACAACGCGATGCACAGCGACAACGTCAAGGTTGTCGGCCACGTCCGTGGTGTGTTGTCCGCCGACGGCAGCTGCCCCGCCTTCAAGGCGACGAAGTGCCCGGCGTTCTCGTCGTTGAACTTCGTGCACTTCGAGACGCTCGGCTACGACATGATGGTCGCCAACGGCACCGGTGGTCTGGCCATCTGGTCGCTGAAGAACCCCGAGCGCCCGGAGTACATCGCCGCCGTCACCGTCGCCCAGCTCAAGCAGCCGGGCGAGACCATGACCCGGTTCTGGGAGGGCGAGAACCTCACGGTCGACAGTCGGCGCAAGCTGGTCTACCTGACCCGCGACTCGGGCACCAAGGGTCTGTTCATCATCGACATCAACGACCCGTGGCACCCGAAGCTGCTGGGCTTCCACCCGGTCCGGCTCGGCCACACCGCGACGTGCATCAACGACTGCCGGTTCATCTGGTCCGTGGGGTCGGGTGCCAGCGGCATCAGCGCCCCCGTCTACGTGACCGACGTGCGTGACGTCAACCACCCGTTCACCTACAGCAAGGCCGTCGCCGCCGACGTCCGGCGTACCGGTGTGACGAGCGGCTCTACGCACAGCGTCGACGTCGACTTCGACGGCGTCGTCTGGGTCTCGGGCAGCGGCGGCGTCCGTGGCTACTGGACGGAGGGCAAGCACTACGACCCGGTCACGAAGACCACGCGCTTCGCGACGGCGTACGACCCGATCCCGTACGCGGGCGGCAGCGTCACCGGGCTGGAGGGCGCCTTCCTGCACAACGCCTACCGCTTCCCGAACGCCCTGGGCGACCGCCCGAAGGGCGACGTCATGCTCATCACCAACGAGAACAACAACCAGAACTGCGCCAAGGCCGGCCTGTTCATCCTCGCCTCGATCGAGGGGACGCACGACGAGGGAATCACCTCCACGCCGGCGAACCCGGTCAAGATGGGGCAGCTCGCCACGTACAGCCCCGGGGGCAAGCCCGGCCATTACGTCGACCCGACGGGTAAGGCCGGCGACTGCTCCGCGCACTGGTTCACGGTGAACGGCAACATCGTCGCCGCCGGTTTCTACGAGCAGGGCGTCCGGTTCCTGGACATCTCCGACCCGCGCAACCCGCAGCAGGTCGGCTGGTTCCGGGTGCCCGACCGGGCCGCCGGCCCCGACGGCCCGGCGATCATCGGGAGCAACGCCTCGTCGGCCTACTGGCACAACGGGTACGTCTACGTCCCCGACTACGGTCGTGGCGTTGACATCCTCAAGTTCACCGACAAGATCCCCGGCAAGCGGGAGAACAAGGTCTGCTGGAACTCCTGCGAGAAGTAGTCTCCAGCGGGCATTTCGTACGTGGAGGGGCCCCGCGCCGCGACCGGCGGCGGGGGTCCCTCCCCGTCACCCGCCCCGAGGCCGCCTGCCTCGACCACCTGTTCCAGCACGACCGGAGCCGAGAGAAGAGCACCATGCAGCTCCCGACGACCCTCGACGGCCGCGGCCGTACCCGCCGCACCCGCTGGCTCGCACCGATAGCCCTCGCCGTCCTCACCCTCCCGGCCGTGGTCGCGTGCACCTCGACCGACGACCCGCCGGCCCCGCCCCGGGGGGAGATCGCCTTCGGTGTGCTCGCCCCGCTGTCCGGGCCGGACAAGGTACGCGGGCAGGACCTGGTCGACGGGGCGCGGATGGCGGTGGACGACCTCAACGTCCGTGGTGGAATCATCGGGCTGCACGTCTCCCTCGTCACCGTCGACGACGAGTGCCTCGACGACGGCGGCAAGGAGGCGGCAAAGCAACTTCACCTCACCGAGAAGGTCGCCGGCGCGCTCGGCGGCGTCTGCGACGATGCCGCCGAGGCCGCCGCGCGGGTCCTCGGCGGTAACGGGATGCCGTTCCTCATCACCTCCGCCAACGCGCCCACGCTGGTCAGCGCGGAGGACACTCCCACCGCCTATCTCACCAACGGCACGCCCTACCAGGAAGCGCTCGCGGCGGTGCACTGGATGGCCTACCAGGCGGCGCAGCGGCTCGCGGTGATCGCTGACGACACCCCGCAGTCCGCGTACCTGGTCAACCAGGTGATCTCGGTGGCGTCGCCCGTTCCCAAGGTGGTCAGCAAGCAGACCCTGACCGCCGGAAAGCCGGACCTGACCGCCGCCGCCACCACCGCGCTGGCCGCCGACCCCGACGTTGTGTACTGGGCCGGCTCGGCGCAGGAATCCGGCCAGCTGGTCGCGGCGCTGCGGAAGGCCGGCTACAAGGGCAAATACGTCGCCTCCGCGGCGTCGGAAAGCCCCGATTTCCTGTCCGCCGCCGGCCCGGACGGCGCCGAGGGCGCGTACGTGATCACCACGGCGAGCCCGCAGAATCTGCCCGCCGCCGCGGCCTGGACCGCGCGTTTCACCAAGGCCTACGGTCACGCGCCGGGCCGGGACGCGCTGCAGGCCTACGACGCGCTGCGCGCCCTGGGCCAGGCCGTGACGCAGACGGGAAAGGTGGACCCCGCGTTGAACAGCGAACAGCTGACCAAGCTCGAGGAAACCTTCACCACGTTCCTGGGGCAGCTGCGGTTCGCCCCCGACCACACGGTCAAGTACGACAACCATCTCGTGCTGACCGTCAAGGACGGTGCCCTCACTCTCGCCGACACACTGCGTTCGGACAGCGACTCCTGAGGGCCGGTGATCGAGTGCCCGCCTCTCCGCCCCCGATGAAGTGAGCCATCCGTGATCTTGAGCTCCCGCGCCACGGCGGCCCTCGCGCTGGCCGCCGTCTGCGCCGCCGTCACTGGCTGTTCCAGCGCCGCGGACGCCACGGCGAGTAAGCCCTCCTACACGGCCGACGATGTCAAGACCGCGTACTACACGGCCAAGGACGCCGGTGAGGGCGCGCGCGACTACTGGTACGACCGGGATTTCCACTCGCACACCAACTACGTGCCGCCGAGCGCCATCCAGACCTGCCCGTACGTGCAACGCTCGGACGCGCCCAACGCACCGGCCAACAACGTTCAGCCCGTTGGTGGCCAGCCTGTGGGGCAGTTCGCCGTGGAGCCCAGCCGGGCGACCGACACCAGCGTCCCCTACGTGACCCAGAACGCCCTCGTCTTCGCCTCGACCGCCATCGCCGACAACGCGATGGGCGAGGTGGACGCCGGGTTGGCCAGCTGCCCCGGGGCGTACGAGGTCGAAGGGGGGCCCCCGGTCATTCTCGGCGCCTACCGGGTGACCAGCCGCCCGATCGAGGTGTTCGGGTGGAAGGGGTACGTGCAGCAGCTTGCCCACACCTACCCGCCGGGGCAGGACGACGTCTATTACGAGGACATCGCCATCGTGGTGCTTCACCGGGCGAACCTCATCCTCTACCTCGACCTCACTCAGAAGAAGATCGTCGGAGACCGCGCCGACGCGGCCGACCAGGCCAGGGCAGCCATGGAGAAGGTGCTGCGGCGGCTGGGCTGACCGAGACCCGGGTACGCGGCGGCTGCCGCCTCTCAATCACCGATCAATCGAAGAAATCTGGAGTACACATGCTTCGCCGAGCCGTACGTAGCCTGGTAACCGTGGGCGTGGTGGCCTGCCTGGTCGGCGTCCTGCCGGCGGCGGCGTCCGCGCATGTCACGGTGAACCCGGGCACGGCCACCCAGGGCGGCTATGCCGCCGTGTCGTTCCGCGTCCCCAACGAGCGTGACAACACGAACACCACCGCGGTCGAGGTGCAACTTCCGACGGACACCCCGCTGGCCTCGATCTCGGTGAAGCCGCACCCCGGCTGGTCGTACGAGATCACCAGGAAGAAGCTGGACACGCCGATCGAGGCGCACGGCGTGCCGATCAGCGAGGTCATCGACAAGATCACCTGGACCGCGGCGGACCCGCAGTCGGCGATCAAGCCGGGCGAGTACGACGAGTTCTCCGTGAGCGCCGGGCCGCTGCCGACGACCGACCAACTGGTCTTCAAGACGCTGCAGCACTACAGCGACGGCGAGGTGGTGCGCTGGATCCAGGAGCCGGCCTCCGGTGCCGACGAGCCGGAGCGGCCCGCGCCGGTGCTCCGGCTCGTACCCAAGAACGCGGCCTCGTCGACGGGCACCGAGCAGGCGACTGTGGCCGTCGGCGGCACGGCTGCGGCCCAGTCGGATGCGGGGGTGCGGTGGGCGATCGGGCTGTCCGTGGCCTCGCTGGTGATCGGCCTCGGGTGCGCGGCGACCATGGTCGTACGGTCCCGCCGGACGCGATAGGCCCGCAACGGTTACGTCGTGCAGCAGGGTGTGGTGGGGTATATCTGAGATCTGTTCCGTCAAGCTCAGGACAGGCGGCCGCCGCAGCGTGATGGCTGCGGCGGCCGCGTCCGGACCGATCCAAGGGAGAGCCGTGAGCATTGCCGGTCAGTCAGCTGATCTGTCGCAACCGCCGGCCTCGGTCGCCGCGGAGAAGGTCGGCGTCAATGACGCCGTCGCGGCCGCGCTGACCCGGTGGATCGGGTCCATGCCGGCCCTCTACGTCGCGCTGGTCTTCGTTGGCGGCTGGATGGCGCTGGCGACCTGGGGGCCGCTGCACCAAGCCGATCCGTACCCGTTCGCGTTCCTGTTGTTTCTGAACAATGTGGTGCAGCTCGTGCTGTGCTCGGTGATTCTGGTCGGCCAGCGGGTGCTCGGCTCGGCCGCCGACCGCAGGGCGGTGCAGACCTACGAGAACGCCGAGGCGATCTTCGCGCGGGTCGCAGACCTGCAGGCCCACCTCGACCGGCACGACAGGGCGCTCAGTCGCGGGGTCAGCCTGCTGCACACCAGCCCACACCCCTGGATCGAACGACACCGGGTGCAACCTCCGCCGCAGGCCATCGACCAGGCGGTGGGCGCCAACGGTCGGATCGCGGCCTGGCTCACGCAGCGGCTGGGCAGCATGTGGGCCTTCTACGCCGCCGCCGGAACGCAGGTGTTGTGGATCGGTCTGGCCATCCTGGGCGCGCAACGGGTCGACCCGTACCCGTTCGCGTTCATGACGTTCCTGTCCGCATTGGCCCAGCTCATCTTCATGATCGTGATCATGGTTGGGCAGGACGTCCTGGATCGGGCCGCCGACCGTCGGTCCGAGCAGACCTTCCTGGACGCCGAGGCCATCCTGCACGAATGCCGGCGGATGAAGGCGCGGCTGACCGCACAGGACCGGATCATCGACAGCCTCGCCGACTACGCCGCGGCCGAGGTCACCGAGCACCTGGCCGAGGCGATCCACCACGCCCCGCTGCTGCCGACCTTCGAGACCGGTCAGGCCTCGGGCGGCGGCCCCGAGGGGCCGCCGTGGGACCAACTGCCCGAGGAACTGAAGGAAACGGCCCGCAGCCAGGCCCGGCGGATCGGCGAGCGGCTGGCCGAGATCCGCTGCCTCATGGTTCCGACGTTTGACCGCACACGTACCTTCGCCTTCAGCGACTATGAGGTGGAACTGCTGGCCCGGCGGGAGTACGAACACCAGACGATCGAGCCGGCGCCGGGCCCGGTGCCCGAGCCGACGCGCTGGGAGCAACTGCCCGACGAGACGCGCGCCCGGCACCTGGCGGCGGTGCGGCGTATCCCCGCCCTGCTGGCCGACGTGGGCTTCCAGGTGCTGCGCGACGGCACGGGGAACACCCCGGGGGAAACAGACTTCACCGCCGAGGAGTGGGCCACCCTGCAACAGGCGATGATGGCGTCCGGCGTGCTCGTGTCACTCGCCGAGGGTGTCGTGGACGCCGAGGAGATCTTCGCCCTGGTCAAGGTGCTGCGCGAAGCCAGCATCGCCCACCCCAACCGGTTCATCCGCGAGCTGGCGGCCGCGTCCACCTTCACCACCGGGCTGCAACCCGGCACCGGCTACGTCGACTACAAGGGTTTCGCGCTCGATACGATCCGCGCGGCCACCGCCATCATCGCCAGCAAGGCGCCGACGGAGGTGGCCGATTACCGTGCGCTGCTCATCGAGCTCGCCACGGTCGTCGCCGACGCGAACAACGAGGGCGGGTTCTTCGGCCTCGGCGCTCGACCCCGTACCCCTCGCGAGGCCGCGGCCATCGAAGCAGTGCGGCAGGCGACCGAATGTGACGGCAACAGCCCCAGGCCACCGGCTCAGGCCCGCTCCGACCAACCCCTGACCAGCGGTCGTTAGCTGTTCGGCGCGCAGTCAAGCCCGAGGGCTGACCAAGCCGGTCTGGTAGGCGATGACGACCAGCTGCGCCCGGTCTCGCGCACCCAGCTTCGCCATCGCGTGGCTGACATGGGTGCGGGCGGTAGCCGGACTGAGGAACAGCTCGGCGCCGATCTCGTCGTTGCTCAGCCCCTGTCCCACCAGGGCCATGACCTCACGCTCGCGTTGCGTCAGCACCGCCAGCCGTTCCTCGCCGGCCTGGGTGACGATCCGATCCGCGGTGAACTGGGCGATGAGGCGTCGGGTGATCCGCGGCGCGAGCAACGCCTCGCCGGCGGCGACCACCCGGATGGCGTGCAGCAGCTCGGCCGGACCGGCGTCCTTGAGCAGGAAGCCGCTCGCGCCGGCCTGCAACGCCTCGAAGACGTACGCATCAGTGTCGTACGTGGTCAGGATCAGGACCCGTACCTGCTCGAGACCCCGCGTCCCGGCGATCTGGCCGGTGGCCTTGATCCCGTCGAGCTTCGGCATGCGGATGTCCATGAGCACGACGTCGGGCCGGGTGGCCCGGGCCCGCTCCACGGCCTCGGCGCCGTTGGCCGCCTCCCCGACCACCGTGATGTCGTCCTCGACGTCGAGCAGCCCCTTGAACCCGGACCGCACCAGAACCTGGTCGTCGGCGAGCAGCACCTTGATCGGGGGGCCGTCGGACGACGACGTGGCCGTTGCGCTCACGAGTGCACCGCCTGGGCCGGAACCAGCGGCAGCCGCGCCTTGACCTCGAACCCGCCGCACGGCCGCGGCCCGGCGGTCAGCTCACCGCCCAGGAGGCCACAGCGCTCGCGCATTCCGATGATCCCACGGCCCGGCTCGGCCGAGCTGCCGGCGCTGGCCCGGTGTCCGCCCAGCGCGCCCGGACCGGCCGGGGCACCACCCGAGGCCTCCCGGCCATCCTCATTGGCCACCCGTACCTCCAGAGCATCGGTTCCATATTCGAGCTCGACCGTCACCCGGGTCGGTCCGACGTGACGGATCACGTTGGTGATCGACTCCTGCAGAATCCGGTAGGCGGTGGTGTCCACCGCGCTCGGCAACGACGTCGCCGGTGAGCTCACCTCGACCCTGACGTCGAGTCCGGCCTCGCGCGCCATCGCGGTGAGGTCGTTGACCTGGGCCAGGCCGGGGTGCGGCACTCGCCCGTTGTCCGGAGAACGAAGCACACCGAGGATCGCCCGCATCTCGTGCAACGCCTGGGCGCTCGTCTGTTCGATGATGACCAGCGCGTCGCGCGCCCGTTCCGGCCGCTTGTCGAGCAGGTACGCGGTGACGCCGGCCTGCACGTTGATGATCGCGATGGCGTGCGCGACGGTGTCGTGGACCTCGCGCGCGATCCGGAGCCGCTCGGCGTCGACCCGCGAGCGCGCCTCCTCCTCCCGGTTCCGTTCGGCCTGTCGGGCCCGCTCCAGGGCTTCGGCAGCGATGACCCGCCGGGATCGGACCGACTCACCCAGGGCGGTGGCCATGACCGACGCCGCGATCCGGAAGAACACCCATCCGATGGCGGCCCTCGGCTCGATGCCGGCGGCGGCGATGAGCCAGCCGGTGGCCAGCACCGTGATACCCACGCCGGCGATCATCAGCGACCTGCGCCCGTCGCCGTAGGCGGTCAGCGTGTACAGGGCGACGAAGAGCCCGATCCACACCGGCCCGTCCGAAAAGCCGACGGTGTAGTACACCAGGCTGGCAAGAGCGGCCGCGCTGAACACCGCCGCCGGCCAGCGGCGGCGCACGGCGAGTACCAGGCCAGTCACGATCAGCAGGAGGTAGCCCAGGTGCCCGAGGTCGGTCAGCGGCCGCGATCCCACCGCCGCGGGTTTCGCGAGGCTGCCCTGGACCTGCATCACGGCGACGAGGAGCCCGAGCAGGACGTCCTGCGCCAGGACCGGCAGGCGGAACGACGCCGCTCGGCGTTTCATCCCGTGATGATAATGGCCGCGCCTGGGTGACCGGCTACGGCGACGGGCGCGATCAGGCGGGGGCCGCCTACGCAAATCTGCGTAGGAACGGTCATCCGCTGCCCGAGGACGCGTGGGGGTCGGCGGCGCGACGATCGCTGCCGTGACTCAACCAACTGCGCTGTCCGCGCGCGACGACCGCCAACGCTCACCCGACACACCACGGCCGGGACCGCTGGGCAAACTCGGGGGCTGGGCCTTCCGCCGGCGGGGGAGAGTGCTGCTGGCGTGGGCCGTGGGCCTCGTCGTCGCTTTCGGGCTGTCGGCGGCTTTCAAGGGCGAATCCGTGAACGCCTCCTTCGCGCCGGGCTCGGATTCGGAGCAGGCACAGAGCCTGCTGGCAGAGCGGTTCCCGGCCCAGTCCGGCGACACGGTGCGGGTGGTGGTCCGGGCGGACGACGTCACCAGCGCCGACGTGCGACGTGACGTCGGCGCGCTGCTCGGCGAGCTGGGGCGCGTGCCGCACGTGGCGTCGGTCGACGATCCGTACGCCGTCAAGGGCTTCATCGCGCCCGACGGCCGGACGCTCGCCGCGCGCGTCTATCTCGATGTCACCAACCCCAACGACATGCCCGTCGAGGACACCGAACGGCTGCTGGCCGCCGCCAAGGGGGCCGAGCGCGGCGGGTTGGAGATCGCGCTCGGTGGACGGGAGGTGCAGGTCGCCGAGGCGACTCAGTCGGGATCCGAGATGATTGGCCTGCTCGCTGCTGCGGTGATCTTGCTGATCATGTTCGGGTCGGTGGTGGCGGCCGGGCTACCACTGGCCATGGCGATCGGCGCGCTGGCGGTGAGCGCCAGCCTGGTCGGCATCGTGGCGGCCGTGGTGGACGTGCCCGACTTCGCACCCGTCATCGGCATGGCGCTGGGCATCGCCCTGGGCATCGACTACGCGCTGCTGCTGGTAACCCGGTTCCGCGAATGGCGGGCGGTGGGACTCGACCCCGAGGCAGCGACCGTGGCGACCCTCGACACCGCCGGTCGTTCGGTCCTCGTGGCCGGCGGCACGGTCCTGGTGAGCATGTCGGGGCTGTTCGCGGTGAGCCTGTCCATCATGAACGGCACCGCCGTCGTCACCATGGTGGCGACCCTTGTCGTGGTGGTCGCTGCCATCACCCTGTTTCCCGCGCTGCTCGGCTACCTGGGGCAGCGGATCGACCGGCTCCGGGTGCCGCTGGGACGGCGTCGTGCCGCTCGGCTCACCGCCGACGGCCACCTGCTGCCAACCGCCGGCTGGACACGCTGGAGTGGGCTGGTGCGGCGGCACAAGGTGTTCGCCATCGTGGCGAGTGTCGCGGTGCTGCTGGTGTTGGCCGCGCCGTTCCTCGGTGTGCACTTCGGTCTGCCCGACGCGGGCAACGACCCCGAGGGCACGTCGAACCGGCGGGCGTACGACATGCTGGCCGGGGGCTTCGGCCCCGGCGAGAACGGGCCGTTGCTCGTCGTGGCGGAGGTACCGCCGGCCGACGGCGACGCGGCCCTCCAGCGGCTGCAAGCCGCACTCGGCGACACGGCGGGAGTCGCGGCGGTATCCCCGCCCCGGCTCAATCCGGCCGGTGACACCGCGCTGATCACCATCGTGCCCACCACCGGACCGCAGGAGGCCGCCACCGAGGACCTCGTCCAGCACCTGCGCGAGGAGGTGATCCCGGCCGCGACCAAGGGCACCGGCACAGCGGTGCACATCGGCGGGGCAACCGCAGCGGTGATCGACCTCAACATACTGATCGCCAACCGGCTCGCGCTGCTCATCGGCGGCGTTGTCCTCGTGTCGATGTTCCTCCTGCTGGTGGCGTTCCGCAGCATCATCATCGCCCTCACGGCTGCCGTGATGAACCTGCTGTCGGTGGCGGCGGCGTACGGGGTGGTGGCCTTCTTCCTCGAAGGCGGCTGGGCCGGCCGGCTGGTCGGCATCGACACCGCCACCCCGATGGCCGCGTTCGTCCCGCTCATCATGTTCGCGCTGCTGTTCGGCCTCTCCATGGACTACGAGGTCTTCCTGATCAGCCGGATGCGGGAGTCGTGGGTGCGTACCCGGGACAACAGCCGGGCCATCGTCACCGGACTGGCCAGCACCGGACAGGTGATCACCGCCGCCGCGGCCATCATGATCGTGGTCTTTGCCGCGATCGTCCCGAGTGACCAGGTCTTCATCAAGGTCTTCGGGCTGGGCATGGTCGCGGCGATCCTGGTGGACGCGACCGTCATCCGGCTGCTGCTCGTGCCGGCGGTCATGCACCTGCTCGGCCGTAGCAACTGGTGGCTACCGCGCGTCATGGAGCGCCACCTGCCCCAACTGCACGTCGAGGGAACACCCGACATCTTCCTGCGCCCCGGCGCCGACGCGGAACCGGTCCCGTCCCGATGAGGCAGGCGGATCATCCGTCCTGACCCGACCTGAAGGAGAAATGCTTTGCGAAAACTGTTCGCCGGCCTTGCGGCCCTGCTCATGCTGGCCGTCGTAGTGCAGTTCTACCTCGCGGCGAAGGGGGCCTTCAGCACCGCACCCAACGATGAGTCCTTCCGGCCGCATCGCGCGCTGGGGTACGTGATCTTCCTCTTGCCGGTCCTGATGGCGATCGTCGCCGCGTTGGCCCGGATGCCTGGCCGGCTCATCGGGATGGCCGCGCTGGTCGCCGGGTTGGCCGTTGTCCAAGTGGTGATCGTGGTGCTCGCGAAGGCGTTCAACGACACCGGCGACACCAGCACGACGGCCGGCCAGCTCGTCTTCGGCCTGCACGCGATCAACGGTCTGGCCATCTTCTCGGTGGCCGGGAACGTCGCCCGGAAGGCGAGAGCGCTGTCGAGGTCCGCGGTGACCGATCGGCAGGCCGGGGCGGGCAACACGGGGGTGGCCGGACCAGCGGCCGAAACGGCTCAGCCGGCATCATGACGACGGGTCAGTTGATCGTCGCGGACCACGTGGTCGCTCTGCTGAGCGTCGCCGCGTGGTCCGCGGCCGGCGCCACGACGGCCGCCCGCCGCGCCCGGCCCGCGCTCGGCCTCCTTGCGGCGGCCGTGCTCGTGACTCTCACCCGGGTGGCCACGGTGCTGCTGCTGGCCGGTCGGGGCTGGTGGTTCGCGCAGGAGAAACTGCTGCTGAACCTGCCGATGCTGACAGCCGCCGGGTCGGCCGCCGTCCTGATCGCCGGCCCGCGGCTACTCGCGGCCAGCCGCGAGTCGAAAGCCGGTGTACCCGCTGGCCGGGCATCGAGCGACGGGATACCGGCAAGCAGCGTGGTTCTGCTGCTTACCGCCGGATACGCGGCCCTGGCCGGGCTCGTGGTGACCTTCCTGGCCGGTCACCCCCTGACCTGGAGCACCGCACTGATCGCCTGTTCCGTCGTCTGCGCGGGCGCACTGTTGACCGCGCGGGTGGTGGCGGCACCGGTCGACACCACCGGCGGCGCCGCCCTCGCGCCCACCCCGGCATCGTCCGGAGAGCCCGGGCTGACGCGCCGCCGGTTCATCAGCTTCGCCGGGGGCAGCGCAATCGTGGTGGGTACCGGCACGAGCGGCGTCGGCCTGCTGTTCCTGCCGGCCGAACCCGACGACACCGGAGGTGCTCCCGCGGCCTCGTCCGGCTCCGGGCCGGCCGCGTCCGTGGTCGACCTGCTCGGGGCCGGCGCACCGGCCCCCGGCGGTACCAGGCGGCAGCACGTGCTCACCGCGCAGACCGCCACCGTACGACTCCCGTCCGGACACGAGATCCACGCCAGGCCGACAAGACCGATGCTTCCGCACGCGATCTGGACCTGACGCTTCCCGTGCACACCTTCGACGGCACCGTCGTGATCGCCGACCGGGACGGGCGTGCCGACCACCCCGCGCCGACCGGCGCCAAGGTGCGGTTGCGGCTGATCAACACCGACTCGGATCCACACCGGTTCGCGCTCGCCGGGGCGTCCTTCCGGCTGGCGGCCGTCGACGGCCGGGATCTCCACGAACCCGGCGAGATCAGCGCCGTCGGGCTCCGCCTGCCGGCCGGCGGACGGTACGACCTGGTCTTCGTCATGCCAGACACTCCGGTGACGCTCGTCCTCGACAACGACCACGCTGGCGGCCTCCGGCTGCGACCGGACGATCCCGCCGGTGCCGCCGTCGAGGGCCCGGCCGTCGAGGACACCGCCGGCTGGCCCGAACTCGACCTGCTGAGCTACGGAACGCCGGCCGCCGTGCCGTTCGATGCCCGTAGCCGCGCCGACCGTCGCTTCACGATGGTGCTGGACCGTGGCGTGGCCATGGTCGACGGCCGGCCGGCGTACGCGCACACGGTCAACGGGCGTGGTCACCCGTCGATCCCGGATCAGCTGGTGGCCGAGGGCGATCTCGTGCGCTTCACCGTGGTCAACCGGAGCCTGGAAACCCACCCCTGGCATCTGCACGGCCATCCCGTGCTGGTCCTGGCCCGGAACGGTACGCCCTCGACCGGCAGCCCGTTGTGGGTGGACACGTTCGACGCCCGCCCAGGGGAGGTGTGGGAGGTCGCGTTCAAGGCCACGAATCCCGGCATCTGGATGAACCACTGCCACAACCTGCCGCACGCCGATCAGGGCATGATGCTGCGGCTCCGCTACGACGGTGTCACCACGCCGTTCCACGGCTCGCACACCGCCCACCAACCCGCCACGCCGAAGCGCAACTGATGGTTGCGTCGTTGACGTGCGACCGCCGCAGACGTTCTCGTTCCGCTGGACGCACCCGACCGGTGAGGTCGCGGCGGCGGGCAACTCGCTGCTGGTCACCTTCGAACTGACCCCGTCAGGCGGCGGGACGCTGCTCAGGATGACCGAGACCGGCTTCCGCGAGATGGGCTGGGAAATCGCCGTCCTGGAGCAGCAGTACCAGGAACACGTCACCGGCTGGGATTTCTTCCTGTCGCGGCTGGCCCCGTACGCCGGGGCGCTGACGGTGCGGCCATGAACACCGCGCTGGCTGAGAACATCGACGACGACCTGTGGTCCGCGATCGGAGACCCTACCCGGCGTCGAATGCTCGATCTGCTGCTCATCGAGGGTGACGGCACCGCGACCACACTGAGCCAGCAGATGCCGGTCACCCGTCAGGCGGTCGCCAAGCACCTCGGCGTCCTCGACCGGGTCGGCCTGGTCCGGGCGACGCCGGCGGGGCGGGAGAAGCGATACCGGGTGGATGACGCCCAACTCGCCCGCGCGGTGGCCCAGCTGTCGTCGGTCGGATCGGCATGGGATGCCCGGCTGCAGCGGATCAAGCGAATCGCCGAGGCGATCCAGCGCAGCCAACAGGATTGACAACCAACGAGATCAAGGAAGGGTCGAGATGCGGCCGTCCGAGCGGGTGGTGTGGCGGGTTGTCGACGGTCCCGAGGAGTGGCTCGGGACCACGATCGGCTGGGATCTCCGCCAGGACGGCGACTACACCATCGTGCTGTTCAAGCACCAGGGGCTGGGCGGAACCGGTGGAGTTCATGCACCACTGCAGCACCAAGTGGGGCTCGTTCCTGATGAGCTTGAAGTCGCTGGTGGAGACCGGCGAGGGCGCACCGGCACCACGGGACGTGCAGATCAGCGACTGGCATTGAGTCGGGATCAGACCCCCGGCCAGGGCCGACTGGGGCGGTTCCGGAACTCGAACGCGTCGGCGTCTCCCGTTACACCCGCCTGCGGACCCAGCCGATGATCGCGGTCACGACGAACAGGATCGCCCCGATCACGAAGAGCCAGAACAGGCCCTTGACCACGAGTCCGATGATCACCAGGGCCAGCCACACCAGTAGCAGGGCAACGATCAGTGCGATCATGGGCGCCGGGTACCCCGTACGTGGCCGTGGAAACCCCGCGGGACCTGATTGCCGTGGCGTCATCGGCCCGCCGGGCGGTGGGGTGGGTGTACCGGGCCCGGCCACATCGCCGCCGTGCGGCCGCTGACGGCCCTGAGCCGCCGCGCCGCCCGAAGGTGCCGCTCGGCGTGCACCGCCGCCAGGTACAGGATCGGCGGCACGCCGGCCGGCGGCGCCGGCCGGATGACCGCCGCTACCTCGGACATCAGTTGGTCGGCCAACCGGCTGCGGGCCGGTTCGCGCAGCTTCGCCGACCGGTGCAGGAAGTGTCGCACCACCAGCGCCAGGTCGTCGTCCAGGCCGGCCAGGTCCAGCGTCGCGGCCCATCCCATCAGGGCGGGCGGCAGCACCGGGTAGCGCCCCCAACGGGCGACGGACCGGTCGTGGATGACCAGCGTGCCGGCGGCGTAGTCGCCCAGCCGCTTGGCCTGCGGGCTGACCGCCATCGTCCAGATGCTGGCCAGCCAGGTGAGCGGCGGCGCGATCAGGCCGGGCCACTCCACGGCCGCGCTGACCAGTCCCCGGGTGGCGGCCTGCCGGAACCGGATCGGCCCGCCGTCGTCGCGGACGACCCGCAGCCCGAGCGCGAGCTTGCCGAGGGTCCGGCCGCCGGTCAGCGCCTCCATGGTCACCGGGTAGCCGACGACCACCAGCGCCACGACCAGGACCATGGCGGCCTTGTAGAGCTCGCCGTCGAACACGACCACCCCGGCCACCTCCAGCAGGAGCAGCAGGAGAGGCGCGGTCGACGCGAGCACGAAGAGAAGCACGACCTGCACGACCAGGTCGACCAGTCGGGCCAGCATCCTGGAGCCGAGCTGCGCCACCGGCAGGTGCAGGCTGACCGCGTCCCCGGTGACGAACCGGACGGTGCCGCCCGCCGGGGGCGGCGCGGTGGGCGATGACGGCGCGGCGTCGGCGGGTACGGCCGGAGTGGCGTCGAGGGTCACCGCGACAGTCTGACCGACCGGTAGTCTCTGCGGGGGCCGCCCCCGGGCCGGCCGTGGGGTCGGCGCCGGAGCGCTTTGTCGAATACCACCCCCAGGGAGCCGTCGTGGACGTGGACGCGTTCGCCGCCGAACACGGGGCGGAGTGGCAGCGGCTGCGTACGCTGCTGAGCCGGCCGCGGCGCAAGCTGACCGCGGCCGAGGTGGACGAGCTGGTGATGCTCTACCGCCGGGCGGCCACCCACCTGTCGATCGTGCAGAGTCGCTCGCCCGACCCCGAGCTGACCACCGCGCTCACCCGCCTGGTGCTCGCCGCGCGGGCCGCGGTGACGCCGTCCACCGGTTTCCGCTGGGCCGGCGTGGGCCGCTTCTTCACCACCGCGTTTCCGCTCGAGATCTACCGTGCCGGGCGGTGGTGTGCCGGCACCGGAGTGGCGTTCGTGGCGCTCAGCGTGCTGCTCATCGCCATCGTGGCCGGTAACCCGCAGATCCCGCTGCAGGTCATGTCGCAGGACGAGATCGCGTCCCTGGTGGAGCGTGACTTCGAGGCGTACTACAGCAGCGCGCCCGCGCAAAATTTCGGCTTCGCGGTGTGGACCAACAACGCCTGGGTCTCCGCGATCTGCCTTGCCTCCGGGGTGATCGTGCTCCCGGCCCTGTACGTGTTGTGGCAGAACGCGCTCAATCTCGGGCTCGTCGGCGGGGTGATGGTCGGCAACGGCCGCACCGACCTGTTCCTCAGCCTGTTACTGGTGCATGGGCTGCTCGAACTGACCTGCGTCTTCGTGGCGGCCGGGGTGGGGCTGCGGATCGGCTGGTCGTGGCTGGCGCCGGGGCCGCTGCGTACCCGGGGGCAGGCGGTCGCCGCCGCCGGCCGGTCCGGTCTGGTGGTCGCCCTGGGTCTGGTTCCGGTGCTGCTCGTCAGCGGCATCATCGAGGCGTTCGTCACCCCGTCACCGCTACCCGCCGCGGTGAAGCTGGTGATCGGCACGCTGGCCTGGCTCGGCTTCCTCGCCTACGTGGTGGTGTGCGGCGGCATCGCGCACCGGGCCGGCCAGACCGCCGATGTGGATGCCGCCGACCGGGAGGCCGTCGCACCCACCGTGTGAAGCGGTTACAGGCGGCCCGCCGCCTTGAGGTCGAGGTACCGGTCGGCTACGGCCGAGGCGAACGTCTCCACCGGCGCCTCCACCACGTGCACGCCGTGCCGGGTCAGCGCCCGCCGTACCCGGTCGGTCTCGTCCAGGGTCCGCTCCGCGGCGGCGGCCGTGTAGAGCTGCGTCAGCCCGTCGCGGCCGGCGGCGAGAGCCGGCACCGAGGGGTCGCTGACCGCCGCCACCAGCACGGTGTGCTTCGCGACGAGTTGCGCGACCACCGGCAGCAGGCCCTCGCCGAGCGCCCCGGGGTCGAGGGCGGTGAAAATGACGACCAGCGCCCGTTTACGTTCGGTTCGCAACACCTCGGCGGCGACCCGGCTGAAGTCGGTCTCCACCAGCGACGGCTGCAGCGCCGCCATCGCCCGGGTCAGCCGGTCCAGGGCGGCCCGCTTGTGCGTCCCGGCCACCGTGACGCGTACCTGGCTGTCCACGGCGAGCAGGTCGACCCGATCGTCGGCGTGCGAGGCGAGCACGGCGAGCAGCAACGCCGCGTCGATCGCCGCGTCCAGGCGTGGCTCGCCGGGCGGCTCCGGCACCGCCTCGGTCGGGGCGGTGGCGACCCGGCCCGCGCTGGTCCGCCCGGTGTCGACCACGCAGAGAATCCGCCGGTCCCGCTCCGGTCGCCAGGTCCGCACCACGACATGCCCGCTGCGGGCGGTGCCCCGCCAGTCGATGGAGCGTACGTCGTCGCCGACCACGTACTCGCGCAGCGAGTCGAACTCGGTGCCCTGGCCGCGTCCCCGGGTCACCACCTGACCGTCGATGACCCGCAGCCGGGACAGCTTCTCCGGCAGGAACTTCCGCGCGGTGAACGGCGGCAGCACGGTCAGCGCCCACGGTGGCGTGAGCCGGGCCGCGCGCCGCTGTGAGGTCTGCCGGAAGGCCAGCCCGAACGGCCCGTACGAGCGCACGGTCACCCGGGCCGCCGGCCGGTCGCCCCGTCGGGTCGGCGTCAACCGGGCGGTCAACTCCGCGGACACGCCGGGATCCAGCTCCACGACGTGGGCGTACGGCTCGCCGGCGCCGGCCGAGGGCACCCAGGCGTCCCGCACCAGCCCGCGCAGCGTACGCAGGGACGTGTTGGTGATCGTCAGCGTCACCTCGGCCGTCTCGCCGAGGCGCACCTGCCGGTCGCCGGCGCGGGCCAGCCGCACGTCGCCGGGCGGTGCCGCGATCAGCCAGTCCAGCCCGGTGGCCAGCAGCACCACCCCGGCCGCGCCGGCCAGCCCCAGCCACATCCCGGCCGGGTCGAGCAGCATCGCGCCGCCCGCCAGCACGACTCCGCCGAGCAGCCCGAGCAGCGCCGGTACTCGCCAGGTCAGCATGGTTCACCCGTCACCGCGGTGCCGGAACGGTGTGCAGCAGGCCTTCCAGGACGACGTCGGCGGTGGCACCCTCAAGCTGCGCGTCGTGGCGTACCCGGATCCGGTGCCGCAGCGCCGGCCGGGCCACGCCCTTGACGTCGTCGGGGGTGACGTAGCTGCGCCCGCCCAGCCAGGCGGCCGCCTTCGCCGCGTTGAGCAGCGCGGTCGCGCCCCGTGGCGAGGCGCCCAGCTCCAGCGAGGGCGCGGACCGGGTGGCCCGGCACAGGTCCACCATGTACGCGAGCACCACGTCGGCCACCTGCACCCGCCGGACCGCCCGCCGGGCAGCCGCGAGATCATCCGGGGTGGCCACCGGTCGCACCCCGGCAGCGACCAGGTCGCGTGGGTCGAAGCCGTGGTGGTGAGCCCGCAGCACCCCGAACTCCTCGTCCCGCGACGGCAGCGGCACGGTGAGTTTGAACAGGAACCGGTCGAGCTGCGCCTCAGGCAGCGGGTAGGTTCCCTCGTACTCGACCGGGTTCTGGGTGGCCGCCACCAGGAACGGATCGGGCAACGGGCGGGGCGTGCCCTCGACGGAGACCTGCCGTTCCTCCATCGCCTCCAGCAGCGCCGCCTGCGTCTTGGGCGGCGTGCGGTTGATCTCGTCGGCGAGCAGCAGGTTGGTGAAGATCGGCCCCTCGCGGAACTCGAAGCCGGTGGTCCGGGCATTGAACACCAGCGACCCGGTCACGTCGCCCGGCATCAGGTCGGGGGTGAACTGGAGGCGCTTCGACTCCAGCGACAACGCCGCCGCGAGGGTCCGCACCAGCAGCGTCTTGGCCACCCCGGGCACGCCCTCCAGCAGCACGTGGCCCTGGCAGAGCAGGGCGATGAGCAGCCCGGTGACCGTGCCGTCCTGGCCCACCACCGCCTTGCCGACCTCGGCGCGCAGCCGGCCGAGGGCCTGCCGGGCGGCGGCCTCGTCATCGGCGGGTGGGGCGGCGGCGCCGGGGATCGTGGTTTCTGTCATGCCAGTTCCTTCGGGTGACGGTCGGACCGGGGGGTGGTCCGTGTGACGGTGTCGACCAGGGCGTCCAACCGGGCCACCGCGACGGTGAGATCGTCGTCTGTGGCCGGTTCGGCGGGATACAGGATGGCGTGCACCTCGGCGGGCGGCTGGCCGGACCGCTCGGCCAACCGGCCGATGAAGCTGTCCAGGTCGCGCCCGACGAACGCGGCGGCGTCGGTGCCCGGCGGCACCGGGCCGACCACCGGAGCGAGCCGACGCAGCGCGGCTGTTCGGACCGCGTCCCACGCGGTGGCGCGGGCGGAGACGCGCCGGTAGAGCCGGCCCCGCCCGGTGACGATCTCGGTGGCCGGCACCAGCACCGGCAACGGCTCGGCGACCGGCGGCCCGAGTCGGCGGGCGCGAACCAGCACGATCAGTAGGCCGAGGGCGGCCAGCAGCACCAGCCCGGCCGGCAGCACCGGCGGGAACGCCGACAGCAGCGAGTCGCCCTCGTCGCCGGAGCGGTGCGGCTGCCGGTAGTGGGGCAGCGGCGGCGCCTTGAGCGGAACCGGTTCCCGGACGTGCACGTCCACCCAGACCACCTGGTCGGTTGCGGACAGCAGGCCGGTGGCGAGAGCGGCGTTGCCCGTCTCGCCGATCCGGCCGTTGCGGAACGGGTCCGTCGAACCGACCGCGATCAGTTCCCCGCTGCCGGTGGACATCGCGACCAGGCCCCCGTGGTAGCAGCTGTACGTCTCGCCCTCGGCCCCCTCGTAGAAGGACCGGAACACCGCTGCCGCGCCGGCCGTCCGGGCGACCTGGGCGGAGCAGTCCGGGTCGACGGTGTCAGTCGCCCAACGTGGATATCCGGGGTAGAAGCCGGTGAACATCGAGGCCTTGAGCCCGGGACGGACCAGCACCACCCGGTGCCGGTTCTCGGTCAGGTCGACCAGGAACCGCGGGTCGACCAGATCCGGGGCCGGCACGAACACGGTGGTCGGTTTGCCGCCGGCCAGTAGTTCCCGGGCCTGGGCCGAACTGGTCGCGCGGCGCACCGTGACACCCCGCTCCGCGAGCAGCCCGGCAAGCCGGCTGGATCCGTCCCGGCCGGTGCCGGTGGGGGAGAGGGTGCCCGGATCGCCGAGGTCGGGTTCCTCCACGCTGTGGGCGACGCCGGTCACCAGGTAGAGCAGCACCAGCAGGCCGAACGGGATGGCCAGGCGGTGCCAGCGGCGGGGCCGTCGCGGGCGCGTCGGCCGGTCGGTGAGGGGCGTGGCCGTAGCGGCCGGGGCGGGGGTGGTCACCGGCTGACCTCCGCGGGAGACGGGCCGGCCGGCTCGCCGGGCTGCCGGGCGGCCGGTTCGGCGTCGAGGAGAGCGCGGACCTGCTCCGCCCAGCCGCGCATCGCGCCGTCGTCCTCGACGGTGGCCGGGCGGAGGCCGTACCAGATCTCGGAGAACAGGCCGGACGCGGCGCGCAGCGGCGTGGCGACCGGCGGGTGGGCCCGGCCGGCCGCCGAGGCCAGTTCGGTGACCGTCCAGCCGGGGACTGTGGCGATCACCTGCCGTTCGATCAGGTCCCGCACCATGGCACGCAGCCGTTCGCGGACCGCTTCCTTGAAGCGCCCCGCGGCGGCCAACTGGTCGGCGCTGAGCTCCAGCACGGCCGCCGGCAGATCCGGCAACTGTTCCTCGGCCAACTCAGGAGTGTGCGTGGGCGCGGTCCGCCGCCGGCGCCATGGCCACCGGAACCGGAACCGCAGCCGGCCCAACCGGAACCGGCGTCGGCCCGATCGCCGGCCGGGCCGCTTCCGGTCGCGGTTGCGGCCGCGCCGGCTCCGACCTGAGCGGCGGGTCGGCAGCCAGGCTGGCCACCAATACCACAGCGCGGCGACCAGCAGGGTGGCCAGGAACGACAGGATCACCAGCATCGGCACCCCGCCGGGCACGACGTCGGCCAGGCGGGCGATGAACTCGTTCCACCAGCGGGCGGTCACCGCGGCACCACCAGCGCGGCATCGCAGGAGACCCGGCGGCTCAGCGCCCGCCGCAGACCCAGATCCAGTCCTTCGGTACGCATCCGCAGATCCAGGTGGAGCACGGTGTCCAAGCAGGCCAGCGTCGGGTACGCGAGGGTGTTGACCATCAGCCAGGCCGCCCCGGTGGCGAGATGATCCCGCTCGGCGGTGCCGGTGTTCAGGAACAGGCCGAGGGCGGCCCACCCGGCCACGCCGGTGGCCAGCCGGATGAACAGCCAGGACAGGTAGCCGAGCAGCCGGACCCAACCGGCCCGCAACCCGCGCCGAACCGACAGCGACAGCGACCGCAGCAGCGCCCGCCCCGGCCCCAGCTGATCGATGACCAGCGCGGGCATGGCCAGCCCGAGCAGCAGGAAGACCACCGGCCCGGCGACCACCGTGGCGCCGGCCACCGTGGCGAACAGGCCGATGCCCAGCGCGAGCAGTGCGGCCCGGCCCACCGGCACCGGTCGCGCCGGGGCGGCGGCGCCGAGCAGCGCCCGCGGCCCGGCGCCGGAGGTGACCGCGCCCAGTGCGGCGATGCCGGCCATCTCGGTGCCGAACCCGACCAGCAGCAGGAGCGCGTACCAGCCCCACCGTTGCTCGTGCGGAAAGACCAGGTAGGTCACGTCGGCGGCCTGGCGGAGCGGAAACAGGACGACCTGTTCGAGCAGGGCGACCAGGAAACCCATGCCGAGCAGCACCCGGGCCCGGGTACGCAGCAGCGTGGTGGCGGCGTCGAGCAGCTCGCCGATGGTCATCGGCCGCAACGGCAAGGCGCCTGGCGTCGTGGCTGACTGGCGCAAAGCATCCCCCGTCGAGCGGCGATCGGCCGCCTATCCTGGCACGCCGGGCGACATCGACGCGACCCCGAGGTGGCGGCACGCGACCCCCCGGTGGCGCGATGAGTAGCGAGAGGCCACAAGGGATGGCGTGTGTCCGATCATGGACCGCTATGCGACGTTTCGTTTGGCTACTATGAGCGGGGTCCCGATCGCGGGGGCCGGTCCGATGGACGTCGGCCTCGGGAAAGGTGCGCGTGATGCCGTCCGCCCGCCATCAGTCGCCGAGCCTCGTACGATCGAGGCTGATCGCCTCGTTGAACGTGCAACCGCACGCGCTCGGCCTGGTCGTCGCCCCCGCCGGGTCCGGCAAGACCACCCTGCTCGCCCAGTACGCGGCCAGCGTGACCGGGCCGGTGTGCTGGTTGCGTACCGTGCCGTCGGACGCGGACCCGGCGCTGGTGTCCCGCCGGATGGACGCGGCGCTGCCCGACGGCGACGACGGGCTGCTGGTCGTCGACGACCTGCACCTGATCGAGAGTTCACCGGGGGAGTCCGCGCTGCTGGACCGGGCGCTCGCCCTGACCCGGGCGGGCATCCGGGTGCTGATCGGCACCCGTCGCGCCCCGTCGCTGATCCTGGCCCGGCACGAGTTCGCCGACAGCGTCGTCATCGACGCCGAACAGCTGCGCTTCCGCGCCTGGGAGGTCGAACGGCTGCTGCGGGACGTCTACCGGGAGCCGCTGCCCGCCGACGACGTGGCGGCCCTGGCCCGTCGACTCGGGGGATGGGCGGCCGGCCTGCAGCTCTACCACCTCTCCACCCGGGGCCAACCGTTGCCCGACCGGCGTCGCGCCGTGGCCTCGCTGGCCATGCGCCCGGTGCTGGCTCGGGACTATCTCACCCGTACGGTCCTGGCGGAACTGGCGCCGTCCCTGCGTCGGTTCCTCGTCCGCACCTGCGTGTTCGAGGTCCTCACCGCCGAGCGCTGCGATCGGCTGCTGGGCTCCGGCGACGCGCAGGCCGCGTTGGAGGAGCTGGAACGCCGGCAGGCGTTCACCGTCTCCCACGACGGTGGCCGCTCGTTCGCGTACCACGAGGTGTTGCGCGCCTACCTGACCACGGCGTTGCTCGAAGAGCTGGGGGAGGCCGAGGCTCGGGCCTGGCACGCCCGCGCCGGGCGGCTGCTCGCCGAGGAGGGCGCAGTTCTGGAGGCCGCTCGGTGCTTCGCCCGGGCCCAGCAGTGGCCCGAGGTGCACCGGCTGCTCGACGCCGCCGGCAGCGCCGTCGCCGTGCGGGGCCTCGAGACGTGGTCCGACCTGCTGCCGGGCTGGTTCATCGCCGAGGACCCGTGGCTGGTGCTGGCCGACGCCCAACACCGGATCAACGAGGGGCAGTTGGCGGCGGCGGTGCCGCTGTTGCGCCGCGCCGAGGAGATGTTCGGCGGCGGGCCGGGTGCGGCGCGGTGCCGGTCGCTGCGCGCCGACGTGACGGCCTGGCTGCCCGACGGCCCGCACTGGCGCGGGCACTGGTCCGGCTGGCTGCGCACCGCCACCCGCCGGCACCCGATGGTCGTCGTCGGGGAGGCGGAGCGGCTGACCGGTGCCGAGGACGCCCTGGTCCGCGCGGGCGCGCTGCTGTTGGCCGGCCACGTCGCCGAGGCGCTGCGCGTCCTGGACCGGCCGGCGCCCACCGACGCCGGCCTGGTCGGCCACGCCGGCCGGCTGCTGCGCGCCGCTGTCGCGTTGACCGGCGGAGACCCGCAGGCGCCCGCCGCGGTCGCCGACGCCGGCCTGGCCGCCGACCGCGCGGGCCTGCCATGGCTGGCCCGGCTCGCCCGAGCGGTGCCCGCCCTGGCCGGAACGGAGACCGACCTCAAGGAGGCCGACGCCGTCGCGGAGGAGTGCGACCGGCTGGGGGACCGGTGGGGCGGGCTGCTCGCGGCCGGCTGCGCCGCGCTGGCCCGCTCGCTGCGAGGCGGGCCGGAGCCGGCGGAGGCGGGCCGGCTGCTCGACCGGGCCCGCGAGGTGGACAGCGGGGTGCTCGCCGCCTGGGCGCAGTCCCTGCTCGCCCTGGCTGCCGTGCGCGCCCGACTGCCCGACGCCGAGGTCGAGGTCCGTCGGGCGGAGGGCACCGCCCGGGCCGCCGGGGTGCCCGGTGCCCGGGTCCTGGCCCTGGCCGGGGGTGTGCCCCCGGGACCTGGCCGGGCAGGGGCGCAGGCCGCCGTGCACATCGCCGCCGAGCAGGCCGGGCTGCCCCGGGCGGCGGCGACCGCCTGGCTCACCCCGGAGGCCCGGCCGTCGCCCGCCACGCCGGAGACCGCTCCGCTGACCGTACGCTGCTTCGGCGGCTTCCAGGTTTGCCTGCACGGAGAGCCGCTGGACTGGTCACCGCTGCGCCCCCGGGCCCGGGCGGTGGCCCGGATCCTCGCCATGCAAGCCGGCCGCGCGGTGCACCGCGACCGGCTCCTCACCGCGCTCTGGCCGGACACCGACCCGGCGACGGCCACCCGGACCCTGCACGTCGCCCTGTCCAGCCTGCGCCGATTCCTCGACGCCCGCCTGCCCGCCGGCGACGGGGCACGGCTGCTGCACCGCGACGGGGACGCGTACCTGCTGGCCCTGCCCGCGGACGCGTGGTGTGACGTCACCCAGTTTCGGCGGGCGCTGGAACGGGCGTTCCGGCACGGGTCCACCCGCGATCTCCGGGCGCTGGACGACCTGCGGGTGGCGGTGGCCGCGTACACCGGGGAACTGCTGCCGGAGGACGGCCCGGCGGAGTGGGTGGTGGCCGAGCGGGAGGCGCTGCGCCGGCAGGCGGCGGATGCGGCCGCCCGGCTCGCCGAGGCCGCCCTGCACGGGTTCGTCCGGCCCGAGGCCGGCCCGGCCGAGTCGGCGGCGGCGATGGCTGCCCGCTGCGTCGAGATCGACCCGTGCCACGACGCCGGCTGGCGGCTGCTGATCGCCGCGCACGAGCGGGCGGGCAACGCCGCCGCCGCCGAGTACGCCCGCCGCCGGTACGCCGACGTGCTCGTCTCCCTCGGCCTGGACCCGTCCCTGGTCGCGGCCGATCCGCCGCCCGCCCCGGTCAGCGTCGACCGAAGAATTCCGCTTCCCCGATCGCGACCGACGGGATCAGCCCGGGCCCGTACGTCGAGCGGACCACCAGCCTGATCCGCACCACGTTCGACGCCGCGACGTCGAAATGCTGTTCCCCGGGCTCGTCGCGCAGTTCGATGTCGCTCTTCTTCTGCTTCCCGTCGGCGTCGACGGTGACCACCGTCAGGCCGCGGGGCCGCCCGGCAGCGAGGAACGCCTGCCGCCGTGGGCTGACGCCGGGGGTGATCACCACGGTGAGTAGCCGCACGGGCTCTTCGAACCGCCCCTCCACCCAGGCGTCAACGGCGTTCCCGTTCGGCGCCCAGTAGCGGTTGTTCGCCCCGTCGACCAACCGGGCCGCCCCAGCACCGGGCGCCGCCGACGACGCGGTCACCGACGCCGGGACCAGCGGCACCGGGTCCTGGGTGCGGTCCCGCACCGCCTCCACCGCCCGCCGCGCCAGGGGCGGCCCGACGACGGCCAGCACCGCGAGCAGGCAGACGGCGAGCACGATCAGCAGGGTGCGGCGGGCCGCCCGAACGGCGCGGCGCTCCTCGCGCAGCGAACGGCGGCGGGGCGCCCGGCGGCGCAAGCGTTCCCACCACCGCTGCCACCAGGCCCGCTGCGGCGCGGGCTCGCCCGGGGTGGCCAGTTGCGCCCCGCACGACCGGCAGAACCGCCGGCCCGGGGCGTTGTCCCGGCCGCAGGCCGGGCAGACCGGTCGGGGCTCCGCCGAACGGGACGGGGAGTCGACCGGTCCCACCGGCGCCGGGTCGTCGGGCAGCTGCCCACGCCGGTCAGGCGACCCGGGCTGGCGAGGAGCGGGCTGGGCGTCCTCGCCGGCTGGGTCGGCCGGGTCGCGGCCGTCGCCGGGCCGGCGGGGCGGCACGTCCGGGGCGGCCTCGCCGGTGGCCGCCACCGGGTCGACCGGCGCGCGGGTGGCCACAGCCGGCGGGCGTTCGTCGGCTGAGCCCGTCCGCGGCCGTTCGCCAGCATCGGCCGGCCGCGTCGGCGGCGTACCGGCACCCGCGTCCCAGCGCAGGAATTCGCCGCAGGTACCGCAGAACTGGTCGTCGTCGCCGTTCGTCGCGCCACAATCCGCGCAGATGATCATGGCTGGATCTCCAGGGTCAGCCGAACGTGGGCCGGCAGGGCGGACGCGAGAACCTGGCGCACCAGCACCTCGTCGACCTCCCCGTGGACCCGCACCCGAACCTCCGGCGCCTCGTCGGGCGGCGGCGCGTCGGTCGGCGTCGTCGAGCAGGTCACCCCACCGCTGTCGGTGACCTCCACCCGCGCCCCGGTCGCGACCTGCAACGCCAGCGCGACACCGCGGGCCGTGCCGCGCCAGCGATGCACCTCGACGGCGTGCCGGACCAACTCCCGGCGTACGTCCGGCGGCCGGTCCCCGTCCACGGGCGCGGCCACCCAGCCGGCCAGCCAGTCCACGAAATCCGGTGGGGCCAACCCCAGGTCGAAGTAGGCGTCGAGGCAGTCGAGCGTCAGCAGGACCGGCGCCAGCACCTCGTCCAGCCCGGCGGTGAACCGCTGCGCGAAGTCGTCCTCCAGATACACCGCGGGCAGCTGCTGCCCGATCGGGTGCGGGCTGACCAGCCCCGGTACGGAACCTCGCATGATCCCCTCCTGACCTCGGCTCAGCCGGTGACCCGCACCTGATGGCCGTACGAGAAGGCGAGCGCGTTGACGCCGAGCTCAAGGCGCTGCACGGCCTCACCCCGCTCCCCGGTGGTCGGATCCGCCCCGAACAACCGGACGTCCTCCACCAGGTCCACCCCGTTGACGCGCTGCAACACCGCGTGCAGCTCGCCCGACTGGACCGGCCGACCGAACGGCCATCCGGCGCCGTCGGGGCCACCGCGGACCGGGTCCAGGTAGTCGTAGAGCGCGCGCAGCGCCCGGCGGCGCAGGTCGGCGGCCGACCCGCCGCCCCGGGACCGGGCCCGGACCTGGGCGACCACCGTCACCCCCTGATAGAAGGGCGGCTCCACCAGCACCCGGGCACCCACGCAGCGGCGCTCGTCGAGAAACGCCCGGATCCGTTCGAGGGTCTCCTCTCGGGGCCGCAGCGCGGCGAACCGGGCCGCGTCGTCGTCCGCGTCCGCGTGCTCGCCCAGCGCGGGCACGACCAGCACCCGCACCGCCGTCGAGCCGTCACCGGCCGGCACGCACCGCACCCGCAGCGCCTCCGGCGCGGCCTGTCGGGCGAGCTGCTCGTAGTCGTCGGCGGTGACCGCCCGCTCCCGGGTCCGCAGTGTCAGCGGCCCCCGCACCGACGTCTCGGCCAGCGACTCGCCGTCCACCCCACCCGTCGCCGCCGCCCGGTTGGTCACGGTCGACACGAACGGCACCGGGTCACGCAGCACGGTCAGCGTGCGGGCGGCCACGTTGCCCGGCCGCCCGCCACCGGTCCGGTACGCCGGAATCCGGATCGCCGCACCCTTCGGCGGCACCGCCCCGTACCGGCGTACCGTGCCGTCGGGCTGTCGCACAGCGGGCCCGAAGCTGACCTCCCCGCCGGCCCGGTCCACGCACACGTGCCGGTCCTCGGGCCCGGAATCGGCGAAGCTGGCCACCTCCCGCCACGTCTGCCACCCCTCGGCGGTGCCCACTTCGATCTCGACCGTGCCGTCGGCGGCCACGATCGGCGCCCGCTGCACTGTGAACCGCTGGCCGGGCACCCCCTCCGACGCGCCCAGGGTTTCCCCGGCGATCAGCTCCGCGTGGCAGGCCGCCACCGTCCCGCCGATGGTGGCCGCCTCGGCCCTACCCAACCGGGGCGGAGCGTGGAAGAACGGCTGCCCGGGGGCGGGCTCGCGCAGCCGACAACGCAACCAGCCGGCGCGGTGGCGGGCCACCGCCGACGCGACGTGGCCCGCCGGCACGTGCAGCACCACCTCACCGGCCCGGTTCAGCGCACCCGTGGTGTCCCGCTCCACCGCGCACTCCGCCCAGCCACCGTCCGTCCACGCCTCCCAGGCCAGCGGCGGATTCGTCGGGTCCACACCGCGCCCGGCGACCGCCCAGTCCATGGTGAGCAGCACCGCGCAGCCGGGCACCGGACCGTCCAGACCGAACAGCACGGCGTCGCCGGCCGCCGGCGGGTCGGCGAACGCCGGCACCCGGTCCGCGCCGCCCAGGTCGCCCGTGCGATCCGTCGGCTGGCCCCCGGCCGGCACGGTCACCACCCGTACCAGCCGGCACGGCGGCACGGTCAGCTCGCGCAGCGTCTCGAACGTGACCGGCTCGACGTTCTCCGCCCGCACCGTCGCCACGTGCGTGCCCGCCGGCACGACCACCGGCGCGTCGCGCGGCGCGGACAGCCAGAACGTCACGTCCGTCGAGGCCACGGCCGGCGGGAACGGGGTGACGCCGAGCAGGTCGAGGAACTTCACGTAATGCCGGTCCGGCACCCGGTTGAGCCGGTAGAGCAGCTGGTCGACCAGGTATGCGAACGTCTCGATCAGGGTCACCCCCGGGTCGGAGACGTTGTGGTCGGTCCACTCCGGGCAGCGCCGCTGCACCAGGCGTTTCGCGTCGTCCACCAGATCCTGGAAGCGGCGGTCGTCGAGGTGAGGCGCGGGCAGGGCCATCATGGGGCTCCGGGGTCGTGCGCGGGAATGACGTAGAACGGGAAGACCAGGTTGCGCGGGTCGTTGTCCTGGCGTAGCCGGTAGCGGATGTCGATGTGCAGCTCCCCGTCGGCGGCGTTGGCGAAGTCGACCAGCACATCGTCCAGCTCGATGCGCGGCTCCCACCGCTCCAACGCCAGGCGCACCTGGTACGCCACCTGACCGGCGGTGGACGGGTCGGCGGGGGCGAACGCCAGCTCGTGGATCGCACACCCGAACTCGGGGCGGCCCGGCCGCTCGCCGGGCGCGGTGGCGAGGATCAGCCGGATGCTCTCCACCACCTCGCGGTCCCCGCGCACCAGCGCGATCCCGCCGGTCGGGCCCGTCCGCAGCGGAAACGCCCACCCGGCGCCGACAAAATCCGCGACCATCGCCCTCAACCGCCGATCAGCACGGTCGGGCAGCCGGCGATGATCGGCGCCCCGCAACCGGCGAGGTCACCGAGGCGGGCGGCGGGTTGGCCGCCGATGAGCACCGTCGGGCAGCCGGGCGGCAGCAGGACCGACGGCGGGTGCGGCGGGATGCCCGGGAACGAGCAGGCGTGCAGGGTGCCCACCGTCGCGGCGGGCTGCCCGCCGATCAGCACGGTGGGCACCCCGGGACCGCCGACCGCACCCGGGTGGGCGGTCGGGTCGCCGACGCGAGCGGCTGGTGGCACGGCAGCCTCCTTCGGTTGACCTCAGTTGATCCGGACGACAGCGCCGCGCACGGTCACCGGGCCGCCGGCGGTCAGCTCCGCCCCGCCCTGCCCGGCGACCTTCACCGTCGCACCCTCCACGGACGCGCCGGCCGAGCCGCGTACGCCCACCCGGCCCTGTGCCTCGATCCCGACATCGCCCTTCGCCGAGACCGTGACCTGCTGCCCGGCCAGCTCCAACGGCCCGGAACCGGCGTCCAGGCTGATCCCGTTCTGCGCCCGGACGCTCACCTTCCCGTCGCTGACGATCTCCACCTGCCCGCCGGCGCGGTCCAGCCGCAGGGTGAACCTCCGGTCCCCCGTGGCCAGCAGCACCCCGTCGGGGCCGCTGCCGGCCTCCAACAGCTCGAGACGGTGGCCGGTGCGGGACACCAGCGCCCGCGCGGCGATCCGGCCGCTGCTGCCGTCCACCGGGTCGGTGTCCAGCTTGGGCGGCGCATCGGTGCCGTTGTGCAGCCCACCCAGGACGTACGCGGCGTCCAGGTTGCCGCCGGTGAACCCGACTAGCACCTCGTCGCCCACCTCCGGCAGCAGCACCGCCCCCCGGTCCGCGCCCGCCCCCGGCTGCACCACCCGCGCCCAGCCGGTGGTGTACGTCTCGTCCAGCCACGGCAGGGTGAGCCGGACCCGGCCCAGCCGCTCCGGATCCTTCACGTCGCTGACCACCGCCGGAACCAGCCCGTCGCCGGCCCGCTCCGCGCGTCCCGCGCCCGCGGTCAACCCGTACAGCGAACGGTCCGAGCGGCCGGAGACGGTGAACGCCGTGGTGTAGCCGGCCTGCTCGCTGAACACGTGCCGGGTGCTCGTCAGCACGTACCTGCCCTGGAAGGGCTCGCCGACGTTCGCCAACGCCACCGCCGCGCCCGCGCGCAGCCGGGCGTTGCCCTTCGCCACCCCCTCGATCTCGGCGCAGCCGCCGCCCAGGTCGCCGGCGAGCGCCCCGGCCACCGCCCGGACCGCGGCGTCCGAACCTAGCGTCGGATCCGCAACCAGGTACGGCGGGCCGCCCATCTGCTCGCCCAGCGCGGCCGGGTCCACGCCGACGCCCTCCGCGCCCGGCACCCTCGGCCTCGCGGTGGCGCTGACCGCCCGCTTGGTGGCCGGATCCCAGCCGCGCGCCCCCACCTCCGGCACCTGCGCGGTGGCGGTGACCCCAGCTCGCAGGGCGACCAGGTTCCGGTTCACCTCCAGCACCAGCGGATCCTGGCTGGCCCGCGCGGACGGGTCCGGCGCCCCGGCCGGCGGCTCGGGCATCCGCAGGTGCAGCTCCCCGTCCAGCACCAGCACCTGCGCGCCGACCAGCTCCGCGAGCCGGTGCAGGAACGCCCAGTCGCTGACGTTGTCCTGGCTCAGCTGCGCCTCCGGCCCGCCGCCGACACCGGTCACCGGGTCGATCCGGCCCGCCTTCAACCCGGCCCGCTGGGCCACCTTCCGCACGATGTCTGGCACGCTCATCCCCGGGTACGCGGCCACCCGCCGCCCCCGCAGCAGTCGGTGCGCCAGGTCCAGGCCGCGTACCTCCGTGAACGAGCCGGTGCCGTCCAACTCGTACTCCAGGGCGGTGACCTCGCCGGTGAGCAGCGGCGCGGGACCGCCCGGGTCGGACGTCTGCACGCTCAGCCGCACCGGGGCGCCGATGGCGAACCCGCCCTTGGCCAACACCGTCCGGTCCGGGTCCCGGTAGCGCAGCACGAACCGGTCGGGCAGGTTACGGCTGTCGTCCACCGCCGCGTACGTCAGCAGCGACGCGACCTGCGCGGGCAGCGGGCTGCCGCCCACCTCGACGAGGAGGGCGTTGGCGAACTGCTCATTGGCCACGGGCACCGTCCGGGCCGGTCAGCTCCTCCGGGGCGGGCACCAGCAGGGCGGTGCCGGGGCGCAGCCGCATCGGGTCGTCGATGTCGTTGGCCTCGGCGATCCGCCGCCAGAGCCCCGACCGCCCGTACGCGCGGTAGGCCACCGAGTGCAGGGTGTCCCCGGCGACGACGACGTGGATGTCCCGCGCGGCCAACGCCCCCGAGGTCGGGTTCTGCCCCGGCTGCTCGCCGGAGATCTCCTCCAGCGCGACCGTGCACAGCGCCCGCACCGGCGTGCCGCCCGGGGTGAACAACGTGTATTTGGCGCTGACGCTGGCCACGAAGGAGGGGAAGCCGACCATGCCGCCCCAGTGGAACACCACCCACGGCGGCGAGCCCTTCTTCTGCTGCCGGCTGGCGTCGGTCGGCACGCAGCACGCGAACAGCTCCTCGACCCGCTTCACCACCGAGCTGTCCATCGTGTCGGTGGCGTCGAAAAACATCTCCAGGGACAGCTTGCACGGGTCCGCACCGGTGAACTCCGGCACGCCGCTCTTCTGGGCGTTGCGCTGCGCGTCCCGCTTCCATTTGGCGGTCTTCGTCAGCGCCAGCTCCTTCGGGTTGAACTGGAACGGGATGCGACCCAGCTCCGGCCCGGGGGAGGCGGTGCCGCCGTTGCGGGGCGGCTCGTGCAGCTGCAGGTACGCGTGCGTCAACTGCGGCGGGGCCCCGCCGCCCGAGCCGGCGGGGCTGCCGGCGGCGGTGAACGTGACCGGGGAGGCGCTCACGCCCTCACCCCCCGGTCCCGGGGCCGAAGAAGCCGTGGTGGGCCAGCTCCAGCGTCTCCACCGCGACCTTCGGGTTGTCCGGGCTCAGCTGCGGCCCGGTCCAGCGCACCGGAATGACGTCCAGCAGGCCCCACCGGGCGATCACCGTGCCCTCCAGGGTGCGCGCCTCGATGGTCGCGGTCTTGCGGGTGATCCCGCTGGCCATGCCGGAGAACCAGCGCATCAGCTTGGCGCTGTCCGCCGTGACCGGTCGGGAAAGCTTGACGTTGGAGAACTTCATCCGGGTGGGCAGCTGCCAGATGTGCCCGTTGTTGCCGCCCTCCTCCCGCTGCTCGACGACCACCTCGCAGCCCAACCCGTCGCAGGTGTTGAACGCGCCGAGATCCTGATCGTCGATCTTCACGACGAAGGCGATCGCGACGGCGACCTCGTCCTTGGCCATCCCATCCCTCCCTGGTCGGCGCGGCTGCTGGCTGTGGTTCCGTTCATCACCCCGGCCCACCGAGCACCCCGTGCCGCTCCCGGTCGAGGCGCAGCTCGGTCTTCAACCGGCGCAGCAGCGGGTCGTACAGCTTCTTCAGCAGCTCCTCCGGCTCCAGCCCGCCCGCCGCGCTCCCCGGCGTGCCCGGGGCCGCCGGCCCGCCCGCCGGCGTCGGCTCACCGGCCGGTGGCGGTGCAACGGCCGTGGGCGGACCGGGCACGTCGGCCGGCGGCGGGCCCGGTGCGTCGGCCGGCGGCGGCGCGTCGTCAGACTCGGCCCGCTGCACGACGGGGCCGGGCGGTTCCCGGCCCGGCGCGATCGCCGCCGGTTCCGGCAACCCACCGAGGTACGCCAACGGCGCGCCCCCGCCCGCGCCGGGTGTCGCACCGAGCCCGCTCGCACCGGTCGGCGGGTCCCCACCCGCGTCGGTTCGCGGGTCGAGCCCGCCCACGCCGGCTGACTGCGTGGGCAGTGCCCCCACCCAGCGCTGGACCGGCGCGGGCCTGTCACTACCGGCCACGACAGCCGGGCCGGTGGTCAACTCGGGTGAGTCCGCGCGCGGGCCCGGCCACGACGGGTGCGGCTCGGCTATGGCGACCGGCGCGGCGGCAGCCGGTACTGGCGTCTCGTCGCGCGGCCAGGTCACCCGCTGCACGCTCGGGCCGGTCGGCGCGGGCGCGACGGGCAGGTCTCCGGTCAGTGGCCGTATCGGGCGGTCGCCGACCAGCCGCGCCACGACCAGGGGCGGGGGAGCGGGCCCCTCGTCCCCGCCCGCCGAGGCCCCGTGGGCGTCCGGATTGTCGCCGTACCCGCCGACCAGGTCGGCCGTGCCGTCCCCGTCGCCCGCGATGGGGTCGGCTGCGGCGACCGAATGGCCGGTTCCGCTGCCGGTTGGCTCGATCGGCGGCACCGCTGCCGGATGGTGCCCGGTCGCCGGTGCCGGCAGGCGGGACACCACCGGCAGGCCGGGACCGTCCGTCCCCGGATCGCCGGTCGGGTCCGCGCCTCGGGCACCGGGGATGTCCGCCGCACGGCCACTGTCCGGGTTACCGTCCGACGCCGTGACAATGCCCGACCGCAGGGTGTCGCCCTCGGGCGTACGCCCGGCTGTCGTGCCGGTGAGCGGCAGGTCACCGACCAGCGGCCCGGCGGACTCGAACTCGCCGTGTGGCCGTGCGGGGTCGACGGCGGGAACATCGGCGGCGAGGCGGGAGACGACGACCTCGCCGAGCAGCCCGGCCTGGCCGCCCTCAGTCGTGGCTTCCGCCGGAGCACCGCCGTTGTGCTGCTGGCCGGCGTCGGGCTCGGCGGCGGCCAGCTCGGCGGCTCCGCTCGATGGCCGGTGAACCAGGGCCGGGCTGTCGTCCCCGGCCGGGAGACGTTGCACGGGCGGGGCGACGGGCGGACCGGGGGAGTCGCGGGTGGCCGGCGCCGGGGCCTCGGGCGGCGGGAGCAGCGGCGAGACGATGGGTTCGCCCAGACCGAGCCGACGGTGCGGCCTGGGAGCGTTCGCCGCGAGCCGCTGCACGGGCAGGTCCGGCGCGGACCACCCGATGCCGGCGGCCGGCCCGGCGAGCCCCACGGGCGGTGGCTCGGGCCGCGCCTCGTTCGGGCCGCCGGCCTCGGCCGACGTCGGCATCGAATTGTCCTGGCCCAGAGTCGGTGCCTGCGGCGCGTCACCGGAGCCGATCGCATCGGTGTCGAGGGCCCGCCGAGCGATGTCGGCCGCCGGGTCGCCGGGATCGGACAGTCCGGTTTCGACGGCCCGCTGGACGGTGTCGGCCGCCAGATCGCCGGGATCGGACAGTTCGGTTTCGACGGCCGGCTGGGCGTTGTCAGCGGGCGGATGGACGGCGGGCACACGCAGCTCGACCGGCGGCGGGGGCGCGGCCAGCAGCCGGCTGACCGACACCGGCTCCACCGGCACCGGTCGGCTGGCCGGCACGGGCTGAGCCGGCACCGGTCGGCTGGCCGGCACGGGCTGAGCCGGCACCGGTCGGCTGGCCGGCACGGGCTGAGCCGGCACCGGTCGGCTGGCCGGCACGGGCTGC